>JANYIU010000155.1 GCA_025361955.1 Holophagaceae bacterium
GAAGAAACCGTCACCGCCCGAATGGCCGGTGAGACCAAGACCGTCGAGCGCGAGAAGGTCACCCTCATGGACGTGAGTCCGAAGCAGGTGGTTTCCGTTGCGGCCTCACTGATTCCCTTCCTCGAGAACGACGACGCCAACCGGGCCCTCATGGGCGCCAACATGCAGCGCCAAGCCGTGCCCCTGGTTCGGACCGAAGCTCCCATCGTCGGTACCGGTATGGAATACTACGCAGCCAAGGACTCTGGCGCCTGCGTCCTTTGTCGCCGCAGCGGCATCGTCGAGACCGTGGACGCCAACCGCATCGTGGTGCGCGTAGAGGATGAAACGGACTCCGAGGGCGAAGAGAGCGGCGTGGACATCTACACGCTCATCAAGTACTCCCGCTCCAACCAGAACACCTGCCTCAACCAGGTGCCCCTGGTGAAAAAGGGCGAATACGTCGCCGCCGACCAGATCCTGGCGGACGGCCCTTGCACCGAGCGCGGCGAACTGGCTCTGGGCCGTAACCTCATCGTGGCCTACATGCCCTGGCGGGGCTATAACTTCGAGGACGCCATCCTCATCTCTGAGCGCGTGGTGAAGGAAGATCTCTACACCACCATCCATATCGAGGAATTCGAGGTCCACGCCCGCGACACCAAGCTGGGCCCTGAGGAAATCACCCGCGACATTCCCCAGATCCGCGAGGAGATGCTCAAGAACCTCGACGAAAGCGGCATCATCCGCATCGGCGCCACGGTCAAGCACGGTGACATTCTGGTGGGTAAGGTCACGCCCAAGGGCGAGACCATCCTGAGCCCCGAAGAGAAGCTGCTCCGCGCCATCTTCGGCGAAAAAGCCAGCGATGTGAAGGACGCCAGCCTCACCGTGGGCCCCGGCATCGAAGGCACCGTGGTGGACGTGAAGGTCTTCACCCGCAAGGGTCAGGAGAAGGATCTCCGCACCAAGCAGATCGAACACGAGCAGACCCTGAAGTGGCACAAGGATCTTGAGGACGAGGAGCGGATCATCCGCGCCGAGGCCAAGAAGAAGATCGTGGCCCTCCTCAAGAACAAGGAACTGTCGGAACTGCTGGCCGACGAGAAGGGCAAGGAGTTGCTGCCCAAGGGCAAGAAGCTCACCCAGAACATGCTGGAGTCCGTGCCCTACCAGCGCTTCCGCCAGATCACCGTGGCCGCGGGCAAGGAGCGGCTGGAGGCCCAGGTGCTCGATATCCTGGACAAGACGGAAAGCCAGTTGAAGGTGCTGCGCGACATCCTGAATGAGCGCGTGGAACGCCTCGAAAAGGGTGACGAACTGATGCCCGGCGTCTTGAAGACCGTGAAGTGCTACGTCGCCGTGAAGCGCAAGCTGCAGGTGGGTGACAAGATGGCTGGCCGCCACGGCAACAAGGGCGTGGTAAGCCGCATCCTCCCCATCGAGGACATGCCGTACCTGCCCGATGGCACCTCCGTGGACATCGTGCTGAACCCCTTGGGTGTGCCTTCCCGCATGAACATCGGGCAGATTCTAGAAGCCCACTTGGGCTGGGCCGGTCGGGCGCTGGGCGTCCACTTCTCGACCCCCGTGTTCGACGGTGCTCGCGAAGCTGATATCAAGAAGTGGCTCGGCTTCGCCAAGGATCTGGGCAGCATCGAGCTGGATCTTGAGCGCGGCGATATCCTTGAGGCCAATAAGAAAGCCCTCGAGAAGCGCAGGGAAGAACTCCGGAAGAAGATCAACGAACAGCTTGCTCGTGACGGAGCCAAGTCCCAGTACCGGCTTTCCGATCGCCACGTGCCCTATGGTCCGGACACCACCGGCAAGACAAAGCTCTACGACGGCATGACTGGCGAAGCCTTTGAACAGCCCGTGGTGGTGGGCTGCAGCTACATGCTGAAGCTGCACCATCTGGTGGACAACAAAATCCATGCCCGGAGCATCGGACCCTACTCGCTCATCACGCAGCAGCCCTTGGGCGGCAAGGCTCAGTTTGGCGGGCAGCGTTTTGGCGAAATGGAAGTGTGGGCTCTGGAAGCTTACGGCGCGGCCCATGTGCTGCAGGAACTCCTCACCTACAAGTCCGACGACATGCATGGCCGGACCCAGATCTACCAAGCGATCATCAAGGGCGAGACCATCAAGGATCCAGGCCTGCCCGAGTCATTCAATGTGGTGAAGAAAGAGCTGAACGCTCTGTGCATCGATGTGGCCATGCTTACCCGTGAAGAACTGGAACCGCTGCAGGAAATAGTGGAACCGGCCTACACGATCGAGGGCTGAGCGGGAATCTCCGCGATCATTCGTGCCCGCTCTTCCCTATGGCGTATTGAGAAGTGAATTGAGAGGTTTCCATGTTCCCCGAGCAACAGAACATCAACGCCTATGAATGCATCCGGGTCACCCTGGCTTCGCCTGATGTGATCCGGTCCTGGTCCCGCGGCGAGGTCACCAAGCCCGAAACCATCAACTACCGGAGCCTCAAGCCCGAGCGGGACGGCCTTTTCTGCGCCCGCATCTTTGGCCCCGTCAACGATTGGGAATGCTTGTGCGGCAAGTACAAGCGGCAGAAGTTCAAGGGCGTCGTCTGCGACAAGTGCGGCGTCGAGGTCACCAAGAAGGCCGTCCGCCGGGAGCGCATGGGCCACATCCAACTGGCGTCTCCGGTGAGCCACGTGTGGTTCTTCAAGGGCGTCCCCAGCCGCATCGGCTACCTGCTGGACATCCCGCTCAAGGACCTGGAGCGGGTGCTCTACTTCGAGGCCTACGCGGTCATCGATGCCGGCGACACGCCCCTCAAGGAGAAGGAAATACTCGGAGAGGACAAGTTCCGCGAGTACAAGCTGGAATTCGGCGAGCGCTTCAAGGCCATGATGGGCGCCGAGGCCATCAAGGAACTGCTCAAGATCGTGGACATCGAGGCCCTGGCCATCGAACTCCGCCATTTCATGAAGACCGAGACCTCCGCCCAGAAGCGCCTGAAGATCGCCAAGCGGCTCAAGGTCACCGAGGCCTTCAAGCGCAGCGGCAACAAGCCCGAGTGGATGATCCTGGACGTGGTGCCGGTACTGCCGCCTGAGCTGCGTCCCTTGGTGCCACTGGACGGTGGCCGCTTCGCCACGTCCGACCTCAATGATCTGTATCGCCGCGTCATCAACCGCAACAACCGACTGAAGAAACTCCTCGAGCTGCGTGCCCCCGATGTCATCGTGCGCAACGAGAAGCGCATGCTCCAGGAAGCGGTCGATGCCCTCTTCGAGAACGGCAAGCGGGGACGGCTCCTGCGCGGTGTTTCCAACCGACCCCTGAAGTCCCTCTCCGACGCACTCAAAGGCAAACAGGGGCGGTTCCGCCAGAACCTGCTCGGCAAACGCGTGGACTACTCGGGTCGCTCCGTCATCGTGGTGGGTCCCGACCTCAAACTCCATCAGTGCGGCCTGCCCAAGAAGATGGCCCTGGAACTATTCAAGCCCTTCATCTTCAACCGGCTCGAGCACAAAGGCCACGCGGCCACGATCCGCCAGGCCAAGGAAATGGTCGAGCAGGGCGTGCCTGAAGTCTGGGACGTGCTGGACGAGGTGATCCAGAACCACCCAGTCATGCTCAACCGTGCACCGACCCTCCATCGCCTGGGCATTCAGGCTTTCCAGCCCGTGCTCGTGGAAGGCAAAGCCATCCGCCTGCACCCGCTGGTCTGCACGGCCTTCAACGCCGACTTCGACGGCGACCAGATGGCCGTGCATGTGCCCCTGAGCCCCATGGCCCAGATCGAGGCCCGGGTGCTGATGATGTCGACCCAGAACATCCTCAACCCCGCCAACGGCAAACCCAACGTCGTGCCCAGCCAGGACATCGTTCTGGGCGGATATTACCTCACCAAGAAGCGCCTCAATCGACTCGGCGAGGGCATGATCTTCGCCAACGCGAACGATGTGGTGGCGGCTCATGAGGCCAAGGTCGTGGACACCCACGCCATCATCCAGATTCGCCACAAAGGCGAACTGGTGGACACCGAGGCTTGGCACAAAAAGGATCCCAAGAAGCACTCCGAGCAGGAGGTCTTCGAATGCCCCTCGCAAAGGGTCGAGAACCAGCTCATCACCACCACGGTGGGCCGCGTGATCTTCAATCGCGCCCTGCCCGATGAGATCCCCTACATCAATGGTCTCCTCAAAAAGGAAGGTCTGTTATCCCTGGTGAACCGGGCGTACAAGCTCAACGGTCCCGAAGTCACCATCAAGATGCTCGACGCCATGAAGGACGTCGGTTTCCTGTGGGCCATGAAGGCAGGGCTGTCGGTGGGTATCGACGATCTGGTCGTGCCGGACACCAAGCCGGCCCTGCTCAAGGCCGCCGCTGATGAAGTGAAGGCCATCGAATACGAGTACTACCACGAAGGCAAGCTGGACGCCGCTACGCGCTACAACCGCATCCTCGAGGTGTGGGGCAAGACCTCCGAGCAGGTGGCCAGCGACATGATGAAGGAGTTGGAGAAGCGCAACGACAACGATTTGAATCTCAACTCGATTTACATCATGGCCGACTCCGGAGCCCGTGGTTCCAAGACCCAGATCCGGCAGGTGGCTGGCATGCGTGGCCTCATGGCCAAGCCCTCCGGCGATATCATCGAGACGCCCATCCGCTCCAACTTCAAGGAAGGCCTCTCGGTTCTGGAATACTTCACCTCCACCCACGGCGCCCGCAAGGGCCTCGCGGACACCGCGCTGAAGACGGCCGACTCCGGCTACCTGACGCGCAAGCTGGTGGATGTGGCCCAGGACGTCATCATCAATGAGATGGACTGTGAGACCCTGGGCGGCATCGAAGTGGCCGCCATCGTCAACAGCGATGGCACTATCCGCTCCCGCCTCCGCGATCGCATCATGGGCCGCGTGGTCCTGGAAGATGTGGTGGACCCCTATTCCAAGCAGGTGATCGCCGCCGCCGGCACGCTCATCTCCGAGGAACTCGCCTTCACCATCGAGACCTCCGGCATCGGCAGCGTCCGGATCCGTTCCGTGCTCACCTGCGAAGCCCGTCGTGGCGTCTGCGCCATGTGCTATGGCCTGAACCTGTCCACCGGCAAGCTGGTGGATCTGGGCGAGGCCGCAGGGGTCATCGCCGCCCAGTCCATCGGTGAACCCGGCACCCAGCTCACCATGCGGACCTTCCATGTGGGCGGCGCGGCCAGCCGCGCCTCCGAGAAGTCCACCCACGAAGCCCAGATCAACGGCGTCGTGAAGCTGGACGGCATCAAGTCCGTGGAGGACCGAAACGGGGATGTCCGGGCCCTCAGCCGCTCCGGCTTCATCCTCGTCGTCGACAAGGATGGCAACGAGCGCGAGCGCTACAAGGTCGCCCCCGGCGCCACCATCCGCGTCAAGGATAGCGAGGACGTGGAGCCCAAGACCGTCCTGGCCGAATGGGATCCCTATAACGACTACCTGATCAGCGAGAAGACGGGCATCGCCGACTACAAGGAATTCGAACTCAATAGCAGCTATCAGGAAGAGAAGGATCAGATCACCGGCCGGTTCCGCAAGCGGGTCATCGATCCCACCGACGACAAGCTGCACCCGCACATCAACATCAAGGGCGACAACCACAAGGTGCTGCAGCGCTACAACATCCCCACCGGCGCTTACATCGAAGTGGAAGACGGGCAGGAGTTGCAGGCTGGCGATGTACTCGCCAAGACCCCCCGCCAGCAGGCCAAGACGTCGGACATCACCGGCGGTCTGCCCCGCGTGACGGAACTCTTCGAGGGCCGCAAGCCCAAAGAACCCGCCATCATCAGCGAAGTCACCGGCCTCGTGAAGTATGGCAATCGTGTTCGCGGTCAGCAGAAGGTCCTCGTCGAGAACGCCGAAACCGGCGAGAAGGGGGAGTACCTCATCCCCCGCGGCAAGCACATTCAGGTGCAGGAGGGCGATGAGATCCGCGCCGGCGAGAAGCTCACCGAAGGCGCCGTCTCGCCCCACGATCTGCTCAAGGTCCAGGGCGAAAAGGCCCTCCAGGCCTTCCTCGTCAACGAGGTCCAGGAGGTCTACCGGGCCCAGGGCGTGACCATCAACGACAAGCACATCGAGACCATCATCCGGCAGATGATGCGCTGGGTCATGATCACCGACGTGGGCGACACCCCCCTGATCGTCGAAGAAAAGGTGGACAAGCACCGCTTCAAGGAGATCAACGAGCAGACCATCAAGGAGGGTGGCGCCCCCGCCACCTGCGAGCCGCAGCTCCTGGGCATCACCAAGGCCGCCCTCACCAGCGAGTCTTTCATCTCCGCCGCCTCCTTCCAGGAGACGACCCGAGTGCTCACCGAGGCCGCCCTCGAAGGCCGCGTGGATTATCTGCGCGGGCTCAAGGAAAACGTCATTCTGGGCCGACTGATTCCGGCCGGCACCGGGATGAACATCTACCGCAACCTGGAGATCGAGGAAGGCCAGTACCCCGAGATTTCCGACACCGATAACATCGGCCCCGACGACTTCGACGACGAGTACAGCCGCATGGCCCAGCACGTCGAAGAACTGCAAGGCATGACCGAAGTCGAAGGCGAAGACATCTAGATCAATTCTCTAGATCAAAGCGGCAGGAAGGACTAACCTTCCTGCCGCTTTTCCTTTGTCTCCGGAAAAAGGAAAGGCGGGTCGGAACCCGCCTTTCCGATAAGCCGTTGTCACAAAACCACTGGGTCATGCAGGTGGTGGACCGGTACAAAGGGCCGCCGCGAAATCACCTGAGAGGTACAGGTGGTTTCACGACGGCCCCTAAGAGCTGGGAACGCTACTCGCTGCGGCGGGGGCCGCGCGGGCCACGGGGGCTGCGGGGTCGGTGCTCATGGGGTCGTTCGCCACCCTCTGGGGTCGCGCCTTCGGCCGGGGCTTCCTGGCCTTCCACTGCGGGCATCAGGGCTTTGCGGCTGAGCTTGATCTTGCCGCGCTCGTCGACGGAGAGGCACTTGACCATGATCTCCTGGCCTTCGCTCACTTCGTCGGCGGGATTGGCGACCCGATAGGGGGCCATCTCGGAGACGTGCAGGAGGCCGTCGATGCCGGGCATGATGGTGACGAAGGCGCCGAACTCGACGACCTTGGCGACCCGGCCGAGGTAGGTCTTTCCGGGCTCAGCACTCTGGATCAGCTCACCGATCATCTTGAGGGCGATCTGGAGCTTCTCCTGGGTGGGACCTGCGACCTGACAGAGGCCGTTGTCATCGATGTTCACATCGCAGCCGGAGAGTTCGATGATGCCGCGAATGATGGCGCCGCCCTTGCCGATGACGTCGCGGATCTTCTCCTTGGGGAGTTGGATGCTGTGCATCTGCGGGGCGTTCTTGGCGAATTCACCGCGCGGGGCGGCCAGGACTTCGCCCATGGACGCCAGTAGCTCCAGGCGGCCCTTCTTGGCCTGGTCCAGTGCCTTGGTGAGGATCTCGGTGGTGATGCCGCCGATCTTGATGTCCATCTGCAGGGCGGTGATGCCCTGCTCGGTGCCGGCGACCTTGAAGTCCATATCGCCGTAATGGTCTTCCTGTCCGGCGATGTCCGTGAGCACCACGAATTTCTCACCGTCGGAGACCAGGCCCATGGCGACGCCCGCCACGGGGGCCTTCAACTTGATGCCGGCGTCCATGAGGGCGAGGGTGCCGCCGCAGATGGTGGCCATGGAACTGGAGCCGTTGGACTCGGTGATATCGGAGACCACCCGCACGGTGTAGGGGTTCTGCTCGGGATCGGGCAGCACGGCCATGAGGGCCCGTTCCGCCAGCATGCCGTGGCCGATCTCGCGGCGGCCGGGGCCGCGATTGGGCTTGCATTCGCCGACGCTGTAGCCGGGGAAGTTGTCGTGCAGATAGAACTTCTTCTTGTATTCCTCTTCCAGGCCGTCGATGATTTGCACGTTTTGGATGGTGCCCAGCGTGGTGGTGACCATGGCCTGGGTTTCGCCTCGGGTGAAGAGGCAAGAGCCGTGGGACGAAGGCAGGACACCCACTTCAATATTGAGGGGGCGGATCTGGTCGAACTTCCGGCCATCCAGACGGACGCCCTGTTTCAGGACGGCGTTCCGGAAGAGGCTCTCCTTGAGCAGGTCGTAGGAGGCCACCACGTCGCCCTTCAATTCGGGTTTCTCGGCGGTGAAATCGGTAACGCATTCCTTCTTGAGGGCGTCGATGACTTTGTAGCTGTCAATTTTCACCTTCATGGTGAGGGCGGCCATGAGACGTTCAGCGTATTTGCTGGCAACTTTCTGGTAGACGTCCTGATTGAGTTCCTTTTTTGTGGCGACCATCTTGGTCTTGCCCACCTTGGCCCGCAGGTCTTTCTGCAACTTCACCAGGGCCTTGATCTGCTGGTGGCCGAACTCCAGGGCCTTGACCATATCGGCTTCCTGCACTTCCTGGGCGCCGCACTCCACCATCACCAGGGCTTCTTCGGTGCCAGCGACGAGCAGATCGAGGTCGCTATCGACTCGCTGGTCGGTGGTGGGATTCACCACGAACTGGCCGTTCACCCGGCCCACCCGGACGCCACCCACGGGATTGTTGAAAGGGATTTCGCTGATGATCAGGGCCGCAGAAGCGCCGACCATCGCCAGCACCTCGGGGGCATGCTGGCCGTCGTAACTTAGCACCTGGGCGGTGACCATGGTGTCGCCGTTGTAGCCTTCCTCGAAGAGGGGGCGCAGGGGCCGGTCGATGAGTCGGCTGGTGAGAGTCTCCTTGCCGGTCTGCTTGCCCTCGCGCTTGAACCAGCCGCCGGGAATTTTGCCTGCGGCGAAGACTGGCTCGCGGTAGTCCACGGTCAGGGGAAAGAAATCGATGCCTTCGCGGGGTTCGGCGCAGCAGACGGCGACGAGCACCATGGTGTCGCCCTGGCGGACGATCACGGCACCGGAGGCTTGTTTGGCGATGCGGCCGGTCTCAAGGGTAAGGGGCGTCCCTTCCATATCAAGGGTTACGGTCGTGGGATTGAACTTCAGGGTATTCATGAAATCTCCTGGGGCCTCGGCCCCTTAAGGACTCCCCGAATTCGATCCCTCCATGAAACCCTCCGCCAATCGTGAAACAAGGGGAGGTGGGCTTCCTGCAGAGGTCGGATTCCGGGGAATGGGAAGAAAGGAACGTTTGGGCAAGCCCCGAAGGGAATTGCCCATCTATAGTTATACGTGAGTACCGAAAGGCGCGGTTCTTTTTTTGGGCTCCGCAATGAAGAAGGCGATGGCCATTGCCCGCAGAGCCGAACTGACGCTCGCGCCCAGGATCGCTGGAGGGTGCCCATGGCGAACGCAGTCAAATGAAAGCTATTCCTCAGATTTCTGCGAGAGCGGGTGGTCAAGCCGAGGAAGGCCTCAATGATATAAGCCGGGTTTGTGAAAAAGGCGTGCAAGAAGGTCATTGCAGAGGGACTTCGATCATTTAGGCACTTGCTAAGGCATCCAACCGGGCATAGGTTTCCTGTGCACACTTTGGAGGTTTCCATGATCATCCGAGCGGAATGGCCGGGATACGTCGTCGATGTCCTCGTAGCCCAAGGCCAGGAAGTGGAGGAGGACGAAGCCTTGGTGCTGCTGGAGGGGACCGACTCAGGCCATACGCCGTTCTATTCCAATGCCCCTGAAGCCTGCAAGATCAAGCGCCTGATCGTGGAGGAAGGGGATTTCGTGGAGGAGGATGAGGAACTCCTGGAGGTGTCGGAGCCGGACTAGACTCCTCACGCGCCTGTCCTGGAACGGGGAAGCCTCGGTAACATGGAAAGGTCAACCGAGGTGTTCATGTCTCTGCTGGTCAAGAATGTCCGAGTCGTGGACCCCACCCAGAAGCTGGATGGGCTGTCCTCTCTGTTGATCCTGGACGGCAAGGTCGCCGCGCTGGGCGCGGAGGCCGAGACCGACTCCCGGGGCGCCGATGCCGAAGTCTTGGATGGCGCAGGGAAACTGCTGGTGCCCGGACTCATCGATCTGCATGTGCACTTCCGAGAGCCGGGACAGACTGCGAAGGAGAGCATCGGATCGGGTTCGCAGGCGGCTGTGGCGGGGGGCTTCACGGCCGTTTGCGCCATGGCGAATACCCAGCCCGTGAATGACTCGGTCGGAGTTACGGAATTGATGATCAGTCGGGCTCGGGCCGCCAATCTCTGCCGGTACTTCCCGCTGGGCACCGTGACCAAAGGCATGGCGGGCGAGGAACTGGCGGACTACGGAAATCTGATGTCGGCTGGCTGCGTGGCCTTCAGTGACGATGGCAAGTCCATCATGAACGCGGCCATCATGCGCCGAGCCCTGAAGTACACCGCCTGGCTGGAGGTGCCCATCGTGGCCCACGAAGAGGACACCCATCTGATGGGCAGAGGCTACATGAACGAGGGCGAAACCAGCGCCCGGCTTGGCTGCATCGGCATCCCCGCCGCGGCGGAGGAGGTGATGGTGGCCCGGGACATCATGCTGGCCGAGTCCACCGGGGGTCATCTGCACCTGGCCCACCTGTCCACCAAGGGTTCCTTGCGGTTGGTCCGCGAGGCCAAGCAGAACGGTATCCGAGTCACCTGTGAGGTCACGCCCCACCACTTCGCCCTCACGGACAAGGAGCTGATGAAGTTCGATTCGGATTACAAGATGAATCCGCCCTTGCGTTCCCAGGCTGATCTGGACGCCATCCTGGAAGCCCTTGCGGACGGAACGGTGGATGCCATCGCCACGGATCACGCCCCCCACACCTGGGATGACAAGGAGTGTGAGCTGCCCATCGCGGCCTTCGGCATCATCGGTCTGGAGACAGCGCTCCCTTTGACCCTGGACCTGCTGGTGAACAAGCAGGTGATCAGCCTCTCGCGCGCCATCGAGCTGCTCTCCTCAGGTCCCGCAAGGACCTTCCGGTTGGACCAGAAGGGGCTGGGGAGTTTGGCTGTGGGCAACCCTGCGGACTTCACCCTGGTGGACCTGGACGCCAGGATCACCGTGGATCGGGCTTTCATCCAGAGCAAGTCCTTCAATACCCCCTTCAAGGGCTGGACCCTGCCCGGCAAGGTCTTGGGGACTTGGGTCGAAGGGCGCCGCGTCTGGGGCGCCTGAACGGTCGCCAGCAGCGCGGCTCCGGCGCTTCGGGGCCGCGCTGCTGGTGCATCCAGCGGTTCAGCCCATGCCGTGCTTCTTCATGGTCGCGGCGCGCTGGGTGTCGAATTCCTGCTGGGTGATGAGCTGGGAAGCGAACAGCTCTTTGAGCTCCGTCAGCTCATCCTTGAGGCTTTTGGCTGGGGTCGGCTGGGCCGTCGGCGCGCTTCCGGCGGGGAAGGGGGCCTGAGCCATCTGGCCCATGACGCCGCCCATCTGCTGGCCCATCATGTTGCCCATGCCCACACCCACGCCTAGCCCCATGCCCATGCCAGCCAGACCACCCGAATTCTGGGCGGCGAGGGGAATGGAATCCGCCACCTGCAGCTGCGTGTAGGCACCCATGACGGGGGCCATGATGCCCAGTTCGGTGCGCTTGTCCATCATGGCCTCCACTTCCGCGGGGAGGCTGATGTTCTCGATGAACAGCTTGGAGCACTCCAGGCCCATGGTCTGGAATTCGGGGTCCATCTTCTGGCGGAGCAGGTCGGACAGTTCGTCGTACTTGGCGGCCAAGTCCAGGGCGGGAATCTTCGCTTCGCCCAGGGCATCCGTGAACTTGCTGATGAGGCTCTTGCGGAGCTGTTCCGTGATGTCGTCCTTGGTATAGACACCGTTGGTGCCCACCAGTTCCTTCAGAAATTTCTTGGAATCCTTCACGCGGATGGAATAGATTCCAAAGGCCCGAATGCGCAGCATGCCGAAGTCCGCGTCGCGCATCATGATCGGATTCGGGGTGCCAAAGCCCAAATCGTTATAAAGCCGCGTGTTGGTGAAATAAACCTCGGACTTGAAGGGGCTCTGAAAGCCGTACTTCCAGCCCTTGAGGTCTGCCAGAACGGGCAGATTCTGGGTCGTGAGGGTGTGGGTCCCAGGTACGAATGTGTCCGTGAACTGGCCTTCGCTCACGAAGGTGGCCTCCTGGCTTTCACGGCAGACGAGCTTTGCGCCGTTCTTGATCTCCTGATTCCTGACGGGAAAGCGCCAAGCCATGATGTCATTGGAATCGTCCAGCCATTCGATGATTTCAATGAATTGGGCTTTGCCCCAGTCCAGAACACCCATGGAACCCTCCGTGCGGCGCGTAGGCCGATGGACAAGTCTACGCAGGATCAGCTAAGTGCGAATGGGATTCCGCTGCTCCGCCGGGAAGGCAAGCCGGGCGGAGACTGAACCGCGTTCGTCGGGATCCGTGTTTCTTGTGGGGGGTTTCCGGGTTCGGGATTCTGGTCTTGGTGAAGACAGAATGCGTATCGCAATCGACCACGCACCGCCAGCCTCGAGCTTCTCCGGGCATCTGGATCACCACCTCCCAGCCGCAAGTGGCGCCATTGAGATAAACCTTGCGAGCGCTGAGGGCGAGCCCCCGGGTGTCCTGCTCGGCAATGCTTTGGGCCTCCTTGGCCGTGTGCACAGGGCCTCCTGGCAGAGGTGCCGTCGCAAATGTGCAGACCAAGGCCACCAACAAGATTGGTAGATTACGCATGAATACACCCGGTGAAGTTATGTTCGAATTATAGCAGCGTTGCCGCGCTGTCCACAGGGTAAAGTCTGAAGTCGGGTCTAAACAGCCTTCACTCCCCGCCCTGTAGCGATCCTCTCGATGATGGCGGTCGTGCTGTGGCCCGGTAGGAACGGGATCAGGACGAGCCTTCCGCCTCGGGCCTCGACGATATCCCTGCCGATCACATTTTCCGAAGTATAGTCGCCGCCTTTGGCCAGAATATCGGGCTGGAGGGCCTGGATGAGGTTGAAGGGAATGTCCTCCTCGAACCGCACGACCGCATCCACACTCCGGAGCCCGAGCAGGATCATTGCCCGGGCCTTTTCATCCTGGAGGGGGCGGCTGGGCCCCTTCAAGCGGGCCACACTGGCATCACTGTTGAGACCCACCACCAGGAAGTCCCCCAGGGCGCGAACCGCCTCGAGGTACTGGATATGGCCAGGGTGGAGGAGATCGAAGCAGCCGTTGGTGAAGCACAGGGTCCTTGGGCGATCAGGGAAAGCCTTCTGGAAGGCCTCTGGAGAGAGGAAGAAACGATTCAGTGACGGCATGGGGGGGTCCAGGATAAAATGGAAGTTTGCGGCTTCGACCGCCAGTCCTTTGAGGATGCCATGCCGCTCTATGAATATCGCTGTCAGGTTTGCGGGGAGTTGGAGGAGAAGATCCAGTCCTATGCCGCTCCCACCGAGCACGATTGCCCGAAATGTGGATTGCCGGGTGGAATGACCCGCCAGATTTCCAAGGTCGCCTTCAACATGTCGGGTGGTGGCTGGTACGCCCAGGGCTACTCCGGCAAGGGAGCGCCTGCGCCTGGTAAGGAGTCCAAGGAATCCAAGGGACCCAAGGAATCGCCGGTGCCCGGCAAGGAATCACCCACAGTTGTCAAGGAATCGGCCGCTTCCACCCCATCCGCCGCAGGCGCAAGCTGCGGAGCAGGCTGCGCCTGTAAACCAGGGGCCTGAAGGGATTGACTGTTTGACATTTGGCTCCCTCTTGGTATGCTTGTCAGTTCCCGGCCCACACAGGGCCCATGCATTATTCCATCCGACGTCGGCGCCTCTCGGTGATCGACCTCTCGGGTCCAGGCGCAACCGGTTTTGACGCCTAACACAGGAGGTTGGAGTGCCAACCATCAATCAGCTGATCCGACAAGGTCGGAGTTCCTTCGTGAACAAGACCAAGAGCCCTGCGCTCGACGCCTGTCCACAGAAACGCGGCGTCTGCACCCGCGTGTTCACCACCACCCCCAAGAAGCCGAACTCCGCGCTGCGCAAGGTAGCCCGGGTGCGCCTCACCAACGGCATCGAGTGCACCACTTATATCCCAGGTGTAGGTCACAACCTGCAGGAACACTCGATCGTGTTGATTCGCGGTGGCCGGGTGAAGGATCTGCCCGGTGTGCGCTATCACGTGGTTCGCGGCACGCTCGATACCACGGGCGTCGCCGGTCGCAACCAGTCTCGTTCCAAGTACGGCGCGAAGCGGCCCAAAGCCGCTGCCGTGAAGAAGTAGGAGGGCAGACATGTCTCGTCGTTCTACCCCAGCCAAGCGCGAAATCCTTCCGGATCCTGTCTATAACAGCGTCACCATCACCAAGTTCGTCAATGTCTTGATGGAACGCGGCAAGAAAGCCACCGCCGAGCGGATCCTTTACGGAGCCCTGGAGATCGTGGCCAAGAAGTCCGGTGAGGAAGCCATCGAGGCTTTCCAGAAGGCGATCAATAACATCAAGCCTACCGTCGAGGTGAAGTCCCGCCGCGTCGGCGGCGCCACCTACCAGGTTCCCGTGGAGGTTCCCCAGAACCGCCGCCAGTCCCTGGCCATGCGCTGGCTGAAGACCTACGCCGCCTCCCGGGGCGAGCGCACCATGCGCGATAAGCTTGCCGGCGAGATTTTGGACGCCATGAATTTCCGCGGTGCCTCCGTCAAGAAGAAGGACGATGTCCACAAGATGGCCGAGGCCAACAAGGCATTCGCTCACTTCCGCTGGTAGCCAAAGCTGTTTACATACGGGGCCGATCATAAAGGATCGGCCCTCGTTTTGCACGATCACTGCAATCCCGAGTTCCCTGAAACCTGAAGGAGGCCCCCGTGGCCCGCGCGACTTCCCTTGATCGATACCGCAACATTGGCATCATGGCTCACATTGATGCCGGTAAGACGACCACGACGGAGCGCATCCTCTTCTACACCGGCAAGATCCACAAGATCGGCGAGGTGCACGAGGGTGCGGCGACCACCGACTGGATGGTCCAGGAACAGGAGCGCGGCATCACGATCACCTCCGCGGCGATCACGGCCGCCTGGGCCCCGCAGACGGGTCAATGGAAGGGCGAGGAACACCGAGTCAACATCATCGATACCCCGGGTCACGTCGATTTCACCGCCGAAGTGGAGCGCAGCCTGCGCGTGTTGGACGGGGCTGTGGCCGTGTTCTGCGCGGTGGGCGGCGTGCAACCCCAGAGCGAAACGGTCTGGCGTCAGGCCAACAAGTACAAGGTGCCTCGCCTGGCCTTCGTGAATAAGATGGACCGTGTGGGAGCCGACTTCTATCGCGTGCTGGACATGATGAAGTCCCGGCTCGCTGCCCGACCGCTCCTGCTGCAGATCCCCATCGGAGCCGAGGATGCCTTCCTGGGCGTCATCGATCTGGTGACCATGCAGGCCCTCCTGTTCGACGAAGCCGACAAGGGCTTCAACGTCGTCTACAGTGATATTCCCGCTGACTACCTCGAAGAAGCCAAGAAGTGGCATGAGCACATGGTGGAGATGGTCGCGGAGACTGACGAACACCTGATGGAGAAGTATCTCAGCGGCGAGACGCTCACCGAGGACGAGCTTCGCGATGGCATCCGGAAGGGCTGCATCAACCTCACCTTCACGCCGGTCACCTGTGGTTCCGCCTTCAAGAACAAGGGCGTGCAGCCCCTGCTGGATGCGGTCGTCAGCTACATGCCCAGCCCCCTCGACATCCCTCCTGTGCAGGGCCACGATCTCGACGGCAATCCGATCGAACGCAAGGCCGATGACAGTGAGCCTTTCAGCGCGCTCATCTTCAAGATCATGGCCGATCCGTTCGTGGGCAGCCTCTCGTTTCTTCGCGTCTATTCCGGCGTGATCGCATCGGGAGCTGGGGTCTACAATTCCACCAAGAATCGGCGCGATCGCATCGGCCGTCTGCTCCAGATGCACGCCAACAAGCGCGAAGATATCCAGGAAATCCGCACCGGCGACATCGGTGCCGCCGTGGGCTTCAAGGATGTCTATACCGGCGAGACCATCTGCGACGAGAACCATCCGGTGATCCTTGAGAGCATGGACTTCCCGGATCCAGTGATCCAGGTGGCCATCGAACCGAAGACCAAAGTCGACCAGGAGAAGATGGGCATCGCCCTCCAGAAACTGGCCCAGGAAGACCCCACCTTCAAAGTCCGCTCGGACGCGGAGACGGGCCAAACCATCATCGCTGGCATGGGCGAACTTCACCTCGAGATCATCGTCGACCGCATGCTCCGCGAGTTCAAGGTCGACGCCAACGTTGGCAAGCCCCAGGTGGCCTATCGCGAAACCATCCGCAAGAAGGTCAATGCGGAAGGCAAGTTCATTCGCCAGAGTGGCGGCCGCGGTCAGTACGGCCACGTCAAGATCACGGTGGAACCCAACGAGATCGGCAAGGGCTACGAATTCATCAACGATTGCGTGGGCGGGTCCGTGCCCAAGGAATACGTCAAGCCCGTGGATCAGGGCATCCAGGAAGCCTTGACTTCCGGTGTTCTTGCCGGGTATCCCGTGGTGGATGTGAAGATCACTTTGTACGATGGCAGCTACCACGAGGTGGACTCCAACGAAATGGCCTTCAAGATCGCCGGTTCCATGGCCTTCAAGTCCGGCTGCGAAAAGGCCAGTCCCGTGCTCCTCGAGCCGATCATGGCGGTCGAGGTCGAAGTGCCCGAAGACTACATGGGCGATGTGATCGGCAACCTCAACAGCCGCCGAGGCCGCATCGAGAAGATGGAAGACCGTTCCGGCGTCAAGGTGGTGACCTCCAAGGTGCCTCTCGCCGAGATGTTTGCCTATTCGACCTCGCTGCGCAGCATGACCCAGGGTCGTGCCACCTACACCATGCAGTTCAGCCATTACGAAGAAGCGCCGCGGCAGGTTTCGGAAGAGATCATCGCCAAAGCCAAGGGAACACGCTAACAACGGGGTCAGTCGCCAGTTTGCTGATCACGGATCACTGCTTTCCATAGCCCTTCTAGGAGGGTGAGGCCATGAGCAAGTCGGCCTCTTGATAGGTAAGCTGCCCGGGGGACGCCCCGGCTAGCGTTGAAAACTAAAAAAGCCATTGCGTTTGCATTGGCTTTTGCTATTCTAATCAGCCCTGTCCCTGTCACTAGGGACTCTAATTCTTACGGGCGGTCAACGCCCCACGTCTATGGACGGCCCGGTTTCCGGCATTTCCGTCCCAATGGAGTGAACATGAAAGACAACATTCGCATCCGTCTGCGAGCCTTTGATCATCGTCTGCTGGATCAATCGACCCGGGAGATCGTCGACACCGCGAAGCGCACCGGTGCCCAGGTGGCGGGACCCATTCCCCTCCCCACACGGATTTCCAAGTACACCGTGAACCGCTCGCCGCATGTGGACAAAAAGAGCCGTGACCAGTTCGAAACCCGCACCCACAAGCGGCTCCTCGATATCCTCAACCCCACGCAGAACACCGTGGATACGCTCATGCGCCTGGACCTTCCAGCCGGCGTGGACGTTGAAATCAAGGTGTTCAGCCGTCAGGGCAACCGGTAAAGCGAGGGGTGTGAGCAATGAGCAAAGGAATCATCGGAAAGAAGCTGGGCATGACCCAGATCTTCAATGAAAAGGGGCAGATCGTCCCTGTGACAGTTGTACAGGCCGGTCCTTGTGTTGTCGTCCAGCGCAAGACCGCCGCCAAGGAAGGCTACGACGCGGTCCAGATCGGTTTCGTGGATCCCCAGGGCGGTAAGCGCGCCTCCAAGCCCGAGCGCGGCCACTGCGAAAAGCACGGTGTGGCGCCCGTTCGCGTGCTGCGCGAACTCCGCGTGGAAGCCAGCGATCCCCTTAAGGAAGGGGATAGCGTTCTGGCTAGCCAGTTTGACGAAAAAACCAAGGTTCACGTGACCGGTATCAGCAAGGGCAAGGGCTTCGCGGGTGTCATGAAGCGCCACCACTTCAAGGGTGGTCGGGCATCCCACGGCTCCATGTTCCACCGCGCCCCCGGCTCCATCGGTGGCAGTTCTTATCCTAGTCGCGTCTGGCCAGGCATGCGCATGGGCGGCCACATGGGCAGCGAACAGGTTACCGTTCGCAACCTGGAGATCGCCAAGGTGGACGCCGAGAACAACCTGCTACTCATCAAAGGTGCCGTTCCCGGCCCCAAGGGTGGTTACGTCGTGATCAAGCAGGAGGCGTAAGATGGCCGTCTTTCAGTACCCCGTCGTCAACTTCGAAAACGCGCAAGTCGGCACCGTCGATCTGCTCCCCGAGGTCTTCAAGCTCGAGGACATCAACCAGCACCTGATCTGGGAAGCGGTTCGCCACTTCCTTGCCAAACGCCGCCAGGGCACCGCCAAGACCAAAGACAAGAGCGAAGTGTCCGGTTCCGGCAAGAAGCTCTGGAAGCAGAAGGGCACCGGCCGCGCCCGCATCGGTTCCATCCGCAGCCCGCTCTGGCGCCATGGCGGCACCGTGCATGGACCTCGCCCCCGCAGCTACGATTATGCCTTCCCCAAGAAGGCTCGGCGTTCCGCCCTGCGCCACGCCCTCTCCGTCAAGTTGGCGGCCGGTCAGCTCATGGTGGTGGAGCACTGGGAAGTAGAAACCCACAAGACCAAGCTCCTGATCAACACCCTCAGCAAGTTGGGGGTGGCCGGTTCCGCGCTCCTGGTGGGCACCGAGGCCTCTGAGAAGTTGGTCCTGGCTGCGGGGAACAACCCCAAGGTTCGGACTATCGAGAGCCTGGGCGTCAACGTTTATGAACTTCTGAAGTATGACCAGGTCGTCTTCTCCAAAGACGCGATCCTGGCCCTGCAGGAAGTGGTGAAGCCATGACCAAGATTTTTGAAGTGATCCGCAAGCCCCTGCTCACCGAGAAGGGCCAGCTCATGCGTGAAAAGAACATCCAGGTTTTCGAGGTGGCCCCCTGGGCCTCCAAGCACCAGATCCGCGAGGCCGCCGAGCTCCTGCTCCAGGCCAAGGTGAAGGCCATCCGGACCGTGAGGGTCCCCGCCAAGGCCAAGCGCCTGGGTCGTTGGATGGGCCATACCAGCGCGATCAAGAAGGCCTATGTGGAACTGGCCGAGGGCCAGACTCCCATCACCGAGAAGTAGGCCAACTTTCCAACCCCGCGGGTGGACAAGCATTGCCACTATCGCCCGCCCCTTTTCAGGCAAGAGGAAACCGATGAGCATCAAGCTGCTCAAACCAACGACTCCCGGTCAGCGGGGCATGTCGAAGCAGGGCTTCGAGGAGATCACCTCCGACAAGCCTGAGCGTTCGCTCCTGTCCAAACGCAACCGGACTGGCGGCCGGAACAACAACGGCCGCATCACCACTCGTCACATCGGCGGCGGCCACAAGCGCCGCTATCGCATGATCGACTTCAAGCGCAACAAGGTCGACGTTCCGGCCCGAGTCGCTACCATTGAGTACGACCCCAATCGCACGGCTCGCATCGCCCTGCTGGTCTATGCGGACGGCGAGAAGCGCTACATCCTGGCCCCCGACGGCCTGGAAGTGGGGCGCACGGTCCTGGCCGGCAAGAACGCCGACATCCTGGTCGGGAATACGTTGCCGCTGAAGAACATTCCACTGGGCACGGAAGTCCACAACATCGAGATGAAGGCGGGCAAGGGCGGCCAGATCGCTCGCGCCGCCGGAACCTTTGCCCAACTCGTGGCCAAGGACGACGACTATGCCCAGCTCCGAATGCCCTCCGGAGAGATCCGCAAGATCCACCTCGAATGCAGTGCCACCATCGGCAAGGTGGGCAATCTGCAGCACGAGAACGTGGCCCTTGGCAAGGCTGGCCGCAAGATCTGGATGGGTGTCCGCCCAACCGTTCGCGGCGTAGTCATGAACCCCGTGGATCACCCGCACGGTGGTGGTGAAGGCAAGACCTCCGGTGGCCGTCATCCGGTGACGCCCTGGGGCCAGCCGACCCGCGGCTACAAGACGCGGAGCAACAAGCGCACCACCAAGTTCATCGTCAAGCGGATCAACTAGGAGATTCACACATGGCACGTTCGCTAAAGAAAGGGCCATTCATCGACGGCCACCTTCAGAAGAAGATCGAGACCGCTCAGGCGGCCATGGACAAGCGCGTGATCAAGACCTGGTCCCGACGCTCCACCGTGATCCCGCAGATGATCGGCCTCACCATCGCCGTCCACAATGGCAACAAATTCATTCCCGTCTATGTGACCGACAACATGGTGGGTCACAAGCTTGGCGAATTTTCCGCGACCCGCACATTCAGGGCCCACGCCGGCAAGTCCGACGCGAAGGCGAAGGGGAAGTGATATGACTGACATCGTTTCCAGCGCCACGATTCGGCACCTGCGCGGTTCCGCCCAGAAGGCTCGTTTGGTGATCGATTTGATCCGCGGCAAGCAGGCCGGTGAGGCTCAGTGGATCCTCAGCAGCACCAAGAAATACGCTGCAGCTCCGATCAAGAAGCTCCTCGATTCCGCCATCGCCAATGCCATCGACAAGGACCCCGCCGTGAATCCCGACGAACTGATCGTCCGTACCGCGTTCGTGGACGAGGGCTTCCGCATGAAGCGCGTCCGGCCTGCCCCCATGGGCCGTGCCTACCGCGTGCAGAAGCGCACTTGCCACATCACGCTGCAACTTGGTCGGGAGGAATAAACCATGGGCCAGAAATGCCACCCCTACGGATTCCGCCTCGTCTACGCCAAGAACTGGCACAGCAAGTGGTACGCCAAGCGTGACTACGCCCACCTGCTGCACGAAGACCTCAAGCTCCGCAAGGATCTGAAGGCGCAGCTGCATGGCCTGAACGCCATGATCAGCAAGATCGACATCGAGCGCGCCGCCGACAAGGTCACGGTTCGCATCTTCACTGCCCGTCCCGGTATCGTCATCGGCCGCAAAGGCGCCGAGATAGACAAGCTGCGTGAAGATCTCCAGAAGAAGCTCAACCGCCCGGTAAGTGTCGATATCCAGGAAATCAAGAAGCCCGAGATTGACGCTCAACTCGTCGCCGAGGGCGTTGCCCAGCAGTTGGAACGCCGCATCGCTTTCCGCCGCGCCATGCGCAAGGCTGAGGAAGCCGCGATCCGATTCGGTGCCAAGGGCTTCAAGATCAAGGTCTCTGGACGCCTGAACGGCGCCGAGATCGCCCGCACCGAGGACTATCTCGCCGGTCAGATGCCCCTCCAGACGATCCGTGCCAACGTGGAATACGGCTTCGCAGAAGCCCACACCACCTACGGCATCATCGGCGTCAAGGTATGGGTGAACCTTGGCGAAGCGGCCCTCGAAACCGTGAAGCGCTGAGGTGAACCCATGTTGATGCCGAACAAAGTCAAGCACCGCAAGGTCCAGAAGGGCCGCACCAAGGGCATCGCCACCCGGGGGAATGAACTTTCCTTCGGGGACTATGGCCTCAAGGCCACCGAGCACTGCTGGGTCACCAACCGGCAGATCGAGGCCGCCCGTATCGCCATGACCCGCCACATCAAGCGCGGCGGACGCATCTGGATCCGGATCTTCCCTGATCGACCCACCACCAGCAAGCCTGCTGAGACCCGCATGGGTTCTGGCAAGGGCGCTCCCGATGGCTGGGTGGCCGTGGTTCGTCCCGGTCGGATTCTTTTCGAGATGGAGGGTGTGGACGAGGCTACGGCCCAGGAAGCCCTTCGTCTGGCCCAGATGAAACTGTCCGTGGCGTCTATATTCGTTTCCCGCACGCCGCCGGAGGAGTGAGATGAGCAAACAACAGCCTTTCAACGAACTGGCCGGTAAAAGCATTGAGGAGCTGGCGCAGCTTGAGGCCGACTTGGCCGCCAAGCGTTTCACCCTGCGCTTCCAGCACGCCGTGGGTCAGGTGGAGAACACCTCTGAGATCCGGAAGACGCGACGAGAACTCGCCCGAGTCAAGACTGCCCTCCAGATGAAACTGGCCGAGTGAGGTAAACCATGAGCCTAGAAAACAAGATGATCCGCAGCGGCACCGTGGTCTCCAACAAGGCCGACAAGACGGTGGTGGTGAAGGTGGAGCGCAAGTTCCAGCACCCCCTCTATAGCCGGACGGTCAAGAGCACCAGCAAGTTCATGGCCCACGACGAGACCAACGCCTGCCAAATCGGCGACGAGGTCAAAATCGTTGAGTCCCGTCCCCTGTCCAAGCGCAAGCGCTGGACGATCCTGGAGATCGTTCAGAAAGCTGGCGAGTAAGGAGCCGATATGATTCAAATGGGATCCATGCTTACTGTCGCCGACAATTCCGGTGCCAAGAAAATCTGCTGCATTCTGCCCCTCGGGGGCGGAGTCGGCAAGACCGCCCAGCTGGGCGACGTCATCACCGCGTCCGTCAAGGAAGCCATTCCTGGCGGCACCGTGAAGAAAAAGGCGGTCGTCCAGGCCGTCATCGTCCGCCAGCGCAAAGCTTTCCGTCGCAAGGACGGTTCCTACATCCGCTTCGATGAAAACGCAGCCGTCATCATCAAGAAAGATGGCGAGCCGGTTGGAACCCGTGTCTTCGGACCGGTGGCCCGCGAACTGCGCGAGCGGAAGTACATGAAGATCGTTTCCCTCGCCCCTGAGGTGCTGTAATGGACAAACCGGTCAAGATGAAGCTCAAGAAGGGTGACGAAGTCCTCGTCATCGCCGGCAAGGACAAGGGCAAGCGGGGTCAAATCTCCAAGGTCAGTCCTGACACCAACCGCGTGCTTGTCGCTGGCATCAACATGATCAAGAAGGCTATGAAGCCCAACCAGCAGACGGGCGAAGGTGGCGGCATCATCCAGAAGGAAGCCTCCATCCACGCCTCCAACGTATCTCTGTTGGACCCGAAAACGCAAAAGGCAACTCGGAAAAGACCCGAGTAGTGCACCACGGCCAGCAGTCAGTGGTCAGCGATCAGTATTGCTGAAGCGGCCCTTTCAGTGCCGCATCTTTTCCACGGACCACTGCTAACTAATCACTAGCTTTTTCGCTGAAGTACGAGACAATTGCCATTCCGTCGCCGGGACGCTTGCGAGGGAATATTGAAAACCCGAGGCTGGGAGGAAACGGGCCGGATCGCCGGATTCCAAGCCCTCCCGCTCTCCCGAACCCTGGGGGCGTAGTCGCTCCCCGGAAATGGAGGAAATGATGCCAACTGCTGCGGAGCCCCGCATCAAGGCTCGCTATCGCACCGAAGCGGTGCCCAAGCTCAAAGAGGAGTTTGGCTATACATCTGCCATGCAGGTGCCCCGACTCCAGAAGATCGTCATCAACATGGGCGTCGGCGACGCCATCCAGAACATCAAGGTCCTGGATGTCGCCGTGGAAGAGCTCACCGCCATCGCGGGTCAGAAGGCCATCGTCCGAAAGGCCAAGAAGAGCGTCGCTCAGTTCAAGCTGCGCGCCGGCATGCCGATCGCCTGCATGGTGACCCTGCGCGGTCCCCGCATGTGGGAATTCTTTGATCGCCTGGTGACCCTGTCCCTGCCTCGTGTCCGTGACTTCCGTGGTGTCCCCACCAAGTCCTTCGACGGCCGTGGCAACTACACCCTGGGCCTCAAGGATCAGCTGATCTTCCAGGAAATCGACTACTCCAAGGTCGACAAGATGAAGGGCATGAACATCACGTTCGTGACCACCGCTGCCAACGACGCCGAAGCGCGGGCTCTTCTCGCCCACCTCGGTATGCCCTTCCGCAAGTAGCCAAGGAGATCATACCGATGGCCAAGATTTCCAAAATCGTCAAGGATTCGCGCAAGCCGAAGTTCTCGACCCAGCATCGCAATCGTTGCAAGTGCTGCGGTCGTCCCCGGGGCTATATGCGCAAGTTTGAACTCTGCCGTCTGTGCTTCCGCAAGTTCGCCCTCCAGGGTGATCTTCCGGGTGTCCAGAAGAGCAGCTGGTAGAGGAGGGGACCATGAATACTGATCCCATCGCTGACTATCTCACCCGCATCCGCAACGGCATCATGGCCGGACACGATGCTGTGGTGGTGCCCGCCTCCAAGATCAAGGCCGGTCTCTGTGGCATCTTGAAGCAGGAAGGCTACATCCATTCCTTCAAGCAGG
>JANYIU010000168.1 GCA_025361955.1 Holophagaceae bacterium
TTGCGCCAGCCGCTCCACCAGGATGCGGTACTTGGGCAGGAGCCCCGCGTGGTGAAGTCCTATGCCATGCCGCAGCCAGCGCTTGAGATCCGGCCCATAGGGGCTGTTGAACTTGCACCCCTCCAGGGCCTTCTGAATCGCAACCTTCTCCTCCCGAGTGCAGACATTGATGCTGGTGAAGTCCTGGGCGCTGGTGGCCGCGTCCAGCTGGGTGAAATGCACCACATAGACCGGCGCCTTGTTCTCCAGCACCAGCTTCTCCACCGTCAGCGCCAGGGGCGATTCTGCGTATGAAAAGGCCAGGGGTACCGGCCGGTCCTGGGATTTCACCGCCACCGTGGGCAGGCCGTTGCGGCGCGTGAGTTCCTCTTCGAAGAAGCTGGTGTCGCCCAAGGTGGCGGACATGAGCAGGAAGCGCGCCCGGGGCATCGTGAGCAGTGGCGCCTGCCAAGCCACACCACGCTCCCGGTCCGCGTAATAGTGGAACTCGTCCATCACCACGTCCTGGACATCGATGGCTTCGCCTTCCCGCAGCGCCAGGTTGGCGAGGATCTCCGCGGTGCAGCACAGGATGGGAGCGTCGCGGTTGACGGAGGCGTCCCCGGTGGCAAGGCCTACATTTTGCGGACCGAACTCCCGGCATAGATTGAGCCACTTCTCGTTGACCAGCGCCTTGATGGGACACGTGTAGACTGAACGCCGCCCCTGGGCCAGGGCGCGGAAGTGCAGCGCCGCCGCCACCAGCGACTTGCCTGAGCCGGTAGGGGTGTTCAGGATGACGTTCTTCCCCTCGAAAACCTCCAGGATCGCCGCCTCCTGGGCCGGATAGAGCTTCAGCCCCTGACCTTCCGCGTAGTCCAGGAACCGTCCCAGCAGTGCATCCGAGCTGAAGTCCCCATCGCGCGGAAGCAGATCGTAGAGTGTTGCGGGCATCGAGGAACTCCAGAGGCTGCAACCATCATCCCAGGTCCGGTGCCTCTCATCGCCCGGAACCACGGAGAGCTGGGAATCGCATGGATCCCGCCCCGCCCTGACGTTCTAGCGCGCCCAGTCCAGGCTGTCGCGCTTAGCGGACCAGTGGGCGCCGAGGTTCAGGCCGATGGCGAGGTCGCTGAGTTCCAGTGCCTCGTGGAATTCCCCGCGCTCACTGCGGGCCTGGACGCCTCGCTCCAGGGCGGTGGTGGCTTCCAGGGCCTCCCTGTAGCCGTGCCCCAAGCCTGCTTCCATTTCAGGAAGGTATTTAAGGAATCCCGCTACCGCGTCGATGACGCCTGCCCAGTCCTGAAGCTGGGCGCGAGCCTCTGCCAGGCGATCAAAGGCCACGGCCTTGACGGCATTGGGGAGGCTCTGCTGACCTGCCAGGGTTCGGTCGAGGTATTTCTGGGCTGCTACAGGACCGTTGAAGGCCGCTTCCCGGTGGCCGGCCAGGAGATCCGCCAGGATCTCTTTCACTGTTTTGCGAACAGGTTCATTGCGTTTGGACATGGGCACCCAAGCAAAATTGTCAGTGAATTACTTGTCCCCACCTGCAAAATCCAGGGGGTATTTGGGGCGTAGTCCCACGCGAACTCCGAGGGCTTGGTCGGCTCGCGGCTTCGCGACCTTCAACACGGCCAGAGCGAAGTCCTTCGAGTAGCCGGTCACGGGGGCTGAACCGGAAGCTCCGTTGGCATAGCTGCAGGTCACAGAGTAACTCGCGGAAACGACGTGTTAGTTGGTCAGCAGTAGGGGTCGCAGACCAGGGGGATCATGGGCTCTCGTCCGCGGGTGCCTCAAAAGTTGCCGGTCAGCCCCAGCCGGTCCAGCATCGCGCGGTAGGCCTCGGGCAGCGGGGCTTGGACGGCGATGCGGTGGCCATCGCCGGGGTGGTCCAGGGATAACTTCCACGCATGCAGGGCCGGATGTTCGCAGGCGAAGGAGCGCTGATCCTCATCCTTCCAGTGCAGCGCGCCGCCGTAGATCGCATCCCCCAGGATGGGGGCGCCGAGATGAGCCAAATGCACCCGGATCTGATGGGTCCGGCCTGTGAGCAGTTCGCACTCCAGCAAAGCCAGCCCCCGGTTCTTGGCCAGCACCTTGACCTTGGTCTGGGAGGGGCGACCGTGGCCGGCGATGGTCATTTTTAGTCGATCCACCCGGTGGCGGGCGATCGGCTGATCCACCAGGAGGAAGCCCATCTCCGGCAGTTTGCGAGAGTGGCGCACCAGCGCGAGGTAACGCTTCTCGACGGTGCGGGCCTTGAACTGCGCTTGCAGGTTCGTCTGCGCCTCGGAGTCCTTGGCCATGGCCAGACATCCGGTCGTGTAGCGATCCAGGCGATGCACGAGGCCGGGCCACAAAGGCGCCACCTCTTCCTCGCTAGCGTCTTCCTCGCCATCGAGGCGCGTCAAGTTCCGGGCCTCAGCCTGCATTCGTCCCAGCAGGGCGTTCACCACGGTCCCCGAGGCATGGCCTGGCCCCGGATGCACCACCATACCCGCAGGTTTGTCGATGATCCAGAGGCGGTCGTCCTCGAACAGGGTGGGCAGGTCGATCACCTCCGGTTCCAGATAGAGACCGGGTGGGACCAGCTCCGGGAGTTCCGTCTCGATCACCGCTCCGCTGCGCAGCCGCGTGCCTGCCTTGGTCACGGCTTGGCCGTTCACGGCGACATTGCCGGAGCGGATCCAGGCTTCCCACTGAGAGCGAGGGATCTGGGGATGGAGATCGGTGAGAAAGCGATCCAGACGAGGGGCTTCAGTTGCCATGAGGTGACGCATCATATCTCCGCCAGGGAAGTTTGCTGTTGGCGGCGGAACCAGACCCAGAGGGACGCGCCGATGAAGAGGAACAGGAGACCCGTGAGGCGGCCCGTGGAAAGCCAGGAGACCTCGAACCACAGCCCCCGCTCCAGGTCGCCGCGCCAGGATTCCGTGATCGTGCGGCCCAGGCCCTCGAGTAGAAAATAGCTGGCGGCAACCTGGCCCTTGAACTGGCGCTTGCGGCCGATGAGCAGCAGCAGCCCCAGCACGGTGAAATTGGCCAGGCTGTTGTAGATCTGCACGGGGTGGAGAGGCATATCCAGGGGCGTCCCCTGGCTGATGTCAGAGCTGGTGAAGGTCACCGCCCAGGGAACCTGGCCGTCCGTGCCGAAACAGCACCCGGCGAAGAAACAGCCCCAGCGGCCGATGGCTTGGCCCAGGGCGAGGCCTGGGGTGAGGGCATCCATGGTGAGACTCAGCGGCAGTTTCAGCTTGCGGATGCGCCAGAAGAAGGTGAGCAGGCCCAGGATGACGCCCCCGTGGATGGCTCCCCCGGCCCGGAGGGTGCCGAGGCTGAACACGCTGGCGAGGGGCTCCCCGTGCAGCAAGTCCACCCCGATCATCAAGAGCTTGGAGCCGAGGATGCCGCCCAGCAGGACGGCGACAGAGATATCAGCCAGGGCGTCTGGCGCGAGACCGTCGCGCTTGCCGAGCTGCCGGGCCAGAACCATGCCGGCGAGGAATCCCAGGGTCAGCATGAGTCCGTACGTGCCGATGGGGAAAGCGCCGATCTGGAAGAGGATGGGGTGCATAGCGTTCCTTGAAGGTGCCTGGATCCCAGCGTTGGGCTAGTCTCAGAGGAGGAGGCTCCCATGTCCCAGCATGCACTCAAAGCCCAGGAACTGGCTGAACGCTTGGGAGGCGCCCTCCATGATTGTCCCCCAGATCGCCTTTTGACAGAAGTGTTACCCCTGGATGAAGCCGGGCCGACCTCGGTGAGCTTCCTTGCCAACCCCAAATACCTCCCCAAGGCGAAAGCAAGCCGGGCCGGGCTGATTCTGGCGGATCCCAAGACCGACCTGCAGGGTCAGCCGCTGCTGGTCCTGACGAATCCTTACTGGGGCTTCGCGCAAGCCACGGGACTGCTGCATCCGGAGCCTGAACCGGCGTGGAGTGATGGGCCCATTCATCCCTCAGCCAAGGTGTCTGCCGATGCGCGGCTCGCACCGGGGGTGACCCTGGGCGCCCGCACGGTGGTCGGTCCGCGCTCTGTGCTGCACCCAGGCGTTCATATCGGCGAGGACTGTCATCTCGGCGCGGATTGCGAGCTCTTCAGCGGTGTGGTGCTCTATCGGAAGACGCGCGTGGGCAACCGGGTGCGCATCCACGCCAACACGGTGTTGGGTTCTGATGGTTACGGCTATGTCCTGGTGGAGGGCCGCCATCAGAAAGTGCCTCAGGTGGGCTGGGTGGAGGTGGGCGATGATGTGGAGATCGGCGCCTGCACCACCGTGGACCGGGGCGCCCTGGGGGCCACGCGGATCGGCGCGGGCACCAAGGTGGACAATCTGGTCCAGCTTGCCCACAACGTCCAGATTGGTCAGCACTGCCTCATCATCAGCCAGACGGGTATCTCCGGGAGCACCTCCCTGGGAGACTATGTGACCCTTGCTGGCAAGGTGGGCGTCGTGGGTCACATCCACATCGGGAGCCACAGCATCGTGGGCGGCAATTCCGTGGTAGCCAAGAACGTGCCCGAAGGCAGCTTCGTCACCGGCTTCCTGGCCCGGCCCCACAGAGATTGGATGGAGAGCCAAGCCGCCCTGAACCGGCTGCCGAAACTGATGCGGAAGCTGGTGTTGAAGAAAGACTGACCGTCAGCCCAGGGCCCGCAGGGTCGGTCCCACCACCAGGGATCTCAGGCTTGGGATGGTTCCGTCGGGGCCTTGGGTGAGGGAGTAGATCCTCAGATCCACAGGCTTACCCAAGTCCTCCAGCTCCATCTTCATGCTCTCCTTTTCGCGTTCCAGTGCCTCAGGGTGTTCGGTCCAGATCCGGATCTGGAGGCCGAAGGAACCTTGAGCCATGCCCAGGCGGGTCTCCCCCAGTTGGGAGAACTTCAAGCCCAGGAGCACCCGCTGGGTGGCATCCCCGCCCCTCCCGCGTTCCTCCGGGGGATCGGATTCCACCCAGATTTGCAGGGGGCTCGCCTGGGCCCAGGGCAGGGGGATCTCGAAGAAGGCTGTGCCCTCCTTTGCCTGCAGGGCGTGGAAGGGAGCCTCCCTTGGGGAGATCGCGGGATTCGCAAGGGTGGTGAGGGAACCCCGGATCCAGGCTTCCCACGATTCGGGGAGTTCGGCCTTGGAGCCGGGGTGAGACTGTAGGGCTGTCATCAATTTCGGCAGGATGAGGGAATCCGCGGCAAGGGCGGAGCCTGACCGGGCACCAGGATCCGTTCGGGCGCCAGGTATCGCCGTTGCAGCTTTGGCTATCGGGGGAGTCTCTTCGGCCCCTTTTTGCAGCAGCGTCCGGATCCAGGTGACCAGGGCATCCCGGTCCCCTGCTGGAATCTCTGGGTGCTGGGCGATCAGCGCCTGGAACCTAAGGACCTGCTGCTGGGCAAGGGCATCTCGACTCTCGCCCTTGGCTCCGAGGAGGGCGGCATCCAGGAGCCCGGCTTCGGCGCTCAGGCCCGGCATCGCCTTCTGCGGATCTTGCAAAAACGCCTGCAGCGAGGTCGCTAGTTCCTGGATCGTAGCCAAGCCGCCGGTCCCGAGCGTTCGGCCGAGGCTGGACAGGAGGTTCCCGGGAAGTTCTTGCAGAACCGCCTGAAGTTGCTCACCCGCAGGCAAGCTTCTAGGCCCATCCGCGAGCAGGGCAAGGAGCCGCACCAGGGGAGCCAATTCAGGGAGGGGCGGTTCCTGGGTCAGGCGTGCGGCGAGGGTCGCAGCCTCGCTCTGGATTAAGGGCAAGAGCAAGGCTGGGGGAGCGGGTGGCCGAGCTTCCTGCAACTGCAGGCGAAGCCCCGTTTCGCCGGTTACCGGTGGCAAGATCCGCACTCGGAGCTGGGTGCCCTCGGGGTAGGGCAACTCACCTTGGGCGGTCACGGTCTGTCCCGACGGAAACTGGAGTTTGACGCCCCCCGGCGCCAAGGTCTGCAAGAGCACCTCCACATCCTGGCCGAGCAGGGCCAGCAGGGATGAGCCCTCCATGGCCGCGCCCTGCCGCACCAGGAGGGCCTGTACGGCAGTCACGAGGTTGGCGGATTGGGGGGAGAGGGGATCCATCAGATCTGGAAGTGCTTTCGCAGGATGCCCGCCATCTCATGGATAGGTGCCACCTGGTCGACGCAACCCCGCTCGAAGGCCGCCCGGGGCATGCCGTAGACGACGCAGGTCTCCTCGGCCTCCGCCAGGGTGTGAGCCCCCTTGGCCTTGAGCAGCTCCATGCCCTTGGCCCCATCGGCGCCCATGCCGGTGAGAATCATCGCGAGCACTTGGCGGGGGCAGTTATCCGCGACGCTCTGGAACAGCACATCGACGCTGGGCCGATGGATGCTGGTCGCAGGTTCGGGGTTCAGCTCGAGGAGGATCTGGCTGCCGCGCTGCCGGTAGTACATGTGCACGCCCCCCGGGGCGATGTAGACGATGCCTGGATGGGCGGTTTCGCCATGTTCGGCCTCCTTGACCTCCACCTGGCAAATGTTGTCCAGCCGCTCTGCGAAAGGTTTCGTGAAGGAGGCTGGCATGTGCTGGACGATGAGGCAGGGGACGGGCAAGGCTTTCGGCAGACCCGGCAGGAGATCCTGGAGGGCCTTGGGCCCCCCGGTGGAACAGCCGATGACGAGCAGCTCGGCCATGGGACTGCCCTTCAGGAGCCCGGGTGCGTCGGCGGCGGGTCGCGCGTGCCAAGGCCGGGAAACGACCGGGACCGGCAGGCTGGGACGGACGCCGGCGGGGGGCGGCGGGGTCTTGCGGAAGCGCGGGCTCCGGGCCAGTTTCCGGACTTTTTCCTGAAGATCTTGCTGAATCTGCAGAATGGCCTGATTGGCGAAACTGCTTTCTTTCGGGATGAAATCCAGGGCACCCAAGGCCAAGGCCTCCAGGGTGGCTTGGGCTCCTTCCTGGGTGAGGCTGGAAACCATCAGTACCGGCAGGGGCATCTCCACCATGATCCGTTTCAGGCAGGCGAGGCCGTCCATGCGCGGCATCTCCACATCCAGGGTGACGATGTCCGGCTTCAGCTGGGCGATCTTCTCCAGGGCATCCTGGCCATCCCGCGCCGATCCGATCACTTCAATGTCCTCGGCGGCCACGAGCATCCGCTCGAGGGCCTTCCGCATGAAGGGACTGTCATCGACGATCAGGACGCGGATTCGTTCCATTCGGGTTCAATCCTGGAAAGCGAGGTTGACGAAGGAGATGGCGTGTTCCAGCTCATCGTCGATGCTGAAGGTGATTCTTTCAATATCCAAATTCTCGGGGGGGATGCCACTGAAGACCTCGCGAAAGGCTGGCAGTTCCTCCAGGCTGAACGCCAGAGTCTCGTCGGCTGGGCTGTTGGGGAGACGGGCCCGGACCAGGAGATCGCTTAGATTGATGAGATTGGACAGAAAGGCACCGGGTGGGGGGGAATGGTGATCCCGGAGCACCTCCACCAACACATCGGCAAAACCCCAGTTCACCGCCACCATGGCCCCCACCTCCGCATGGGTGAGGCCGAGCAGCTCCGCCTCAATTTCGTAGCCCACGCGTCCGGCCTGGATGGCGGCGACGACCGGGGCATATTCTTCGGGGAAGCAGCTGTCCAGGGCGATCTTGCCAATATCGTGCAGGAGCCCGGCCAGGAAGGCCGATTCTTCGAGAGCTCGGCGCTGCAGAAGTCGGCAGAGGCCCTTGGCGGTCATGCCAACGGCGACGGAGTGCTGCCACAGCCGCAGGGGATCCAGGTGGGAGGCTCCCTGAAAGGTCCGGATGATGGCGGTGGTGCGTCCCAGGTTGAGCATGGCGTCGAAACCCAGGCGCAAGACAGCGCTCCGGAGATCCGTCACGCGGTTGTCCCCGGCATATAGAACGGAGTTGGCCAACCGCAGCATGGTGGCGGAGAGGGGTGGATCCTTGGTCAGGATGCCCAGAATCCGGTCCACGGTGCAGCGCTCATCCGTCACCGCTTGGCCCATGGCCACCACCGTCGTGGGGAGGCTGGGGAGGGTCTTGACCCTGAGCCGGACGCTGGCCTCGGTGATCATGTCAGAATTCCGTGAGAAGGGACTTGTCCATCTCGAGGACTTGCAGGACGGCTTCGCGATGGTCTTCGAGCTGTTCGGGAGTGAGATTCAGGATCTCCAGGGCTTGCTGGGTTGGCAGCGCCAGAGACTCTGGGCGGCCGATGCCAATCTTCTGATTCAGGGCCATTTGATTCCCCAAGGCCACCAGGGCGGTCAGGGAACGGCTCTCAGGTGGCGCATCCAGAGGTTCGTGATGCCAGCGCGCGGTCTGTTCGATGCTTCGCGCCAGATTCCAGGATCTCAGCAGGGCCTCGCCCACCATGGAGTGATCGAAGCCGAAGATCTCCAATTCCATGTCCAGGCAATCGCCTTGACCGTTGTAGATCGTGCGGATCATGGCTCCATACCGGTCCGGGAACTTGATGCCCATCACGGATTTACCGATGTCGTGCATCAATCCGGCAAGGAAGATCTCCTCCGTCTGTGGGAAGCGGAGCAGCTTGCCGTAGGCCCGCCCTGCCATGGCTGTGGCCAGGGCATGTTCCCACAGCAGGCGTTCCTGGAGCCCCACGCTCCCCCGGCTATAAAGGTTCTTGGCGCTGGAGGCGATGACTACGCTCTTGATGGTGGAAAAACCCAGGGTCATGATGGCCTGGGTGACGGTCTTCACCTCGCGCATCATCGCGAACATCGCGGAATTGGCGATTTTGAGGATCTGGGACGCGAGCGCTTGGTCCGTGGAAATGACCCGTTGGAGTTCATCGGCGGTTGAATCAGGATCCGCCACGATCCGCAGCACCTGGGCCGCCACCTGGGGAAGGGGGGGCAGGTCGCCGAGATTCGTGATCAGTTCCTGAGGGGTGATGGGCATTGCCTTCGTCTCCGTTGCTTTCAATCCCGTTTGCGGTAACCCATGGCCTTGGTGAAGTGCATCAATTCGAAACCGATATTGAACGAGTGGATGGATTCGCTATGACCCACGAGCAGGAAACCCTTGGGCTGAAGCTGTTCGTGGAAGCCTCGCAACACCTTGATTTTTACGGCTTCATCGAAGTAGATGAGGACATTTCGGCAGAAGATGACCTCGAAGCTCCCAAGGGCCTTGTAGGCGGAGTATTCGACCAGATTGACGAGTTTCAAGGATACCAGTTGCTTCAGCTCCGGCTTCACTTCGTAGCAGTCCTGAGAAAGCAGGTTGAAGTGCTGCTTGAGTTGGGGGCCGGTCAGGTTGCGCAGCGTATAGCTGCCATAGATCCCTTCCTTGGCCTGGGCCAGCACCTTCTCGCTGATGTCCGTGGCGATGATCTCCACCAGCATTCCTTTGAGCAGGGTGTCCTTCGCTTCGGCACAGATCATGGCGAGGGTGTAGGGTTCCTCCCCGGACGAGCAGGCTGCGGACCAGATCCTCAGTTTGCTAGAGCCCTTGGCCTTAGCCAGGGCGATGGCCTCGGGCAGGACGATGCGCTGGAAGGCCTCGATCTGGGGGGGATTCCGCCAGAAACTGGTCTCATTGGTGGTGATTTCAATGAATAGTTGTTTAAGTTCTTCTTTGCCCATGGGGCCTTGAAGCAGCTCCAGATAGCCCTGGTAAGTCTTGATATTCACCCCCACCAACCTGCGCGCGAGGCGATTCTCCAGGAAATACTGCTTGGCTTCGGCAAAGTAGATGCCAGTCCGGGCGTAGATGAAATCTCTCATCGCCAGGAAATCCGGGAGGCTCATTGGTGGGTTGGTGACTTGAAGGGCCATGCACGTCGTCCTAACATCCGGAATCGGCCGGGATCGGCAGAGCATTAATCGTGGCGAGTTGGATCTCCTTCCAGGATGACTACCGCAAAGGCCATTCCGGAATCGTGGCTGATGCTTCCATGCAGGCGTGCAATGCCTTTCCGCTGCATCTTCTCGGCGAGTAACCCCTCGGTCCATAGGCGCCCATTGCGGAAGCGGAGCTCCTTCCAGGACCAACCATCGAGGCCCACGCCAAGGGCCTTGCCGAATGCTTCTCGCAGGGCCCAGCGCCCGGCGAGCCGTTCTGGAAGCCTCTGCCGGTTGCCATTCAGCAAGTACTCGGCTTCCTCGGGGGCCAGGATCCTGTGGATTGGCTTTTCTCCGAAACGGTCCATGAGGTGGACCCATCGGGCCGCAGGGCAGATGTCTGTTCCAAGGCCTTGGATCAAGGGTCACCCTCCGGGATCGGAAGAGTTAAGATACCCGAAGGGATGGGGGAACGTCTGCGGCTTGCCGTTGTGATTCCATCCACCAGGGTTGTGACCCGATACACACGGGGCGGAATCAATACTGCCACCGGCCGAAGTAAGTATTTCTAGTCATTTTGGCAGCTTGAAGCCTTGGAAACTGAGGAGCGCGACCATGCCCATACTGAAAGAGAAACCCAGACCCTTCCTGGTACCCGAGTACTGCAAAGGCTGCGGCCGATGTGTCAGCGTGTGCGTGAAGGGCTGCATCGCCTTCGCCGATGAGATCAACCCAGCTACGGGTATCATCCCGATCGTGCTGGATCTGGAGAAATGCACCGGCTGCGGTCTGTGCATCGATGCCTGTCCAGAGCCCTATGGTCTGCGCGCGATGGCCCAGGACGAAGCCTACGAACTCCAGGATCCCGCCAAGCTCTTCGGAGCCAAGCAGAGCGCGGCCCCGGAGCCCGTGGACATCCCGGCCCAGCAAGTGGCCTTGCCGAAGACTCAGCCCCTCATCATCAAGGGCAATTATGCTTCCGCGGTGGGCGCACTGTTGGCGGGCTGCCGCCACTTCTATGGCTATCCCATCACCCCGTCCACCGAGGGTGCCGAGTTGATGGCCAAGCTGCTCCCGAAACTGAATGGCGTGTTCCTTCAGGCCGTTTCTGAAGTCGCCACCGTGAACCACATGTATGGCACCGGCGGCGCCGGTCTCCCCACGATGACCTTCACCTCCAGCCCCGGGTTTTCCCTGATGCTGGAAGGCATCTCCTATATGATCGGGGCCGAGGTCCCCGGAGTGTTCGTAAACGTCATGCGTGGCGGCCCCGGTTTGGGGAACATCGCACCTGAGCAATCCGATGTGAAGCTGGCCTGCCGCGGGCTTGGCCACGGGCACACCCACTGCATCACGCTTATGCCAAGCACGCCCCAGGAAATGCTCGACTATTCCATGCAGGCCTTCGAACTCAGTTTCAAGTACCGGAACCCCGTGATTGTCTTGGCCGACGGCTACCTGGGCCAGATGACTGGAAAGGTTCAGTTGCCCGCTCAAATGGTCAAGGCAGGAATTCCCAAGTGGGCCGTCTATGGGGATCGGAGCCATCGGGGAAACCTCATCTCCTCCATCCAGCTCCAGGAAACGGACCTGGAAAAGTTCAATGCCCATCTGGAAGAGAAGTACCAGTCCATGAAGGTCGAGGCCAGGTCCGAGTCCTACCTGACCGAGGATGCGGAAATTCTGCTGGTGGCCTGCAACACGCCGGCCCGTGCTGCTAAGGGCGCGGTCAAGAGCCTTCGGGATCTGGGCATCAAGGCGGGTCTGTTCCGGCCCATCACTATCTGGCCGTTCCCATCCAAGCAGCTCCAGGCCCTGCTCCCCAAGATCAAACATCTGGTGGTGGTTGAGGCCAACGCGGGCGGGCAAATCCTGGACGAACTCCGGTTGAACATGAGTCAGGTCGGAGTGGAGAAGCTCCCCCCCATCACCCACGTGCGCCGTTTTGGCGGGATGCTGCCCCAGCAGACCGAAATCGTCGACCACGTGAAATCCATCCTCGCCAAGTAAGGAGGCCCTATGTCCGTTTTCTATGACAAGTTTGAGCGTCACGCCCACGGCGAGGGCCTTAAGGGCCAGTCCACCCACTACTGTGCAGGCTGCGGTCACGGGCTCGCTCACAAGTATCTTGCCGACGCCATCGAAGAACTGGACATCCAGGACAGCACTGTCCTGGTGAGCCCCGTGGGCTGCTCGGTCTTCGCCTACTACTACTTCAACACTGGCAACACCCAGGCTGCCCATGGCCGCGCCGCCGCTGTGGCCCTTGGCCATAAGATGGCCAACCCTGAGGCCACCGTCATTTCCTACCAGGGCGACGGGGATCTGGCCTCCATCGGTCTCGCAGAAACAGTGGCCGCTGCCCAGCTGGGCGCCCCGATCACTGTCATCTTCATCAACAATGCCATCTATGGCATGACCGGCGGCCAGATGGCCCCCACCAGCCTCATGGGCCAGACCACCGCTACCAGCCCCAAAGGCCGGAACCGGTTCAATGGCGAGCCCATGAAGATGGCCGAGCTCATCGCCGGCCTTGACGGGCCGGTCTATGTCGAGCGGGTCGCCCTCTTCAGCCCTGCGGACCGCAAGAAGGCCGCCAGGGCCATCAAGAAGGCCGTCCAGCTGCAAAAGGAAGGCCGCGGCTATTCCTTCATCGAAGTGCTGGCCGAGTGTCCCACCCATTTGAAGCTGATGCCCGACCAGGCCGAAAAGTGGGTCAAGGAGAACATGGTCCCGATCTTCCCCCTGGGGGTGAAGAAAGACACAACCGTCGAACCCTGGTTCAAGTTGCCCACCCCCAATTTCGAGGCTGAACCCCTCCTCCATGCCGTGGGTGCGAGTACCGAAGCCCAGAGCCGCTTCTGCAAGGCCTTCCCCACCCACTTGAACCCGGTCGACATCAGCATGAAGTTGGCCGGTTCGGGGGGTGACGGTGCTCAGACGGCCGCCATGCTCGTGGCCACCGCCGCCATCAATGAAGGCTACGACGGCACGCACATTCCGAGCTACGGCCCTGAAAGCCGCGGCGGCACCAGTTATGCCGATGTCCATGTAGCCAAGGATGAGGTACTGAATCCCGCCAGCCCCACGCCGGACATCCTGCTCGCCTTTAACGCCCCGAGCCTCGCTAAGTTCGGCCTCACGGTGAAAAAGGGCGGCTTCATCATCTACGACAGTTCCGTCGCAAAGGATGTTAAGCCTGCGGATCCCAGCATCACGGTCGTGGCCGTGCCCTTCACGGAGATCGCCGCCGGTCTTGGCAAGCTGGTGGTGAAGAACATCGTGGCCCTCGGCGCCCTCCAGGCTGCCACGAACCTCTTCCCGAAAGAGACCTTCATCACCGCCATCAAGGGAGCTCTCAAGGAAAAGGCCAGTCTGATTCCGCTTAACGAACAGGCCTTCCAAGCCGGCATGGATGCCGCCAAGGCATTCCTGGCCACCAAGAAGAAGTAGGTTCAGCGTACGCAGGAAGGCCCGGCGATTGCCGGGCCTTCCTGCGTACGATCGGTGGGTTACTTCACCGCAGTCCTCAAGGCGTTGATGCGGTCCGTCTTCTCCCAACTGAAGCCGTCACGGCCAAAGTGGCCATAGGCGGCGGTGGCTTTGTAGATGGGCTTGCGCAGGTCCAGGGTTTCGATCATGGCCTTCGGGGTGCAGCTGAACACCGTGCGGACCGCCTTGATCATTTGTTCGTCGGAAACCTGACCGGTGCCAAAGGTGTCCACATCGATGGAAACGGGTTCTGCCACGCCGATGGCGTAGGCTAGCTGGATCTCGCATCGTTTCGCGAGACCCGCAGCCACGATATTCTTCGCGATGTAGCGACCCATATAGGCAGCTGAACGGTCCACCTTGGAAGGGTCCTTGCCGGAGAAGGCGCCACCTCCGTGATGGCCGCTACCACCGTAGGAATCCACGATGATCTTCCGGCCCGTGAGGCCCGTGTCGCCCATCGGGCCGCCGATGACAAAGCGGCCGGTGGGGTTGACATGGAAGATCGCGTCATGGTCCAGGTATTCTGCGGGGAGTGCCAAGCGGATGACCTCCTGGATGATCCGTTCCTTGATCTCGGCATGGGTCACGTGTTCATCGTGCTGCGTCGAGATGACGACGGTGGGAATCCGCACCACCTTGCCGTTTTCGTACTCCACCGTGACCTGGGATTTTCCGTCGGGTCGCAGCCACGGGATTTGACCGCTCTTGCGGACTTCCGCCAACTTGCGGGTCAGCAGATGGGCGTAGTGCAGGGGGGCCGGCATCAATTCAGGGGTCTCGTCGGTGGCATAACCGAACATCAGGCCTTGGTCGCCTGCGCCGCCAGTGTCGACGCCCATCGCGATATCCGGGCTCTGTTGGTCCAGCGTCACGATCACGGCACACGTGTCGCAATCAAAGCCCTTGAAGCTTTGATCGTAACCAATCTCCCGGACCGTTTCGCGAGCCACACGCGGGATGTCGATGTAGCAGTCCGTGGTGATCTCGCCTGCCACCAGGATCAAGCCGGTCGTCACCAGGCTCTCGCAGGCCACCCGACTCTTGGGATCCCCGGTGAGCGCCGCGTCGAGGACTGCATCAGAGATTTGATCGGCGATCTTGTCAGGATGCCCTTCCGTCACGCTTTCTGAAGTGAACAAGTGTCTGCCAAGGTTGCCCATTTTTCTCTCCAAAAATTTTCAATCAGAACGATTCGATGCGCTGACCATCGGATGGTTACAGGATAGCAATACTTTTGGATGCCCGGGTAGATCACGTAAGCATCAATCACTGTTAGAGATGCCTACGGTACAAAGCCTTTTGCTTGCCAGACTATGGGGAAACGGCTAGTGTTAAGGCTCCGTGCACTCTTACAGTGTGTCTCTTTTTTTTCAGGAGCCCTATCATGTCCCTGAAGCACCTAACTCGACATTTGTTCAGCATCATTGCTGTCGCACTGCTCGTGCTTGCTCCGGCCTGCAAGAGGAGTTCCGAAGAACCCAAGGAAATGAGGGATGTGGCTGAGAAGGTCGGTGAGCTGGACAAACTCAGTCAGAAGGCCAACACGGTCGGCGCCGAACAAGCCGAGAAACTCAAGGCAGCTGGCGTCAACGATATTCGTCCTGACACGCAGACCATGCAACTCACGGAGGAACAGAAGCAGAAACTTGAAGCGCGCGTCAAGGCCGAGAAGGACAGCTCCTATCGCGCCCTCCTCCAAGAGGTGATCGACAAGGACAAGGAGATCACCCAATTAAACGACCAGATGGCCAAGCTGAAAGCCAGCCTGCCGAAGCCCGATACGGCGCATTCCGGCGACAACCACTACAGCATGGCCCTCAAGTACCTGCGCAAGACAGGCATCTCCCAGGAGAAGGCCAAGAACCTGATCAACAAAGTGAACATCATGGAGAAGCTGGCGCCCGGTTTTGAGGTCTACCACTTCTATAGCAATGGTGTTTATGGCACCTGGGTCAATCAGGGCCGAGCCAAGGTGAGCCCCAGCGACCTGGTCCGCCAGGAACGGGAGAAGGTCGAAGGAGAGCGGGACACAGCCGTCGCGGAGAACGAGAAACTACAGGAGGACGTGAACGACCTGATGAACGAGAAGACCCGTCTCACCGGCGAGATTGACAGTCTGCGCACCGAACGGACCAAGCTTGTCAGCGACATGAACGACCTGACCGCCATCTCGGAATCCCAGAAGGCCAAGCTGAACTCCATGCACTATGTGGTGGGCAACCGGAACAAGCTCAAGACGGACGGCGTCATCGTGATTCCCGTCTTCTCCAAGGATCGCGCGGGCAGCAATTGGTCCGACACTGTGTTCGATAAATCCATCGATCTCCGCAGCAACGACGCCCTCACCTTCACGGCTGCCGATGCAGGCTTGAAGCAGATCTCCAAGGTGAACGTCGTGCCGGGCTCGCTGGAAAAGGATAAGCACTATACATTGACCATCGCCCCGGACAAGCAGTCCGCAAATGTGAAGCTCCTCGTGAAGGACCGCTTCGTCAACGAAAAGGTGGTCTTCGCCGTCGTCGAGTAACGACGGCCGATAGACGGTGGCGTCAAAAACAATTTAGTCGCCAGGGTGGCGTACCGGCCAAAGGGTTGGGACAAAAAATGGCCAGAACGACCCAAGTTCACGCGCAACAGCCTCAAAAGACTGCAACGATCGGCCCCAGAACGGGGCCGATCGTTTCATGTGATCGTGAATCGCAACGCCAGCTGACGGAGCTGGACAGCAAGGCGTGAGAGGGCGTCCACGGTGCGGTGGGTCTCCTCGACGGTGGTCGCAAAGGGCCTCTGGCCACCCTCTCGGCCTGCTGACGGCATGGCTGCAATTTGGTCGTGTGGACGCTGATCCTGGCGGACTACTCTGCCTTCCAAGTGGCCGTCGCGGCGCCGAATCTCTGCCCCATGACGTAGCAGGGAACCGTCAGCAGGACCACGACCTCGCCCGTATCCCGGGCATAGGTCTGAACGAGAAAATCCAGGGCGGACTGTTCCGAGTAGTTCAGGTCGCAACCGGCTTGCACGAAGTCCGCCCTGGCCGCCCGTTCGCTCAGGTTGGCCGCCTGAGCGAGGCCTACGCGCGCGCCTCGCAAGGAGGCACCCAGGTAGAACTTCTTACAGCGGTTCGTGAGCAGGTCGATGGCGTGGTTGCCCGTCCAGTCCTTGCATACCTTGCTGGGATGGATGGGGATGTAGCCGTTCAGATCGATGATGGTCGCCGTGTTCACCATCGGTTCGCGCGCCATCATCGCATCGATGAGCCGCATGAATTCCTTGTCCACGAGGGCGTCATAGGCGGTTCCGAACTTGGGCGGATCAAAGCCGCTGGGCGGAACCCGGCTGATATCGAAGAGCCGCGACAGAGAGTAGGTAGCTGCTCCTTCGTATTCGAAATAGTGGTACTCCAGCAGGTCGTTCAGGGAGATCTGCTCTTGCCGGAGCAGCTCCTCGAAATAGTCCTGGGCTTGCCTCGACAGGTTTCGCAGCAACGCGAGGACTCTGCAGAAGACAGTGTCCGTCTGGATGCGGCCCAGGTGGATATAGGCCCCCTCGGATAGCGCGGCCAGATCCTCGGTGGCCTTGACCACCAGCCTGGCTTCGGACTGGACCCCGTTGATGCTTTCGGTGGTGGAGCGGGAATGCGTCGACAGCATCTCCATCTGGGAGTTCTGCTCATTGACCGCCACGGACACCTGCTGCATGTGTTGAGAGGATTCGCGCGCCAACTGGCTTATCGCCCCCAGCGAATTGCCCAGTTCGGTCGTGTGCTGGGAGGCGAGGTCGCCTAGTTCCTGGCTCTTGGCCACGGCACCTTGGACGGGCTGCAGCAGTGCGGTGATCTCGTCAATCAGCGTGCTTATATCGGACGTCTGGGCCCAGGAATGCTCCGCGAGTTTCTGCACTTCGGTGGCTACCACCGCGAAACCCCGACCGTGCACACCCGCGTGTGCGGCTTCGATCGCCGCATTTAGGGCGAGGAGCTTGGTCTGTTCGGAGATGCCATTGACAACCTGGGTGATCCGGGTGATATCGAGAATCTTGTCCGTCAGAACATTCAGCCGACGGGCCATATCGTGTACCTGCTCCTGCAGGATCCGGTTCGCCTCAGACGCCTTGGCCCCCACTTCATGCCCGGATCGTGCGAGCTGGTCGACCTGCTCCCCGAGCTGCGCAGCCTGCCCGGCCTCGACTGCGACCTTCTGGATCCCGGCCTGGATCTGCCCGGCTGCCAGGGTCATCTTCTCCATGCCCTGGTAGGCCTGCTCGAGGTGAGAGGAGAGTTCCTTCAGGGCTTTCGCATTGCGGGCGGCGCCCACTCCGGTCTGCCCCACGACTCCGTCAAGTCCTTTGACCACCTGGAGGATATTTTCGTCGTTGTCAGTCGCTTGTACAAGGGGAGATGTCTTTTCCGAGATCCCAAGGGTTTGCCAGAAGGCCATGACAGCTCCGCTCGATGCACATGCAGTTCCTAAGCATGGAGCGGGGTGTGTGCACTTTCCCCGGACTCCTCAAAAGCCAAAGAGTGTAATAAATAAATAATTAAAAAAATAGCAATCAGCCTAGAGTCGCTCAAAACACCTTATCGGAGCGTCTTCAGGAATTATTGAGTGCTGGCAGCATTGTCCTGGCCGAGAGGGGCCTGAACCGGCGCGCTACCGCCCTCTGTTTGGGCTTTTCGGGGCTCGGGAGCCCGGGTCAGGGCTAACTGGATGACCTCGTCCATGTGGTTCACAAGGTGGATGCTTAGCTGCTCGCGCACTTCGGCGGGGATTTCCTCGAGGTGCCTCGCGTTCTCACTGGGGATCAGCACGGTCTTGCAGCCCATGCGGTGGGCCGCCAGGAGTTTCTCCTTCAGACCGCCGATGGGGAGCACCATGCCGCGCAGCGTGAGCTCGCCTGTCATGGCCAGATCCGAGCGGATGGGGATGCCGGTAAGTACCGAAATCAGGGCCGTCGCGAGCGTGATGCCAGCGCTGGGACCATCCTTCGGGATGGCGCCCTCGGGCACGTGGACGTGGAGATCGATCTTCTCGAGGAAGTCCTCCTTCAGGCCCAGTCGTTCGGCGCGGGCCCGCACGAAGGACAGGGCCAGATTGGCGCTCTCCTGCATGACCTCCCCCAGCTTGCCGGTGAGCTTGAGGTTGCCCTTGCCGGGCAGACTCGCCGCTTCGATGGTGAGCAGATCACCGCCCGTGGGGGTCCACGCGAGACCGTTCACCACACCAGGCGGTGGCTGGTCCGTGGGAGGTCTTTCCAGGAACCTTTCGGGTCCCAGCAATTTAGGTAGGCGTTCGGCGCGCACGCGGGCGTCGAAATCGTCGCCCGCGAGTTCGCCCTTGCCTGGCTGGAGGCTGTGCCGGGCGAGCTTGCGCAGGACGGCGCTGATCTCCCGCTCCAGTTGCCGAACCCCGGCCTCCTTCGTGTAGGCCTGAACGATCTTTTCCAGGGCCTTGTCTTCGAAGACGATGTCCAAGTCGGCCATGCCATGGCGTTCGAGCGCCTTGGGAACCAGGTGGTGCTGGGCGATGGCCAGTTTCTCGCGCCGGGTGTAACCCGAGAGCTCGATGATTTCGAGGCGGTCCTCCAGGGGCTGGGGAATATGGTGACGGACATTGGCCGTGCAGAGGAACAGCACTTGGCTCAAGTCGAAGCCAACGTCCAGGTAGTGGTCCTGGAAACCGCTGTTCTGCTCAGGGTCGAGGACCTCCAGCAGCGCGGAACTCGGATCACCACGCCAATCTGAAGCCATCTTGTCGACCTCATCCAGGAGCATGAGGGGATTGCGAACGCCAGCTTTCTTCATGAGCGAGATGATGCGGCCGGGCATGGAGCCGATGTAGGTGCGGCGGTGGCCGCGGATCTCCGCCTCATCGCGCACGCCGCCCAGGGAGAGGCGCAGGAAGGGGCGGTTCAAGGCTCGGGCGATGGAACGCGCCAAGGAGGTCTTGCCGACGCCGGGAGGGCCCACCAGGCACAGGATGGGGCCCCGCAGCGGCGCAGGCTGGCCATCCTCGCGCTTGCCGGTGTCGCGCAGGCGCCTCATGACGGCGAGGTATTCCAGGACCCTGGCCTTCACCTTCTCGAGACCTGCATGGTCCTCCTCGAGGATGCGCTCGGCCTCGTCCAGGTCCAGGTGTTCGTCCGCGAATTGCTTCCAAGGCAGCGCCAGCAGCCAATCAATGTAGGTTCGGGAAACCGTGGCTTCGGCGCTCTGAGAGGGCATGGTCTCCATCCGGTCCAGTTCTTCAATGGCCTTCTTCTCAGCCTCTTCGCTCATGCCGACGGCGATGATCCGTTCCCGGAGCCGCGTGATCTCGTCCTTCTCGCCCTGCTTGCCGAGCTCCTGCTGGATCACCCGCATTTTTTCGCCGAGGACGTAATGCTTGTGATCCTCGTCGAGGCGCTGCCGCGTCTTCTCCTCCAGCTCCCGTTCCACGACCTGGCGCGCGGCATCCAGCGCCAGGAGCTTGAGGGCGGTGTGGAGCCGAGGCTCGATTTCCAGCTGCTCCAACACGTCTTGTTTCTCGCGCACCTCCGCTGGAATCAAACCCGCCACGGTATCGATGGCGCGGCCCAGGGGGAGTTCCTTGATCTGGTCCACGGACAGCAGGCGGCTGGCATCGGGATTCCGCACCAGGAAGGCTCCAGTAGCTTGGTGGAAGGACTCCAGAAGCACGGTCTCGCCTGCCGTCGTGGGTTCGTTCAGGATCGAGACCTCCGCCTGGATTACGTCCCCGTCGTCCAGATAACGTTCCAGGTGGACCCGCGCGATGCCCTTCACGCCCACCTTGTAATAGTCCTTGGGCAGCGCGATGAGCGATTCCACCAGGGCGAGCGTGCCGGTGACATAGAGGCTTTCCTGCTTGGGTTCTTCTTCCTTGGGGTCGCGCTGGGTGAGCATCACCAGGTGATCGCCGGCCTTGATGGCCAACTCGAGCGTGCGTACGGAGGCCTTGCGGCCCACCACGAAGGGCACGCGGCCACCAGGAAACAGGACCATGTCACGGATCGGAATGGCGGGAAGGGTGAGGGACTTGGTGCTACTCATGGGAGTTCTCCCGGTGGGACACATGCATCACTACTTGGATGAAAGTAGGGGCCACGAATCACACGAAATTTAGCCAAATCCACGAACGCGAATCCCATTCGTGCCAATTCGTCTTCATTGGTGCGATGCGTGGTTTTCTTTTGCGGTGTCCCTCAGCCGGCGGCCGAGATGGGCAGACTCGGCAGTCCCAATTCCTGCTCCACCCGCTCTCGGGTGATGTGCAAGACCACCTTGCTGGTGCGGGTTTCCGAGGGCATTTCGAACATGGGTTCCAGGAGGATCTGCTCGAGCATGGAGCGAAGGCCACGAGCGCCCAGTTTGCGGAGCATGGCCTGATCGGCGATGGTTTCCAGAGCTGCTTGCTCGAAGACCAATTCCACCTCGTCCATGTCGAAGAGCTTGGCGAACTGCTTGGTGACCGCATTCTTGGGCTGGGTGAGGATGGCCACCAGGGCCTTCTGGTCCAGGGCCTCAAGGGTAGCCACCACGGGCAGGCGTCCCACCAGCTCAGGGATGAGGCCGAATTTGATGATGTCCTCGGGCTCCACGAATTTGAGGAAGCCCTCCTTGCCGGTCTTGGAGGTGACTTGGGCGCCGAAGCCCACAGCCTTGGCCCGGATGCGCTGCTTGACGATCTCTTCGATGCCCACGAAGGCGCCGCCGCAGATGAACAGAATGTTGGACGTATCCACCTGGATGAACTCCTGGTGGGGATGCTTGCGTCCGCCCTGGGGCGGCACATTGGCGACGGTACCCTCAATGAGCTTCAACAGCGCCTGCTGGACGCCTTCGCCGGAGACATCGCGCGTGATGCTCGGGTTCTCGCTCTTGCGGCCGATTTTGTCGATTTCGTCGATGAAGACAATGCCGCGCTGGGCCCGTTCCACATCGTAATTGGCCACTTGGAGCAGCTTGGTGAGGATGTTTTCCACGTCCTCGCCCACGTAGCCCGCTTCAGTCAAGGTGGTGGCGTCGGCCATGGCGAGCGGCACATCCAGAACCCGGGCCAGGGTCTGTGCGAGCAAGGTTTTACCGGTGCCGGTGGGGCCGATGAGTAGAATATTGCTCTTGGCCAGCTCCACATCGTTGCTTGCTCCCAAGCTGCGCTTGGGCACCAGAATGCGCTTGTAGTGGTTATAGACGGCCACAGCAAGTCGCTTCTTGGCGGGATCCTGGCCGATGACGTAGTCGTCCAGGAAGGACTTGATCTCCTTGGGGCGGGCCAGTTTCGTCTCGTGCCGGCCCACGGCCTTCCCTTGGCGGCTCATGCGCAGCTGCAGCTGACCTGCCTCCACGCACTCATTGCAAATGAAGGCTCCCGGTCCAGCCAGGAGCTGCTCGACCTCGTTGGGAGCCTTTCCGCAGAAGGAGCAACGCTGGTCTTTTTTTGGCCTGTTCATCGTGCCTCCCGCCGAAGCCTGCCCAGTTTACTTCCCGTGGATCGTGATGAGCGACAAGACCTCAAAATGCTTGGTGCCTGCCGGGATCTTGATCGTCACTTCAGCGCCTTCCGCCAGTCCCACCAAGGCCATCCCGATGGGCGAGCTGATGCTCAGGAACTCTGGATTATTATCCAGCTCCTCAGGCAATACCAGTTTATAGGTCACTTCCTTGGCGGTATCCAGATTCAAAAGGGTCACCAGGGAGCCATAGGCGACTCTGTCCTTGGGGAGCCGACCGATGTCCAGGCTGGCGATCTCCTGGATGCGCCGCTCCATGGAGACCACCTTGGACTGGAACATATCCCGCTTGGAAAGGGCCTGCTCGTACTCGGCGTTCTCGGATAGGTCACCCTGGGAGGCGGCCTGAGCGATCTCCTTGGGGATATCGTTCAGAAGCATCCGTTTGAGTTCCCGGAGTTCAATTTCCAGCTTGGCAAGGACGTGTTTGGGCATAGTCATTCCGCAGTGAGGGGAGTTAACCCCGGTTGACGGTGGGGGGAACAGACTGGATCCATTCCGGAGAGGGAAGGGGCATGGGCAAGGGACCGCCCTCGCCGGGGCTGGTCTTGAACCGTCGGTGCATCCAGAACCACCAGCGGGGGTCCTTGTGGATCTGATCTTCGATGCAGCGCGTCATGACTTGCGTGGCGATCCAGATGTCCCGATCCCGGTCTCCGCTGCGCGGCATAGTGAGGGGAGGATCAATACGGACGGAAATGGATCCATCTGCGCTCGGCCAACTGAACATAGGGACCACAGGGATCTGGTATTTCACGGCCAGGAGACCCGCTGTGGAATGGGTGGAGGCCCAGCGGCCGAGAAATTTCGTGAAAAGGCCCTTGGTGAGCGCGTCTTGATCCAGCAGGAAACCAATGCCCTCGCCCTGTTTCAGGAGACGAAGCGTGTCACGCATGGCGCCTGCCTTGAGGATCACGCGATTTCCCCAGCGGCTGCGAAGTTTCCGTAGGTAGGGGTCCAGGAGGGGGTTATCCAACTCCCTGCCGATCACGGCGAAGGCCCGTCCGTTGACGCTGAGGGCCAAGGCCAGGGCCTCCCAGCAGCCGTAGTGACCCGTGAGAACGATGAATCCTTGCCCTTGGGCTCGGGCAGCGTCCCAGTTCTCCAACCCTTCGACATGAACCAGCCGCCCCAGGGCCTCGGCTTCCATATGAAGCAATTGCGGGGCGCTCAGCAGCATGGCGCCAAAGTGGGCGAAGCACTCCTTCGCGAGTATGCGGGTCTGGGCTTCCGTCAAGTTCAGATCCGACAATCGCAAATTCTCCCGCACCACCCGACGATGGCGGGTATCCACCAAATAGGCCAGCCGACCCAGGCTCCTTCCCAGACCCAGGGCGGCAGGCCAGGGCAGGAGGCGGATGACCGGTTCCATGGTGCGGAACAACAGGTATTCCAGGCGATGTCGGAAGGTTGGTTTCTGGGACATAAAAAAAGGTGCGCCTCGGGGATCGAGGCGCGGGGTCTGTCATCCTATCAGAGTTCCAAAGGAGGAGGTGAATTCACTTGATTCACCTCCATAAACGGTCGTGTAATATAATCTAATTATTAAAATGATAGGTCAACAGAAGGGGCTAAAACAAAAAACCAGAGCTGCGTGGGTTCTTTTGCAAAACCCCCCAACTAGTCGTGGAGCGCGACTTCCACTAGGACTGGGTGCAGTATCCTGACCGCATCCTTCGGGTCCATGGCCACCAGGAAGCCCCTCGACCCGCCGTTCAGAAGGATCCGCTCCAGATCGAGGATCGTCCTTTCCATGTAGACAGGCAGGGCCTTCCGGGTGCCGAACGGGCTGGTGCCTCCCACCTGGTAACCCGAGTGCTTGTTGGCCACATCGGGCTTGCAGATCTGGACAGTCTTGCAACCGATCTGCCGGGCCAAAGCCTTGGTGCTCACCTCCAGATCGCCGTGCATGAGCATCACCAGGGGCCTGGCGTTCTCGTCCTCCATGATCAAGGTCTTGATGACGCAGTGCTCGTGCACATTGCACTCGCGGGCGCAGACCTTGGTGCCACCGTGTTCCTCGTAGCGGTAGAGCTGCTCGAGAAAGGGCACCTTGTGCTCCTTCAGCAGGCGAGTTGCTGCGGTGGAAGGCGCTTTGGACATGGAAGACCTCTGGAGCATCACTGGAATTTTCGGGGCCGTTAAGGATCAGGAGCGACGGGGACATAAATCTGGGCAGTTCAGGCCTTCACGGACGTGATCCGTCCTTCCTGTTCCAGCTTGCCCAGCAGCCTGAGCAGGCCGTCCAGAATCGTGAGGGGATGGGGCGGGCAGCCTGGAATGAACAGATCTACCGGAACCACGCTGGACGCCCCGCCGAGCTGCTCCTCCTGGCGGTAGTAGGGACCACCACTGATGGCGCAGGCACCCACGGCGATGACGATCTTGGGATCCGGCACGGCTGCGTAAGTCTTGCGGAGGGCCAGTTCCATATTGGCGGTAACGGGGCCGCAGACCAGCACAGCATCAGCGTGGCGGGGGGCTGCCACGTATTGGATGCCGAACCGGCCGAGATCCCAGGCCAGGGTCCCCAGCACGTTCACGTCTACCTCGCAACCGTTGCAGCCTCCGGCGCTCACTACGCGGATCTTCAGGGATCGCCCAAAGAGGCGCATCAGTTCTGCGTTCAGCTTCTCGGCAAGCTGAAGTTCCTGGTCCGGGGCCAGCACCAGATGGTCCCGATCCCGGGTCGACAGACGGTGGTCCCGGGTAAAGGCGATGGCGCCCTTGGGGCAGGCCTCGACGCACAGGTCGCAGAAGAGGCATTTGCCCAGATCAATGTCGGGGCCGGTAGGACCTAGTTCGATGGCCTCGGTGGGGCAGGCCTCGGCGCAGACATGGCAAACCTCGGGACAGGCCTGGGCATCGATCCGGGGCAACCCCCGGAACCGTCCCGGCAGCACCGGGATCGTCTTGGGATAGGGAAGGGTGCGATGTCCCTGGCGCCAGCGAGAAAGCAGGATGTGGATCATCAGAGGTCGTGTCCGCAGTAGGAGAGATTGAAACTCTTGTTGCACAAAGGAAAGTCGGAGATCTGCTCGCCGCGCAGGGCCAGGGCCAAGCCGAACCAGTTGTGGAAGGAGGGATCGACGATCTTGTAGCGGGCGAAGCGGCCGCTGGCATCCGTGACGGCCAGATGCAGGATCTCCCCCCTCCACCCTTCCGTGAGGGAGACGCAAAGGCTCTCCGGTGCCAGTGCCATAGTCCCAGTCGGCTTCGGATCGGTGGCCGAATCCGCGAGCGCTTCGAAGGCCTCCGCCAGGAAGGCATGGCTCGCCTGCAGTTCGCGCCAGCGCACCCAGGCCCGGGAGTGCACGTTGCCGCTCTGGGCCAACCCCAAGGCGACGGGATGCTCGGCATAGGGACCAAAGGGATGATCCTTGCGAACGTCCTGCTCGATGCCACAGGCGCGAGCCGGAACGCCCACCAGGCCCACCTCTCGGGCCTGGATGGGATCCACGAAACCGGCGGCCTCGAAACGATTGAGCACGGAAGCGGCGCCCCAGAGCAATTCAATGGCGTTCTGGGTGTCTCCCCAGATCTGCGCCAGCCGGGAGGTCAGCATTTTGGCAACCTCGGGTTCCAAATCCACGCGAAGGCCTCCGGGTCGCAGCAAGTCGCGCCCCAGGCGGCTGCCGCAGAGTTCGGCGGTGAGGTTCAGCCAGTCGCCGCGGATTCGGCCACAGAAGGAAGCAGTGGGCAGGAAGCCCGCATCCCCCGCCAGGGCGCCGAGATCGCCGGTGTGGTTGGCACACCGTTCCAACTCCAGGGCGATGCCCCGTACCCATTGGGAGCGGGGGGGCACCTCGATTCCGGCCAAACCCTCGAGCAGCTGGCAGTAGGCCCAGCCATGGCCGAGGGTGGTGTCCCCAGCGACGGTTTCCGCAAATTTCAGACTCAAGGGGTGGGGACCCCCGAGCATGGCCCGTTCGATGCCCCGGTGCTGATAGCCCAGGGCGATTTCCAGATGGAAGACCGTTTCGCCATGGCACTGGAAACGGAAATGCCCCGGTTCGATGACTCCGGCATGCACAGGCCCCACGGCCACTTCATGGACTTCTTCGCCCTCGACCCGGAAGAAGTCGGTGACGCCGGGTTCGATCGGGCCCGTGCGCTGCCAGGCATCCCGGCCTTCCACCCACGAGGCGTGGTAGCGCACCGGCTTGAACCAGGGGTGCTTCTCGGGCACGATGCCGAACTGTTCGGCCAGCTCCCGCTCGAAGAGATGCGCCTGGGGGCAATGGGGCGTGAGGGAGGGATAGTGGGGATGGTCCAGGCGGGTGCGCCCGATCCACAGCGCCCCGGCTGGGTCATCGGCCAGCACGGCGAAAAGACGCAGCTCCGCATCGGCGCAAAGACAGGCCAGACGTTTGCCTGAGTTGACTGCTTGGAGGATCTCATCCTGAAACTCCGGGAAAAGGAGCTCCGGGACATCCTTCATAAGCAAGGCGCGACCATTCCGGCAGGGGGCGAACTGAATGTCACTCATGGTTTTCCCTCCACCCAGCTGCCGGCGCTCTGAAGCATCGTTTCAAGGGGCTGGGGCAGCCAGAGCCCAAGGACCAGGGACAATCCGAGAGCCAAGATCAAGGGGGCCGTCGTGGCGAAAGTGTCCTTATAGGGGGTGCGTACCCGCTTCGCATCCGGCGTGCCGAAGATCATCTTGACCACCGTATCGCTCATCGCCAAGAAGACGCCGCAGAGCAGCAGCAGGAAGGTTCCACCCAGCCAGAGATGGTTCCGGGAGAAGGCAGCGGCGACGATGTTGAATTCGCTGATGAAAGGGGCGAAGGGAGGCGTGCCGGTGATGGCGAGAAAGGCGATCAGGAAAAGCCATCCGGAGATGGGCGTGCGCCGGATGGCGCCGGTGACGAAGGGCAGCTGTCGGCTCGCATAGCTCCGATGGATATTGCCCGCCGACAGAAAGAGCACGCTCTTGACGAGTGCGTTCGCCGCGAGGTGGTAGAGAGCGAAGCGGGCCGCGGTGCCACCGATGCCAATGCCGAACACGAGGATGCCCATGTGCTCGACGCTGGAGTAGGCGAGCATGCGCTTGAAGTCCAATTGGCGGACCATGAACACCATCGCCCAGGCCATGGAAAGTACGCCGAAGCCGATCATGAGCTCCTGGGCGAAGGCGGCCTCCCCGGCCGCGGCTACGACCGCGTAAATCCGAAGCAGGGCCAGGAAGGCGCAGCTGGTCACGCCGCCGGCCAGGAGGGCCCCAATGACCCCAGGGGTCTCGCCGTAAGCGTCTGGTTTCCAGGTATGGAGCGGGGCCAAACCCATCTTCGTGCCATAGCCGATCAGAGTGAGCACGAAGCCCGCCCTCAGCCAAGGCCGGGAAAGATGCTCCGCCTCCTGCATCAGCCGAGTGTATTGCAGGGGTTCGTTGATATCGCCCATATGGGCGGCGTAGGCGATGAAGAAAGTACCCAGTAGGGCGAGGGCGATACCTACGGAGCCGATGATCAGGTACTTCCACGCGGCCTCCAGGGAGTGCCGGTTGTGGTTGAAGTAGATCAGCGGAGCCGTGGTCAGGGTCGTGGTTTCCATGGCCACCCAGACCAACCCAGGGTGGCGTGCCTGGGCCACCAAGGAGGCCATGCTCAGGAAGCACAGGAAGCAGACGATGAAGATCCGGTGGTCCCGGTCGGGGCGTAGAGCCAGGTAGGCCGGTGCATAGAGGGCGCAGATGCAGAAGAGCACGCTGACCACCAGCAGCACCCAGCCGCCCAGGGCGTCCAGCCCCAGCCAGACGCCGGGAGGAAGCGTCTCCCATCCCCGCAGGGAGGCGAGGATGAGCGTGACCACTAGGCCAAGTAGATGGAAAATCGCGGTCCCTGGCAGGAGCCGGATCCGCAGAGAATCGGAAGAGGTCCTCCAGGCGAGGATGGCAGCGAAAAGAGGGAGAAAAATCAAATACCAGGCCATTGCTCAATCCTTCAGTTCGGCCAGGTGGCGGGTGTCGATGGAATCGAAGGCCACGCGGATGTGGTTGATGACGATTCCCATGACGAAGATGCCCACGAAGAGGTCCAGCAGGATGCCGGCTTCCACCAGTAAGGGCATCTCTTCCACCAGCAGCAGGGCGAACAGATAGATGCCGTTTTCCAGCACCAGGTAGCCCACCACCTGCGTGAGCGCCTTGCGCCGCGAGACCAGCAGCAGGAACCCGGTAAAGAGAGTGGCAAGGGAGGCTGGCACGAACAGTGGATTGGCCGTTCCCAGCTTCAAGGGCAGGTTGTGGGCCAGCAGCATGCTGAGGCCCGTCCCGAGGGCGCACAGCAGCAGCGACGCCGAGAACCCGATGTAGGGCCCGACCTCCCGATCGATCTTGACCTGCTGGAGGGCGCGCCGGAACAGAGAGGGAATCAGCCATCCCTTCACCGCCACGGCGGCCGCAGCCAGCAGAACGATGTGGGGAATTCGCCAAAGGCCCATGGTCAGCGGGAGAAGGCCGAGCAGGACCCCCTGGAGTACCGCGAACTGGATGGATTTATTGATGCGGCTGGTGGTCACCAAGGAGAAATTGGTGAGCATGATCAGGGCGATCAGAAAATCGGAGAGCATGGGTTTCTCCTATACCAGCAGGAGCAGGAAGGCGAAGGCCGTCGCCAGGACGCTGGCCATCAGGAACTGGGGCACCTGGTTCATCCGGAACCGCGCGGTGATGCTTTCGATCACCCCCACGACGACAGCGAACAAACCCAAGGCCAGGAAGTAGGCGGCCCAGTCGAGCCAGGGATTGTCGGTCCTCGGCAGGAGCGGTCCCAGGATCAGCGCCGCGAGCACGAGCAGCTTCAGGCTGGCCCCATAAAGCACCAGCGCGAGGGGGCGTCCGGAATGATCCAATACCATGACCTCGTGGATCATGGTCAATTCCAAATGCGTGTTCGGATCATCTACGGGGATGCGGGCGTTTTCCGCGAGGTAGACGATCATCCAGCCCGCCAGCACCAGGATGAACGGGCCGGTGGCCCTGGAGATGGCGAAGCCCGGCGAGGCCAGCATCGCGGACAGGGATAAGCTTCCCGAGGATTTCGCCAAAGCCGCGAAGCCGAGGAACAGGGCGGGTTCGGCGAGGGCCGAGAAGGTCACTTCCCGAGCGGCCCCCATGCCCTCGAAGCTCGAGCCCGTGTCCAGGGCCGATAGCACGGTGAGGAACCGGGCCAGTCCGAACAGGTAGGCGAACAGAATCACATCCCCCTGGAAGTGGATGGGCGCCGGGGAATGACCGAAGGGTACCAACAGGGCGGCCACCAGCCCCGCGGCCACCGTGGCCACGGGACCCGCCAGGAAGATCCAGGTGGTGGTTTGGCTGAACACTGCCTGTTTCCGGGCAAGTTTCGCCAGATCGTAGTAGAGCTGCAGGACTGGAGGGCCGCAACGTCCCGCCACCAGAGCCTTGACCTTGTTGATGAGGCCCGGGATCAGCGGCCCCAGCAGCAGGGCTGTCAGGAGATGGAGGGCGATGTGAATGATACGGAACAAGAGGGACTCGGACATGATTCAGGCCACCATCCAGATCAAAAGGGTGAGCAGGGTGATCAAGATGTAGAGCAGGTATAGGGGCAGCTGCCCACTCTGCAGGACGCGCAGCAGCGTGAAGCCGCGGGCGACAAGATCCAGCCCGGGGGCGCCGACTCGGTCCAGCACCGGGTCGGGCACATGGCTATGGAAGCGGCGGGCAGTCGGGAAGAACGCCGCGATCCTCCGGAAATGGAACTGAGGCCAGAGCACGAACCGCAGCCCGGAAACCAGTCCATCCGCGAACGAGGAGGCCGAGTATTGCATCCTCGGACTTGCCGCCAGGTAGCCGCAATCCCAGGTCGGCACATCCTTGCGCGCGGAGGCGGGTCTTGCCCAGCGCCAGCAGAGGCAGGCAAGCCCCAGGAGCAGCGCGGCCATGGCGGACAGAAGACCGAGGTGCGCAAAACCCGCCAGGCTGGGTAGGGCCTGCACGCCGGAGGCGCTGGAGACCAGACGATCCAAGGCCGGGATGAGCAGGACGGGAGCCAGCCCCAGCGCTATGCAGAGGCCTGCCAGCAGAACCATGGGACCGCGCATGGCGCGTGGAGATTCCTGCACTTTTGACGCCTCTGCGGAGCGCGGTTGTCCCAGAAAGACGGTCCCATAGGCCTTGGCGAAGCAGGCTAGGGCCAAGGCCCCGATGATCGCCAGGGCCGAGAGGGCGATGACGGTCCAAGGAAGGCGTGACAGGGCGAGTCCCTGGAAGGCAGCCAGATAGATCAACCATTCGCTGACGAAGCCGTTGAGGGGAGGCAGGCCGCAGATGGCCCAGGCGCCGATCAGGAAGGTACCTGCGGTGACCGGCATGGAGTTGGAGAGGCCCCCCATCTGTTCCAGATTCCGGGTCCCCATGCCACGAATCACGGAACCCGCGTTCAGGAATAGCAGGCCCTTGAAAAGGCCGTGATTGAGGACGTGGAGGAGTCCTCCCGCGTAGCCCAGGACTTGGACGCTCACGGAGCCGATGCTCTTGCCGAGGGTCCCGATGCCGAGACCCAACAGGATGATCCCGATGTTCTCGATGGAATGGTAGGCCAGGAGCCGCTTCAGGTCGTGCTGTCCCAGGGCGAAGGCCACCCCCAGGATCCCCGAAATCGCCCCCAGGACCACCAGGAGGCCCCCCCACCACAGGGGCGGGTCCGGGATCCAGGACAGCAGCCGGATCAATCCCAGGATCCCCATCTTGAGGAACACCCCGGACATGATTGAGGAGACATGACTCGGCGCGGCGGCGTGGGCCGGAGGCAGCCAGAAATGGAAGGGGAAAATGCCCGCCTTGATGCCGAACCCCACCAGGAACAGAACAAAGGTCAAGCTGCCGCGCCCGGTGGACGCGAAGCCCGAGGAGAAGCCGGTAAAGGCGAAACTGCCGAGGGTGGAGGCCATGAGGGAGAACGCCCCGAACAGGCAAAGGGTTCCAGTGTGGGTGGCGATGAGGTAGATCCAGCCGGCCCGTTGGGTCTCAGGCTCCCGGTCCTCGGTGATGACCAGGAGAAAGGCGGTGATCGCCATGCCTTCCCAGGCCAGCATGAACGTAACCGCATGGGCCGCCGCTACCAGGAGCGCAAGGAAGGCCGTGGTGAGGCCATAGAGCAGCCGGACCCTGCGGGCCCCCTCGTGCGTGTCCCCGAAATAGGCGACCCCATAGACTGAGCCACAGGCAGCCAGCAGCAGGACCGGGATCAGGAAAAAAGCCGCGATCGGATCGAACCGGAGCAGGCCAGGGGAGCCAAGGGGTGTGAAGGGAAGGCCCTGGGTCCAGACCGCGCCTCCGTACAGAGTCCAAACGGAGGAGGCGAGTCCAAACACCGCCGCCAGGCTGAGCATCCCGGCCGCGACTTCCCCGCCCCGCTTCCGGAGCAGCAGACCTGGCACACCCGAGAGGGCCGCCAGCAGCACCGCGAGCCCGAACAAGATCATCCCAGCAGCCTCGCTCTCACCAGCATCCAGAGAAAGACGCCCAGAAGGGCCAGCAGAATGTAGAGAATGTAGAGCGACAGATGGCCGTGTTGGAGTTGGCGAAAGCGCAGCAGTCGCTCCGCGAGGCGATCAACCCGGGGTTCGACGAAGGCCTCGCCCACGGCGTCCTGGAATTCAGATCGGTAAGTGAGCGGCCGGGGAAAGACCGCTCTGACTCGGCGCATCCGTTCCTTGCAGCCGGGCACGAGGGAGGCCCATCCGGCGGAGAAGGAAGAGGCCGTGTACTGCATGCGTGCCGTGGGTCGCGCGTAGCCGCAGTCCCAGGTCGGCGGCCGGGTCGTGAGGTTGCGCCTGGATCTGCGCAGCCATAGGAATCCCAGCGCACCCAGCACCAGCAAGAGGGCCAACATCCAGGAAAGCAGCGCCAAGTCCGGGCCGATCCCGAGCACGAGCAGGCCGGTAGCCTCCGGAGCCACGACGCCGACCACGTGATCCAAGAGGGGCAGCAGGAGCACGCTGCCGAGGCCCAAGCCAACGCAGAGCAGGGCCAGGATCACCATGGGTAGCATCATGGCCTTGCCGGGATCGTGGGCATGTTCCACTGCCGATGTGCGGGGTTCTCCCAGGAACACGAACCCGAAGAACTTGGCGAAGGCGACGGCGGCAAGGCCTCCCGAAATAGCGAGGGCGGGCAAAGCAAGGCACGCAGCCCAGGATTCGCCTCGCTGGAAAGAGGACAAAAGCCCCCGGTAGAGGAACCATTCACTGAGGAAGGCGTTGAAGGGCGGGAGCGCCGCCACGGCCAGCACGGCTGGGAAAATCACCAGGGCGGTCTGGGGCATGCGCTTGGCCAATCCCCCCAGGGCCTCGATCTTGCGGGTCCCCGTGGCGTGCAGCAGGGAGCCCGCCCCGAAGAACAGCAGGCCCTTGAATACCGAGTGATTCCAGATGTGGAACACCGCCCCCGCGAACCCCAGGGCGGTGAGCCAGGACTCATGGTAGGCCCGCCCGGTCCAGCCGAGGCCCAGTCCGATGCCGATGATGCCGATGTTTTCGATGCTTGAATAAGCCAGCAGGCGTTTGAAGTCGCTCTGGGCCAAGGCATTGATGACCCCGTAGACCGCTGTCACCGCTCCCAGGGTCAGGACCAGTCCGCCCAGGAAGGCTGGGGTGGTGGGGACCAGCCCGGAAAGGCGGATGATGCCGTAGAGGCCCGCCTTCAGCATCACGCCCGACAGGATCGCGGACACATGACTCGGGGCCCAGGCGTGAGCCTCCGGTAGCCAGAAGTGCAGGGGCAGGAAGCCCGCCTTGATGCCGAAGCCGAGCAGAGCCAGCACCATGATGGCTGAATCCAAGGACGAATCCGGCAGTCCCGGATGGGGAATCCAGAGCAAGTCCCCGCAGCGATGAGCCAGCAGAGCCACCGCCGCGATCAGCAGCAGCGTGCCGGTGTGGGTGCACATGAGGTAGATCCAGGAGGCCCGCTGGACCTGAGGTGTCCCGTGCTCGGTGCCGATGAGGAGGAAGGCGGACATCGCCATCACTTCCCAGGCCATGAGGAACAGGATTCCCTGTCGGGCGATGAACACCAGCATCAGGGAGGCTGCGAGCAGGCCGAATAGTCCCCGAACCGAGCGCCCGGTCACCATTGAGGTTGGCCAATATTCACTCTGGTAGATGATGCCGAGGCCAGCCACCAGATTGAGGGGCAGCAGAAAGGCGGCGGAAAGCGCGTCCACTTCGATGCGAGCAGGCAGCTTCCAGAAAACAAAATCCAGTCCGGAGGCGTTGCCAGTGATTAGCACATGGAGTGCGCCAACCACAGCCAGGAGGGATCCCAAGACGCCCAGGCCCAGATAGAACCGTTCGTCCAAAAGTTTGAACAAAGGGATGAACGACGCGGCCAGCCAGCATCCCAAGGCCGCGAGGATCAGCACGATATCCAGCATTTGCATTACACTCCACGAGGAGAAAGCCACGACACCGTGGATCGCCAAGGACGATCCAGGGGAAGGGCCAACAAACCCGGCTGTTCTGGCGCAGCTTAAGGCCATGGTAGCAGAAGCAACGCTGGGCGAGGTTTGGTGGCGCGGTGAGCCACGGAAGGAAGCGGATACTCCCGTCCGCGGTTTTTCTTCCGGGTGCATCCTTGTGCAGCTGTGGTTCAAGAAGCTCTTCAACCACGGCTGCCTGGGCTGCACACGGATAAAACTCGATCGACCGGGTTGCCCTCTATTCCATGGTTGTCTGGGGTCGGACCAAGGCGATGTCTCGCGGCTTCGTGAACTTCAGCGGCGCTCATACCTGGCACGCGGCACTTCTTCCAGAGTCCAGCCTTCGCGCCCGGCTCACTTCATGCTAAAGTTTTCGACTCAACAACCACCTCTCGGGGGGTTCCAATGAAGATCTTTGAAGGCCAGCTTCGTGTCGACAAGGGCGACCGCTTCGCCTTTGTGGCCGCCCGTTTCAACGAATTCGTCGTGGACCGCCTGGTGGGCGGGGCCGTGGACTGTGTTTTGCGGCACGGGGGCAGCGAAGCCCAGATCGATCTCTTCAAGGTGCCCGGCTCCTTTGAATTGCCCCAAGTGGCGCAAAAGGCTGCCCGCTCCGGGAACTACGCAGGTGTGGTGGTACTGGGAGCGGTCATCCGCGGGGGCACGCCCCACTTCGACATGATCGCGGGAGAGGTCACCAAGGGCACGGCCGCAGTGGGCCTCGATACCGGGATTCCGGTCGTTTTCGGGGTGCTGACCACGGATTCGGTGGAACAGGCCATCGACCGGGCTGGTACCAAGATGGGCAACAAGGGCTGGGAGGCCGCCCAGTCCATGATCGAGATGGTGGATCTCTACCGGAACTTGAAGACTGGAAAGGGCGGGAAGCCCCCCATGAAGCAGGGGGACGCGTAATGGGCGTTCGCCGCCGAGGGCGCGAGTACGCCCTCCAGATGCTCTACGCCATGGATCTCACCGCCTATCCACCGGACGAGGTCTTCGCGGGCTTCAACGCCATCCAGGACCTGAACCGGGATGCCTTCTACTACGCTCGGCGTCTGGTGGACGGGGTCCACGGACATTTGGACGAGATCGATGCCGTGCTAACGCGTTTCGCGGAGCACTGGAAGATCCACCGGATGGCGGCCGTGGATCGAAACCTGCTGCGGTTGGGCATCTACGAGCTGATGTACCTCAAGGACATCCCTTTTCCCATCATCATCAACGAAGCCCTTGAAATCGTGAAGGAATTCAGCGACCAAGAGGGCACCCAGTTTGTGAACGGCATCCTGGATGCTGCCAGCCGGGAGTTCCGCGCCGAGGAGAGCGGCCCCAAGGCGCGCACCAAGAAGCCGCTTCACGAGCCCACCTCGGAAACCCACGATGAGCCTCAGCTTCCCGCTGGGGAATGATCGGAGTCTGCCATGAGCCTGCCTAAGAAAACCTCGGTACCCGCTGCCAAGGCGGTCCCTTCACTCATCGGTGTCGAGGATGTGAAGGCGCTCATCTCGCTGGTGGCCAAAGAGCATATCCACGAATTCGAGTTTGAATCCGGCAGTGTCCGTTTCCGCATCCGCAAGGACCCCGCACCCGCTGCAACCTTAGTGCCTCCGACCCTCGTCATGGTGCCCGGGCCCCCGGCGGCGCCGCAGATGCTTACCCAGGTCTCGGCAACTCCCGTTTCCGAGGCATTGGGCATCCCGGCCAATGAACCTGGTGTCCACTACGTCACCAGCCCCATCGTGGGGACGTTCTACCGGGCTCCCAGCCCCAGTGCCTCGGCCTATGTGCAAGTGGGAGATTTTGTCAAACCTGGCCAGACCCTCTGCGTTGTGGAAGCCATGAAGCTCATGAACGAGATCGAGTGCGATACCGCGGGCGAGGTGGTCAGGGTAATGGTGGAGAACGGCCAGCCTGTGGAATACGGGGAGCGCCTCTTCGCTGTCCGGATTGGTTGAGCCCATGAGCGCCATCAAGCGGATGCTCGCCGAGCGGAAGTCCGCCGCACCTAAGCCCGCTGTGCGGAATTCCGTCATCCAGGCTGAGGATCCGCCCTTCCGCAAGGTGCTCATCGCCAATCGCGGTGAGATCGCCCTGCGCATCATCCTGGCTTGCAAGGAACTGGGGATCCAGACGGTGGCCGTCTATTCTGAGGCTGATCGACATGCCCTGCATGTGCGCTTCGCCGATGAAGAGGTCTGCATCGGTCCCCCTCCCAGCAGCAAGTCCTACCTGAATATTCCCCAGGTCATCGCGGCCGCCGAGGTCACCGGTGCGGAAGCCATCCATCCCGGCTACGGATTCCTGAGCGAGAATCCGCACTTTGTGGACGTCTGCCAGGCCTGCGGCATCGTCTTCATCGGCCCCAACGCCGATATCATCCGCATGATGGGCAACAAGGCGCAGGCCAAGGCCACCATGAAGGCTGCGGGTGTGCCCATGATGCCAGGCAGCGATGGCTTAGTGGCCACGGTGGAGGAGGCCCTGGAATGGGCCGAGAAGATCGGCTACCCGGTCATCGTGAAGGCCAGTGCGGGGGGTGGTGGGCGCGGCATGCGCATCGTCAACAGTCCCGAGAAATTGCCTGATCTCTACCACACCGCCCGCAACGAAGCCAAGGCGGCCTTCACGGACGATACGGTCTACATGGAGAAGTACCTGCTGGAGCCGCGTCACATCGAGGTGCAGATCCTGGGCGATCTGTTCGGGAACGTGGTGCATCTAGGCGAGCGGGAATGTTCGATCCAGCGCCGTCACCAGAAGTTGATCGAGGAAAGTCCCAGCTCCGCCCTCAGCCCGGAACTGCGCAAGCGGATCTGTGATACCGCAGTGAGAGCGGCGAAGGCGGTGGGCTACTTCAACGCAGGCACCATCGAGTTCCTGCTGGATGCGCGCGGTGACTTCTTCTTTATGGAAATGAACACCCGCGTCCAGGTGGAGCACCCCGTAACGGAGTTCGTGAGTGGCGTGGACATCGTAAAAGAGCAGCTCCGCATCGCTGCGGGACGCAAACTCACCTTCACCCAGGACGATATTCAGCTCCGGGGGCACGCCATTGAGTGCCGCATCAACGCGGAGGATCCTTTCAAGTTCACGCCCAGTCCCGGCCGCATCACGGCTCTCCACTTCCCCGGCGGCCCCGGCATCCGCATGGATACGGCCATGCACCAGGACGCCATCATCCCGCCCTACTACGACTCCATGGTGGCCAAACTCATCGCCTACGGCAGCGACCGCACCGAGGCTCTGGCCCGCATGCGACGAGCCCTGGACACCCTGGTCATCGAAGGCATCCAGACCTCCGCGCCTTTGCACCGACTGATCATGGATCACCCGGATTTCATCAGCGGCAAGTTCTCCACGAAATGGATGGAGACCTTTCTGGAAGAACTGGAGAAAGAGCGCGCCGAAAAACGCTGAGCCAGAGTGATGCAGCGCAGGCCTCCCTCCCGCGCTATCATGGTCACGCCGCCGCATTAGCTCAGTGGTAGAGCGCTCGCCTTGTAAGCGAGGGGTCGTTGGTTCAATCCCGACATGCGGCTCCATTCAATAGCCATCAAGCCCCAATACTGGCGGGGCTTGAAGACACCTATCTATCCTGGAGCAGAGCACCATCGCTCCCTACCGGATGTCCCGAC
>JANYIU010000187.1 GCA_025361955.1 Holophagaceae bacterium
CCAGGATGTGGATGCGCCCTGCGGGCGCTGCGGGGGCGAGACCCGGCATCAGGTGCTCACCACCACCAACGGCGTCCCCGAAAAGCTCATCTGCGGCAACTGCCGGTCCGTGCACAAATTCCGCGCCGCCAAGCCCGCGCCCCTGGCCCGCGCACCGCGCCTGGCCGCCGCGCCCAAGGCGCCCGGTTCGCGGCCCAGCAGCCTGACCTCCCAGTTCCAGCAGCAGCTCGTCCAGGAACAGGGTGGCGCCGTGGCCATGCCCTACAGCTTCACGGTGCGCTGGGAGGAGGGCATGTGGATGGATCACCCCACCTTCGGCCTGGGCAAGGTCCAGCGCCGCACTGGGCGCAAAGCCGAGGTCCTGTTCCGGGAAGGCTTGAAGACCTTGATCAGCGGGTAAAAGATGGCCTATGCTGCTGCCACCGGCTGAGGCACCCTCCCTGCGCGATCTGTCCTTCGCCGTCCTGGACCTGGAGACCACGGGCGGGATGCCCAAGGGCAGCTGGAATCGCCATGATCGCTACCTCCCGGCCGCCGAGATCACCGAAGTGGGAGTGGTGTGCCTGGCTGGCCTCGTGGTCCAGGAGCGCTGGGAATCCCTCTGCGCCATCGAAGGCCCCCTGCCCCAGAGCATCCAGCGCCTGACCGGCATCACTCTGCCCATGCTTGCCCTGGCGCCGGCCTGGGAGCGGGTCGCCCTGGAACTGGCGGCTCGGCTGGAAGGTCGAATCTGGGTGGCCCATCACGCCCCTTTCGATGGTGCCTTTCTCAAGGCCCAGCTTCCGGAAGGCCTCTGGAAGCGTCACGCCCTGCTCTGCACTCGGCGCCTCGCCCAAGCCCTGGTGCCCGAGGCCACCAGCCGAAGCCTGGCCAACCTTGGCCAGCTCCTGGGGCTCCACAACCGATGTCCGCACCGGGCCCTGCCGGATGCGGAGGTCACGGCAGACCTGCTCCAGCTTCTCATCGAACGGGCCGAGGAGCGGGGGATTACCAGCGACTCGTTCCTGGAAATCGGGCAAGTCCATTGGGAGAAGGTGAACTGATTAGCCCTCGAAGCGTTCAAATGGCATTGCTCTCCATCAACGCCTCCGCCTTCCGTTGCGCCCGCTGAGTACTCCAGAAACCCCACAGAGCCCCCAGGGCCCCGGTGACGGTGCCCACGAACCCCAGCAGGAACATGCTCTTGAGTGAGAAGAAGCCCAGGCGGGCCAGTTCCACCAGCAAGGGCGAGATGCCGCCCAACCCTTGATGGAGGGGCCACCAGAGGCCGAACAGAGCCATGAGGGTGAGCAAGCTGGCGGTCAGCCCCAACACGGCGCCTTCCACCAGCATGGGGGTCCGGATGAAGCTCTCGGTGGCGCCCACCAACCGCATGATGGAGATTTCCTCTTCCCTGGACAGGACGCTCATGCGGATCACATTGCCGGTGGAGAAGCCCGCCGCCACGAGCAGGAGCAAACCCAGCAGGCTCAGGGCCTGGCGGACCAGGCGCGCGGTATTCTGCAGGGCTTCCAGGCGCTGCTGATCCACGATCACATCCCCCACTCCGGGCAGTTTGCGCAGGCTTTTGCCGACCTCCACGGCCTTGTGGGCTGCCATCAAATCCGCCCGAAGCAGCAATTCCAGGCTTTCAGGAATGGGTTCATTGCCCAGACTCTCCAGGATGAGTCCCGCTTCCCGGGAGGTCTCCAGGAACCGCCGTGTCCCCTCCTGGGAACTGATGCGCCGCACGCCCTGGAAGCGGGGATCATTCCTGAGAATCCCCTCGGTCTCATCCAGGCGGCTGCCTTCCGTGGCGAAGACCGTCACCTTGGCCTGGGATTCCATGCGGGAGACCCAGCGATCCAGGCTCTCCACCGCCAGCAGGCCACCGCCAGCCAGGATCAGGCCCGAGGCCAAGGTCAGAATGGCCAATAGATGCTGCCCCCGGTGCCGGAGCAGATCCTTGGCCACATCCCGGAACAACACCCCCAGCAGGCGGAGGAAAAGCATCAATTGCGCCCGTCCAACGCAAGCCCGTAGATCTGCACCCCGGAGAGCGGGACGGATACGTGCGCATCCACACCGGTGGACGGCCCCTTCCAAATCCAGAGCGAGCTCCCAGCCGGACTAGCACCCACCACCCAATCCTTCTGGCTAGCATGGGCGATGACACGCAGATCGGAAGGTCCACCGAAAGCGAATACTGGGGCCGCCTCGGCCGGACCGCTGGCACTGAACTGCCCGGAACCGAAGGCCAGCAGAGGCGTGGCGGTGCCGTTCTGGCAGGCCGCATAGAGGGTGTCGCTGCTGGTGTCGTAGGCTAGGTTGCCGAATTGTGCCAAAAGAGTAATCGCGCTGCCCGACTGGCCAAGGATGACATTGTCCCAGCGGTCGAAACCGGACGCTACGCCCTTGCGAATTCGGTCTGGGGCGGCAAAGGGAGGGTTGCTCGTGGTGCCACCCTGATTGAGCGTGTCGCCGCCGTGAAAGAAGGCGTAGGTCACCCCCGAACCATTGCTGGCCACGCCTGTGCAGCCCGTGTCATGGGTTCCACTGGTGAGCTTGGTGTTCCCGATTATGTTGGAACCCGTCGACGCCACCGTGCTCCCATCCGCGATAGCTCCCAGGGGAATGGCCCAGATCTGGGAATTGATGCCGTTGCTCTCGGTGACAAAGAGGGTGTTCGAGGAGGTGTCCACGGCCGCCTGACCAAAGACTGGCGAACCGCCGCCGGTAGCGGCATCCGTGCCGGTGTCATCGATGGTGAAGGCAAGGACGTCAGCAGAGCTTAACTCGCCAGCCTGGGAGCCTATGCGGCTTATCTGGACCACCTTCCCGCCCGTGGCCGCCACGAGATACAGGTTTTGCCGGGAACTATCAAGGGCCATTCCGCCCAGGCCGAGGGTGAAGGTGGACCCGATCTTGGCGCTGCTGGTGATCGTGCGGCTCGCCGCTTCGGCCGATGTAGCGTCATAAATCGCCGCAACATCGGTCCAGGCCAGCACCGCATGGGAACTCCCGTCGAAGACATAGAGCAGCGCGCTGCCGGTATTGGTCGGCAGCTTGTCTATACAGGACACGCCCAGGAGCGCCACCAGGGCCGGGCCGATCAATCTCCAGAACTTGCGATCACGCACAGGTTCCCTCCTTTTCATGGCTGCCGGAGAGCCCCACGAGGTTCCCGAATTCTGCTTCACTTGCTGAAAAGGGCTTTGAGGTGGGCATTGAGGGTTTTCACCATCTCCGCATCACATCCGGCCTCCACAGCGCCCCGAGAAATGGACAGGGCGAGGTTCTTGACGGATTCGGGCCCTTCGCCCTGCAGGATCTGCTGGGTGGCCTTCGCATAGAACTGATTCACCATCTCATGATGCACGGCGGGAAGGACGGACTTGGCGGCCTGAACGATGCGCTGATCGAAGGCGTTAAGTTTCGCCATCTTCGTGGGATCTGTCACCAGGCCTGGTTTGGGAGCACTGGGAGGTTCCAGGGTTACGGTCTGGTGAACGCCCAACGCTACCGGCACGGTGGCAGCGGCCGGTGGGATCAGTTCCGCGGGCAGTTCAGGGCGCCGTCCGGAGCGGAGGCCCTTCATCACCACGTGGCCTGCCATCACGAGGCCGTAGAGATCCTTGGCGATCGTCAGCACCGGCTTCTGGAGCACTTCCGCCAGTTCCGCCACGCTGAAGAAGCCCGTGACCAGGGAGAGCAGCTTGGCTTCGCGGGGATTGACGCCGTGCGGCGTCTCGCCAGGCAAAAGCGTGGAATTGGGGTAGAGATCCAGGGAACTGATCTTCTGGTTGATGACCCGCCATTCATCCATGCGCCGGTGCATTTCCATCAACACGGTGGCATTGGACTTGGTGATGGTGACGGGGGCGTTCTGGTCGCCTTCCTCAAAGTGATAGTGACCATCCAGCCACAATGCGACTTCGTAAACCGCCTCCAGCCCCTCGGCATCGTTGGTGACAGCATGGCTGATGCGGCCATCCTTCAAGAAGATCTTGGCTCGCTTCGGGTCCTCAATGATGTGGAAGCAGCCAGATTTCCCACCCTGGCTCACCAGCTGGATAATGTCGGGAAGCGGCGCCTCGCGCATGGAACCTTGAATGAGACCCTGGGACATTGATATCCCCTCTCCAGAAGACGTATGAGCTGGAGAAAAATGCTACCAGAGAATGCGGCCTAGCAGTGGTTTCATAGCCCCCCAGCACGGGCTTGGGGAGGTTAGAAAATCCCTTCGACGGCGAGAAGCTCTTCCCAGGGAATCCCGGCTGGGGGATGCTTGAGGAATGAACCCGTCGCCCTTCTCCCCCATTGAAGTTGCCATCGAGGCCATCCGCTGCGGTCGAATGGTGGTCGTGGTCGATGATGAGGACCGGGAGAACGAGGGCGACTTGACCCTCGCGGCTCAGCACGTCACCCCCGAAGCCATCGCCTTCATGGCCACCCACGGCCGCGGACTCATCTGTGTGCCGCTGGAAGGCGAACTACTGGAACGTCTGCATATCCCGCAGATGGTCCAGGACAACACCAGCCCCTTCGAGACAGCCTTCTGCGTCACCGTCGAGGCCCGGGAGGGCACTTCCACCGGCATTTCGGCCCAGGATCGCGCCCGGACCATCCAAACCCTGATCGCACCCGCTGCCAAACCTTCGGATTTCGTCAAACCCGGCCACATGTTCCCCCTCAAGGCTAGGCCGGGGGGCGTCCTGACCCGGACCGGCCAGACCGAGGCTTCTGTGGATCTGGCCCGGCTCGCAGGGCTCCATCCCTCGGGGGTCATTTGCGAAATCATGAAGGACGACGGGACCATGGCCCGCCTGCCCGACCTGATCCCCTTCTGCCAAAAGCATGATCTGCCCTTGGTGACCGTGGCCGACCTGGTGGCCTACAGACTCCGGAAGGACCCCATCATCAGCCATCTGAGCATGGCTCTGGTGGAAACGTCCTGGGGCGAGGTGAAGGTAGACCGGTTTGCCAGCCTGCTGGATGGCAGCGTCCACTTCTCGCTTTCCATGGGCGATCTGTCGGGACCCGCGCCCCTTGTGCGAGTCCATCAGGAAGCCCTCCCGGACGATCTCCTGGGCTTTGGACAGAATCCTGCTTCAGCCTTCCACACGGCCATGAATGCGATTTCCCTGGAGGGGCGGGGGGTCCTGGTTTACCTGAGGCGACAGGCCCAGGCGGAGGCCTCCGTGGGCCCCACGGATCGCGAGGTGGGGATCGGCGCCCAGATTCTGGGAAATCTCGGCATCCGAGAAATGCGCCTTCTTAGCCGATCGGAAAAGAAGTACATTGGACTTCGCGGCTTTGGCCTGGACATTGTCGCCCACGTTCACATGGACGCACCGTGATCAATACCGCCTTTCTCACCGACTCACCCCTGTTCCGAAACCTGGATGAGACCGAACGTGCCCAGATCCTGATCATCGGTCAAGTCAGGACCTACAAGAAAGATGAAGTGATCTTCCATGAAGGCGATACCGGCGATGGTCTCTTTATCGTCGTCAAAGGTTCCATCCGCATCTCCAAGCGCAGTGCCACCGGCGAAGAAGCCCTGACGATCCTGGAACCCAACGCCTTTTTCGGCGAAATGGCTATCATCGATTTCTCGCCCAGGGCCGCCGACGCCATCGCCAACGAACCCACGGATCTCTTCTTCGTCCCGCTCAAGGATCTCCGCTCCCTCATCGAGGCCCAGCACCAGATCGCTCTCAAGGTGCTCTACGCCCTTTGCGAGGCTCTGGTCCAGCGCCTGCGGGAGACCAACGAGCGCTATATGAGTATCTTCACGATCGCCCAATGGAGTGCAGGCGGCCATAATGGGCTGATCCCACTCCCCTGACCCGGTCCAGCTGACCGAATTTTTCAAGAGGCTTGCCATGTCTGATCTTGTCCAGCACATCACCGATGACCAGTTCCAAGCGACCGTCGCCCAAGGCGTGACCTTGGTGGATTTCTGGGCCCCCTGGTGCGGCCCGTGCAAGACGATCGCGCCCATCCTGGACGAACTCGCCGGTGAGCTGCAGGGCAAGGCCAGGATCGTAAAAATCAATGTGGACGACAATCCAGTGGTCGCCGGTCAGTTCGGCATCATGTCCATCCCGACCCTGCTGCTCTTCAAGGATGGCAAGAAGGTCGACCAGAAAGTTGGCGGCCAACCGAAACCTCAACTAAAGGCCTTCATTGAAAAAGCATTCTGACAAGGTTTCCCGCGGCTTCGCCGACAACCCCCAGATCGCAGCGTGCCCTGCACCCTGCTCCCGCTCCTCGCTTCGCTCGGTCGCGGATTGGGCCCCGTCCCCAATTAAAGGCCTGCATTGAGAAAGCGCTTTAAGGCACTAATCAGTGATGAGGGATCAGCTAAAACAATGCGCTATTCGCACTTCTTTTTAACCACCAGCAGAACCTCATTGCCCTGCTCGTTGTGAGTCACTTCATCCATGACCATGCGGATCATGGCCAAGCCTCGCCCGCACTGCTTGGTTAGCGACTCGTCGGCCATCTTCGTGATCTTCTGGAGATCGAAGCCTGGACCGTCATCGGTGATGGTGACTTCGTAGCGTTCAGGCGTGGTGGAGACCAGCACATTGACCCGGCGGGAGGCGAAGGCGGGATCTTCAAGACGGTTGTGGAGTAAGGCCGCATAGGTGTCTTGGCCGATGATGAAATCGCCCTTCAAGCTGGAATCCATATCCAGATTCCCATGCTCCAGGGCATTCACGAGGGCTTCGTGGTAAGCCATGGCGATGACATCCAGGTTGCTGGGCCGAGCGAAACCAAGCGGAACCATCCGGTCGGTAAGATGCATCACCAAACTGGGAATGTCCAGTTCGTCCGAACGGAAGGAGAACTGCCGGATTTCTTTTACCAACCCGCGCAGGCCTGCTTCAGCCATGCGCATTTCTCGATGCTCACCGACCAGGTGGAAGACGCTATTCACCAACTCCCGGATGCTGAGTGGTTTTTGGAAGAGATTGGAGGCCCCCAGGCGCATGGCGCGGATGGCGTAATCCAGGGAGCCCTGCCCGGTCATCAGGATCACAGGAAGCTTGGGATTGATGGCCTTCACGCGGTGGATCACCTCGAAGCCATCCATCCCTTCCATATTGATATCCGAGAGCACGAGGTCCATGAGCGGCTCCTCGGTCTGCTCCAGCAGTGCCATGGCCTCGGTGCCCTCGGAGAACGGATGAATCTGCATCCCATGCTGGACCAAGGCATCACCGACCATGTTGAGCACGGCGACATCGTCGTCGATGATCAACACGTGCGGGGAAGCGGCAAGCACCATATGGTCAGCTCCTACTTAAAGCATTCTAGCTGGGTGGTGGCAAGACATCCTCGAGAATGGCGCAGGTTCTTGCCAGTGCCCCGCGAAGGGCCATCGGTAGTTCGATGAGGGCTTGCCCTGGGCGCAGAGGTGCTTGCTCAAGCATGGAAAGAACCGCCTCCTCTAGCGCTTGGGCCGCCACGATTCTTAGCAATCCAGCGTCATGCAAGGGCGTCACGAGGTCCTCGAAGTTCCTGAAGCCAGGGCCAACGATAGTCGGTACTCCCCAGCGCACGGACTCCAGGGGGTTATGTCCCCCGGGCCAGCACCAGCCCCCTCCCACCAGCGCCAGGGTGCCTTCCCGATAGGCGCAAGGCAGCTCACCCAGGGTATCCAGGAGCAGGATGTCGCAGGTTTTCCAAGGCTCGACCTCCAAAGGCCAGGCACTGGACGCCCGCCGGAAGCGGAGGCCTTCCTGTTTGAAGGACGCGGCTACCTCCTGAAAGCGCTTAGGCTGACGTGGCGCGAGAATCATCCGCAGGTCTGGATGGTTCGCCCGGAGCCGCGACCAGGTGGCGACCAGGAGCTTCTCCTCACCCTCCACCGTGTTGCCTGCGACCAGCACCTTGGCCTTGGCCCAGGCCTGACGCAGGGGTTCCCACCCTGAGTGCAGGGGATTGGGGGGTGGCAGATCGGCCTTGAGGTTCCCGCCCAGGGCCACCCTGGGCGCCCCCAGCTT
>JANYIU010000240.1 GCA_025361955.1 Holophagaceae bacterium
CACCGGGAATGGCTGACCCTCAAGCTGCGTTCCCCCTGGAGCGTGGGCGGGACGACCTATTCCGCCGGTGCCCTGCTGGTGGCGCTGTTCGAGGACTTCATGGCAGGGAAGCGGGAGTTCACGGTCCTGTTCGAGCCTTCGGCCACCACCTCCCTGCAGAGTGCTCAGTGGACCTTGCACCATCTCATCCTCAATGTGATGGACGATGTGAAGAACCGCCTCTCAGTGCTGACAGCGAACGCTGGCGGCTGGGAGCGGCAGCCGCTCAGGGGCGCACCGGCCTTCGGCAACCTCACGGCCTACGCGGTGGATGAGACCGAGTCAGACGCTTTCTTCATGACCGCCACTGATTTCCTCACCCCCGATACCTACTTCCTGGGGACCGTGGGAGCCGAGCCCGAGCAGCTCAAAGCCATGCCCGCCTTCTTTGACGCCTCAGGCCTGGAGATCAGCCAGCATTTCACCCCCTCCAAAGACGGCACCCGCATCCCCTATTACCAGGTGGCCCGCCCAGGACTGACGCTGGATGGCAGCACCCCGACCCTACTCACGGGCTACGGAGGCTTCGAGGTTTCTGAACTGCCTTACTACAGCGGGGTTTCCGGTCAGGCCTGGCTGAGCCAGGGGAAGGTCCTGGTGCTGGCCAACATTCGCGGCGGCGGCGAATACGGCCCCAGGTGGCACCAAGCCGCCCTGAAGCAAAATCGTCCCCGGGCCTACGAGGATTTCGTGGCCGTGGCCCAAGATCTCGCGGCCAGGAGGGTGACCTCCCCCAAGCACCTTGGCATCATGGGCGGCAGCAATGGCGGCTTGCTGGTGGGCAACATGCTCACCCTGTATCCCGCGCTGTTCGGCGCCGTGGTGTGCCAGGTTCCCCTGCTGGACATGAAGCGGTACTCCCATCTGCTTGCAGGCGCCTCCTGGCTGGAGGAATACGGAGACCCAGACAAGCCTGAAGAGTGGGACTTCATCAAAACGTTCTCCCCCTATCACAACTTGAAAGCCGGCAAGAGCTATCCCCCAGTGCTCTTCATGACCACCACCCTGGATGACCGCGTGCATCCCGGCCACGCCAGGAAGATGTACGCCAAAATGAAGGCAATGGGGTACGATGCGCAGTACTTTGAAAACATCGAAGGCGGCCACGGTGCCGGGGCGGACAACCGTCAGATGGCGCACTCCTGGGCCCTGGCCTACACCTTCCTGGCCCAAGCCCTGAAGTGAAAGGCGGGCGCCTACTGCCTCCAGCTCAGGGATCAGGTGCTCTGAGCTTCTCTCACAAAGCCTCCTTCATACGGCGCACAGCCTCCTGCAATTCTTCCTCATTCAAGGAGGAGAAACCCAGACGCAGATTCGGCAAGACGTGCCCCTGGAAATCGAAGTGGTGCCCCGGATGGAAGATCACGTTTTTGCGTTCAGCTCGTCCAGCCCATGCCTCCACGTCGAGGGAGGGATCGGTCCTCAACCACAGGCTCATGCCGCCGGGTGGAAGGTCAAAAGCAACAGTCCCACTCAGGTGCCTCTCCAACGCCGCCGCCAGAACCCCTCGCCGGGACTGGTAGATCCGGCACATCTTGCGGACATGGCGCTGCAGTAAATCATCCTCCACGAGCTCAGCCACGGCTCGCTCCAAAACCTGATCCCCCTGTCGGTCCGCGTTATAACGACGCACTGACAGGGCTTCCACCAGGGCCTGGGGGCCGGCCACGAAACCTAGGCGCAACCCCGGAGCCACCACCTTGGAAAGCGAACCCATGTAGATTACAACGCCAGCCTTATCGGCACTCGCTAAGGGCAGCACCGAACTGCCATCAAAGGTGAATTCGTAGTCATAGTCGTCTTCCAAGATCGCCATCTGGTGCTTTTGCGCCAGCTCTAGCAAGTTCAGTCGGCGCGAGGCGCTCAGGGTGACGGTGGTTGGAAACTGATGGTTGGGCGTGCAGTAGAGGGCGCGGATGGGCTGCCTTTCCAACAGGGCTGCCAGCGCCTCCACCTGAAGGCCATCCGCATCCACAGGGATAGGCACCAGCTCCGCACCTGCCGTCCGCAGAGTGACCCAAGCGGGGGCGTACCCCGGATCCTCCACGGCCACTCGATCCCCAGGTCGCAGTAGGGTTCGCGCAACGAGGTCCAGGCCCATTTGACTGCCACCCACCACCATCAGTTGATCGGGCTCCACGGCCAGGCCGCGGACTCCCGAGAGCAAGCAGGCCAGAGCGGTCCGCAGCCGGAGCTCCCCTTTGGGATCGCCGTAACCCAGCAGGGCGCGGCTGCGCAGGGCACGACTGTAGGCCCGGGCCAGCCAATCGGTGGGCAACAGGCGGAGGTCTGGCAGGCCTGTGCCAAACACCAAGGCACCAGGCCGTTTGGGCGACTTAGCCAACGCTGGGGGCAGGGCAGCCTCCAAGGGGAAACCCAAACTCCCTCGGAGCACAGCCTGCGCCTCCAGCGAGGCCTGCGGGAGTTCCTCAGCGACACGGGTGCTAAGTCCCTCAGATTGGATCCAGCCCTCTGCTTGCAACTCGCGGAAGGCTGCCAGCACTGTGTTGCGGTGAACGCCCAAGGTCTTGGCCAGGGTGCGGGACCCTGGCAGCCTGTCGCCGGGTCCCAAGCGACCGCGACGAATGTCTGCGCTGATGGCCCGGGTGATCTGCAGGTAGACCGGCTCACAGGCAGCAGATTCTAAATTGAGGGGAAAAATCCAGGGTGCCATGGTCTAGCCACTATAAATAAACTGGACCTTTTTTGTCAACCATTTGCTTGCATATTGGAACACGAAGCTAATCCATGGCTTCGAAACCAAGGAGGACCTCATGAGCAACGCCGCTACCAGCCTCAACACGATGCAAATACATGAGATTGCACATTTCGCTCCCCAGTATTCCTGTCTTGTCCGAGGAGGCGTCAAGGCCTATTCCGAACTGGCAAACGAAACGATCCACTGCACTGCAGGCCACCTTTGGGTGACCTTCGAGGGCGATACTGCAGACTACATACTAGTGTCAGGCGAGAATATAGTGGTCCCCAACCAGGGCAAACTACTCGTCAGCGGACCGGGATGCTATCGAATTTCCAAGGGCATTGACGGAATGGACCTTGGTCTCGCCTCCTGACTTTGGAGCGGGATTTTGCTCCTGCCTGGGCTCGATCCATAGAGGTTCAGGTTGAACGAAACGTCTTCTTTTCGTCTCACTCAGTTGACTACGAACATGGCTGGACAACCCCAAACGCACCTCCGCATGCGCGGATTTTTGAAGGATATACCATGCGCTTTTGGCGAACTCATGCTGCCGATGAACGCAAGCCTGCCTCTGCAAACCAGGCCTTGGACGACGCATTCCTAGTGCCACAGGACCGGACCGCCCTTGTGATCCGAAACGGGGTACCGGAGCAGTTCTATCTCCCGGGCCTCCATGCTCTGCCCCTAGGCCCAGCCAAGGTGGAAGTGCGCCTGCTGTCGGTGGACGCATCCCGGCTCCCGACGCTCGCCCCTCCTGATTTCCAAGCTTTGCGACTGCCCTTCGAACGCAGTTTCCTGCATGTAGATGGTGATCTGGTGGGGATCGTGAAACCCGCTTGCACCGGTTCGGAACTGACAACTCCGGTTATCGAGGCCTGGGAGGACATCGATCCTCATCACGTACTCCATGAACACGATCTGGAATCCTTGCGTGCCTGCCGGACGGAACCCCTGCGGGCATGCCTACCCGCAGCTGGCGTTTGCTGCGGCGCTAGGATCGCGGCTTGAATAAGGGATTTCAGTCCACCCTCTAGCAGGGCGCCCCGAAAAGTGTGGGTGCGATTTGCCGTTGTTTGCCTTCGATTCTGACCAGGATCAAGTGCGAGCAGCGGCAGCTTTGGGCTTCCCCCAATCCCACAAGCGAAACCCGGAATACCCACCTCAAGCACCCTTGCAGGGCGCGTCAAAGCTTAGACTCTCAACTAGCATTAGCTTCTAACGCCATCCCGGCCGCGATGGGGGAGTTTGATGATAACTTCACTTGGTTGCAGCCTGGGGATTCGCCCTTGTGCTTGATCGGAGCCGCTATCCACGTCGCCAGCCGGCCCTGCCATGAAGCTCAATAAGCTCCCTTGGCCACCGCTGCTGGGACTCCTTGTCGCCTTCCTGTTTCTCAGCAGCCTCTTGAACCTGGACTTTGCCGCCAGCCCCCTGTTCCCCTGGCGGCTGTTGCTACCGTCCATCGATATCTGGCTGTTACTCATCCCGATGGCCATGGCGGCCTGCTGCGGAAAACGGGGCCTCCTCTGGACCAGTCTGTCGGTCTGGGCGCTCTTTCTTGCCCTGCGCTTGTTCCGCATCGGCGAAACCATCGTGCCCATGTACCTCAACCGGCCCTTCAACCTCTACATCGATACGGGGTATCTCTTCGGACTCTACGACCTGCTCAAGACCTCTTCCCGTCCTTGGGATTTCCGGTTGATGACGGCTATCGGGGCGGGGGTGACGCTGGGGGGTATGGTTTCTAGCTGGTACGCTTGGCAGGCGGCGGCCAAGGCGCTTGCCGTCAAGCAGATTCGCCTCTGGTTCCTGGGGGGCTCCGGTCTAATCCTTGGCGCAGCCTTGGTCGGGGGCTGGGAGACGACCAGATCGCCGGTCCTGGTCCACCTCGCTCAGGAGATCCTCCTTATCCAAAAAAAGTCAGAACAGCAGCAGGCTTTTGTCGCCCGCCTCGAGCAAGTCGCCCGGGACCGGGGAGCACGGCCTGCTTCCCTCAAAGGTTTGGAGGGCGCCGATGTCTTGTTGTTCATGGTCGAGTCCTATGGCCGCATCGTCTTCAGTCGGCCCCAGTACCGACCGGCAATGGACGCCACCCTGAACCGCTTTGCCAAGGTCCTCGCTCAGCATGGCTTCGAGGCGGTCTCTTCCTATCTGCTGTCACCGACCTACGGCGGTTCATCCTGGCTGGCGCAGGGTACTTTGGAATCGGGGCTGCGGGTGGGCGATGATCTCGAGGACAAAGCGCTGCTGCACTCTTCTCTGCCGCCCATGGCCTCCTATTTTCACAAGAGCGGCTATCGGACCGTCTCCATTATGCCCGGCACCCGTTTTGCCTTTCCGCAAGGGGCCTATTTCGGCTACGAGCAGGTCTATTTCGCCTGGCATTTCAACTATCGCGGGCGGACTTTTGGTTGGGCGCCCATGCCGGACCAATTCGTGCTCGATTGGGTGCGGCAGCGCGAATTCGTGAAACCTGCGCAGCCACTCTTCGCCCGATACGTCCTGATCAGCAGCCACGCGGCCTTCAATGTCCAGCCGCCCTTCATACCGGATTGGGCTGCCATCGGCGACGGCAGCCTCTACAATGACCGCGAACCGGTCTATTACCCCATTCAGTGGCCCGACCTCAAGAATGCGGGCGCAGCTTACCTCCGCTCCCTGGACTATGAATTTGCAACCCTGGGAGATTACCTCGCCAAGTATGTCACCGCCGACACCCTGATCATCCTCATGGGGGATCACCAGCCCAACCTGCAACTCACCGGTGCAGGGCAGCCCTGGTCAGTGCCGGTGCATGTCATCAGTCGAAATCCTCGACTGCTGGACCCGTTCCGCAAGCGGGGCTATACGCCGGGCCTGATCCCTGCCCAACCACCGCCCCATGCCGGGATGGAGACTTTTTTACCGGGCTTTCTGGAAGATTTCAGGTAAGCCA
>JANYIU010000244.1 GCA_025361955.1 Holophagaceae bacterium
ATCCAGGAGAGCCTGACTGGTTTGCTCATCGAGATTCGGGACCAGATGCTTGCGTAGAGTGTAGGCGATGGCGATGGCCCCGGCTAGGAAAGTGCCGCCGTAACCGATGGTGATGGTCACCACATGCGTGGCCAGCCAGAAATTCGAATCCAGCACCGCCCGCATCATTTCCATGGTGTCCCCATCCCCGGCAAGGTGATGGGCCACGATCAGAGAGGCAAACCCTGCGGCGCCGGCCACGGCGGTCGCGAAGCCGCGCCGATACATCCGTTCCAGGATCACCCCCAGCACCACCGCCACCCAACCCACGAAGATCGCCGATGAATAGAGGTTGGTGACCGGTGGCCGCCCTTGCAGGAGGATGCGGGAGACCAGACCCGCCGTGTGTATGATCGCACCAGCCACCAGCAGCGAGTAGGCGGCAGGCTGCAGGCGCTCTGGTTTCCATACCCAGGATAGGAACAGCGAAAGCAGCGCAAGGACGTAGATCACCATGCCTAGATAAAAGGGCTCGGCCTGGTTGAACAGGAATTCGTGACTGGCCCGGGCTCGGGCCTCCGGGCGTTGGGCGGCGACGAACTCCTGCAAGGTCGCGGTCGCAGCATTGAAGGCCTGGGCATCACCTGCGGCGTAGGCCGCTCCGGCTGCGCCGAGCATGGCCAGGGCTGGATGGGCCGCCCCTTGGGCGTGGGCTTCCAGACCCGCGCCGATGGTTAGCCAAGCGTCCGCATCCTGGTTTCTCCTGGGGGGCAGGGGGCGGAAGTAGGCCAGTCGCGTCAAATCATTGTGCAGGTCCACGGAACCGGGATTCCGGGCGGTCTGGATCTCCGCCAAGAGCCCGGTGGAACCGGCGGCCTGGAGGGTGTTCGCTAACTGGTGATAGACGATCAGCCGCTGATAGAGTTCCAGGATGGCGCTTTGGAACCGGCTCCTATGGGCAGGTTCCAGGTTCATGGCCGCCTGCGCCTGCTTTTCGATCTCAGCGAGGTGGGGGAGCAGGGTCGCGAAACTGAAGTAGCGGTTGGTGGACTGTTGAATGCTCATGAGACCCAGTACGTCGGGATCGTTGATCACGAAAATGGGCTGGGTATCGGCCGTCGTGGAGCGGAACAGCACATCCAGCAGCCACTCGTCGGGACCGACGGTCCTGCCCTCGAAGGACAAGCTCTGCTTGCCTTGGATCATGAGCAGGGAGTTCCGGGCCACGGAATCCAAGGGCTTCACCCGACCCCCTTGGAGGACGGGAAGGCGGGCGAAACCGGCTAGGTCGAAGCCCCGGGTCTTCCCTGGGGGAAGAAGGGTGAGCAGCACAGCGACCAAGGCTAGGAGACCGGGAACCCAGGCGAACCGTTTCGGGGCTTTCATGCCGCCCTCCTCTGCTGCAAGGACCGGCGAAGCGTGAGCCCGAAGTGGAGCAGGAGACCGAGGGTGATGATGCCGCAGGAGATGTAGGGCAGTGTCCAGCCAGGGTTCTGCACCACTTGGAGAATGGAGAGCTTGCCCTCCTTCCCGTAGCTGGCTTGGTAGAAGGTCCGCCCTTCGTAGCGCAGGGGCTGGTTCATGTAGATGAGCACATCGCGTTCCTCATTCTTCGCAGGGTGAGAGATATGCACGAGGCTGGAGAAGTTCTTGGGGATGTCCGTCCCTGCGTAGACGTCGTGACGGAAGTCCTTGAGCGTGATGGAATAGGGGAGGTAATAGCGGCGGTGCTGCATGGCCATGGCGTAGGTTTGGCCCTCGTCGACAAAGGTCTGCGGCGCGGCCAGCCCCGGAGAGACCAGCCAGGTCCCGAAGCTCTGACCCTTGAGCACCGGTTCCACGAAGACCGAGGTCTGGTTCATCTCGTTATCGGAAACAACGACCGGCTGTGCAACGACCTTGACATCGGCACCCACGCCCGCGGTGGCCAAAGACGCGGGATCGGTCTGCTCCCGCATGGCCAGGGTCGCGTTTTCGAAATACCGTTTCACCCGGAGGGTGATGGGCGTTCCGGGCACCGCGATGGATTCCGAGCGGCGCAACAGGGAAGCGGGAATGCTGTAGATTTGATCGTGGGAAGGATCCTTACTGTGGGTGATGGTCAATTCGATATCGCGGGAGCTCTCGGTGAAGTTGACGGTCTGGCCAACTTCGATGTTCATGTTCGTTTCCACCTGGAAGGCGCCCGAAGAGAATTCCCCCGCGATGAGCAGGATCAGGCCGGCGTGGATGATCCAAAGGCCGGATTTGCCCCAGGTGAAATCAAAGCGCTTGATGAGGGCTGCGGTGAGATTGAACAGCAGCATCAACCCCACCAGCACTCCACCGGGGAAGACGGGCAGGCGGAAGGGCAGCGCCGGGACCTGCCACCAGACGATGAAGCTGCGCATGTAGATCTGGACCGCGCCAAAGATTCCCAATCGGGTCTGGGCCAGGGTGCAGAGCAGCACGAGGGCCATGAGCAGAGCGAGGGAGATGAGGGTCAGCTCCAGCGAGGCCAGGGCGTCCCAAAGGCGGCGGGGCAGCGGGGTCGGCGGGTCAGCCAAGGCTCAGGGTCCCGAGCAGTTTCATGAAGTCCGGTTTGGCATGGTTGACCGGGACATCTTCGCCCAGCAGTTTGAGGAACCAGGTATTTCCCGCGGGAGTGGACAGCAGTCCCACCACCATGCGGCTCCCGGAGTTGGCGAACTCGAAGACCGCGACCGTACCCGCCTTGGACTGCACGACCTTGCGAAGCGACGCCAAGCCCGCTGCTTCGATTGGCGGAAGCCCCAACTGGGCGCGCCAGCGGTTGACATTGGCCAACTCACCACCGGCGGGACCCGAGAGGGTCACCACGGAGACTTCAGCGTTTCCCTGAGCTGGTGGTTTCAGCGTGGCGAAGCGCATGCCGCCCGCCTGCGCCGTGGTCCAGCCCTTGGGCAGGAGCCATTGCAGAGCCTGACCACCGGTGGGCTGAGGGGGAGGTGGCACTGCGCCGGCAGGCATTGCAGCGGGAGGAGTGCCCATTGGGGGGTGCCCGGGAGGCATGGCCGCCGGGGCAGCCTTCTCGACGCGCGTGCTCTGCACTTGGTCCCGATTGCAGCCCAGTGCCGCCGCCAGAGCCAAGCCTGAAGTAAGGAATAATGAATTAGTTTTCTGCAACGGTCGGATCCTCCAAATCCAGGATAAACCAGGTTTCGGATTTGTTGACGATTTTACTCGTCATTGTGGGCAATGAGGAAAGGCCCGGGCAGGAATTTGCCCGGGCCTTTCGAGGGTCATAGGAGCCCCTCAAGCCTGATGCTTGGGGATCTTGTTTTTCAGGTATTCGTCGATGCCAAAGGCAGCCACCTTGCCGTCGCCCATGGCGAGGATCACGGTGGCGCCGCCGCGGACAATATCGCCGCCCGCGAATACGCCTGCCATGGCCGTGGCCTGCTTGGCGTCCACCACGATGTTTTGCCACTTGTTGAGTTTGAGGGCAGGGGTGGCGTTGGTGAGCAAGGGGTTGGCGGTGGTGCCGAGGGCCACTACGACGATTTGGCAGGGCATCTCGAACTCGCTGCCCGCGATCGGCATGGGGCGCCGGCGTCCGGAGGCATCCGGCTCGCCCAGTTGCATCTTCTGGACCCTGACAGCGCGTACCCAGCCCTTCGCGTCAGCCAGGATCTCCAACGGGGCAAGCAGGTAATGAAACTCGATGCCTTCCTCCTCGGCATGGGCGATCTCCTCGCTGCGGGCGGGCATCTCAGCTCTGGTGCGGCGATAGGCGCAGATGGCGTGCGCGGCGCCCAGGCGCTTGGCAGTGCGCACCCCGTCCATGGCGACATTGCCGCCGCCGAAGACCACCACGGTCTCACCCCGGGCGATGGGAGTGCCACCCTTCAGGTCCTGCCCCGCGCCCATGAGGTTCACGCGGGTGAGGTACTCGTTGGCGGAGTAGACACCCTTGAAGTTCTCGCCGGGAACGTCCAGGAACATGGGCAGGCCCGCGCCGTTGGCGATGAAGACCGCGTCGAAAGCCACGGCGAGTTCATCCACGGTGAGGGTGCGGCCGACGATGACATTGCATTCGATGACCACCCCCAGGGTGCGGAGATTCTCCACCTCGCGATCCACGACCGCCTTGGGCAGGCGGAACTCGGGGATGCCATAACGCAATACGCCACCGGTGTCATGGAGGGCCTCGAAGATATGGACCTTGTGCCCCAGACGAGCCAGCTCGCCTGCGGTGGTAAGGCCGCCCGGGCCGGAGCCGACCACGGCAACACGAAAGCCGGTTGTGGTCGTCGGGGGATGCTCCTTGGGCATATGCTCGGCGGCCCAGTCCGCGACGAACCGCTCTAACCAGCCGATGGCCACTGGGTGTCCCTTCTTGCCGCGCACACAGACGCCTTCGCACTGAACTTCCTGGGGACAGACACGGCCAGTGGTGGCGGGCAGGGCATTGTCCACCCGGAGGATCCGGGCGGCTTCCTCGAAGTTGCCCGCGGCGACGGCGGTGATGAATTCCGGAATGCGCACAGCCACGGGGCAGCCGTCCACGCAGGGCTTGTTCTTGCAAGCGATGCAGCGCTGGGCCTCTTCCATGGCTCGTTCCTGGGTCAAGCCGAGATTGACTTCCGTGAAATTGCAGGCGCGCTGCTTGGCATCCTGCTCGGGCATCTTCACGCGGTCGATGGCCAGACGCTCTTTGGGGGTCAATGCGGTCATGGTTCAGTCCTTTTGCATCGCGGCGAGCTGCGGGTCGAGTCGGCAGCCGTGGTCATCCAGTTCGAGGTAGGTGGTCTGGCGGGCGGAGAGTTCATCGAAATCCACCTGGTGGCCATCGAATTCGGGCCCATCGACACAAGCGAACTTGATCTTGCCAGCCACGGTCACGCGGCAGCCGCCGCACATGCCCGTGCCATCCACCATGATGGGATTGAGGGATACGATCGTGTGGACGCCAAACGTGCGGGTGAGGTTGCTGACGGCCTTCATCATGGGGACGGGACCGACGGCGTAGACAGCTGCAGGTCGTTGGTTTGGGTCTGCCAGGAGGCGCTGCAAGGGGAGGGTCACGAAGCCCTTTTCTCCGCTCGAGCCATCCTCGGTGGTGACGAAGACCTGCTTGGAGAAAGCGCCCAGCTCCTTCAGGAGGATGACGTATTGCTCGCTGCGACCGCCGATGATGGTGGTCACCTCATTGCCCGCCTGGGCCAGGGCTTTGGCCAGAGGGAAAAGCACGGCCGTGCCCGCGCCGCCGCCCACACAGGCGATGCGGCCCAGTCGCTCGATTTCCGTGGGCAAGCCGAGCGGACCGGCTACGTCAGTCAGATAGCCACCGGCAGGCACCGCCACGATTTCCTTGGTGCTGGTACCTACCGCCTGGATGATGAGCGTGATCGTGCCTGCCTTGGGATCGTCATCGGCGATCGTGAGCGGAATGCGCTCGCGGCCTGCACTGCAGCGGACCATGACGAACTGGCCGGGCTTGCGAGCCCGAGCGACCCTGGGCACTTCAATGACCATTCGGTTCAACTGCGGCGCGATCTCCTCGTTGCTGATTACTCGGAACATTCGCTTTTCACCTTTCTTGTGGGTCCCCGCCCCGGCGAGGCTTCGCTCTGTGAAGGCCGCGTGGCGGAGAGCGTCACAGGAATTCTATCTAGGAAAGGGCGGCTGCCAGGACGGACTGCCCCTAAATGTGATTAAAAGCCCACACGTTACGGTCGTAAAATCTTTGAATACAGCCGGGGGCAGCCGCTTGCAACGATCGACCCTGCGCTGGCAACTAGCCTTGGGCGTAACGCTGGAGCTTTGCCAGATCCAGGATCCGGATCAGTGGGAAGGCGCTATGGATGAGGCCTAGATCCGCAAGCAGACGAAGGGACCGGCTGAAGGCCTCGCGCCCAGCCCCCACGCGCTGAGCCAGCTCCTCCTGGGTTTCCCGGAACTGCACCTGGGAGTCCTCCGGAGTCTGTTGCATTTGGTTGAGCAGGAGTTGCGCCACCCGTTCCGGCACGCTGTGAAGACCAAGGGCCCCCACCAGGGCGATGAGATGACGGACCTTCCCGGCGAAATGGCGGATGAGCACCTCCCGGACGACGGCGTTGTTCTGCACGAGGGTGCGCAGGGCTTCCGCTGGAATGATCCAGCATTCGGTATTGCCCTGGGCCTCGGCCCCGGAAGCGATGGCTGCCCCATCGAAGACCTGCACCTCGCCCACGCATGTTCCGGGCTGAAGGATCGCCAGCACCTGCACTTTGCCGCGGCCGCTGGACCGGGTGATCTTCAGGGACCCTCTGATCACCACGAAAATGCCGGGGATCCGCTCTCCTTGCTTGAAAACGAGGGAGCCAGCGGTATAGCGTTTGAACTCGCCGAGCTGGGCCAGTTGGTCGGCTTCCGCAGGGGGCAGGCCCGCCAAGGATTCGATCCGATCGAGGAAGGCGCCGAAGCTGCTGCTCTTGAGGGAATACGAGATCTGCTCCGGCAGAGGGAGCTGGCCGGACAAATCATGCACCAGGTTTTTCGGGCTGATCAACCCAAGGTCATCGCCAGTCAGGAGTTCCGCGGCTTCCCATTCAACCCGCTTGTTGAGGGGGGATTCCATGTCATCCGCGGGCGTAGCGCTGAAGTTTCTGCAGGTCCAGGATTCTCACGACGGGGAAAGTGCTCTGGACCAGGCCAAGGTCCGCCAGCAAGCGCAGGGCGCGGCTGAAGGCCTCGCGACTGGCCCCGATGCACTGGGCCAGGTCCTCCTGGGTCTCGTGGAATTCCACCAGGGACTTCGTGGCGTTGCGGGAGTGATAGTCGAGGATGAGCTGGGCCACGCGTTCGGGAACGCTGTGGAGGCTGAGGGTCTCCACCAGGGCGATCAGGTGGCGGACCTTGCCCGCGAAATGGTGGATGATCACTTCCGCCACGGTGGTGCTCCGATGCACCATCCGCCGGATGGGTTCGGCTGGGATTAGCCAACATTCCGTATCCCCATGGGCTTCCGCGCCGGAAGCGGTCGGTCCGCCATCAAAGACCTGCACCTCCCCGACGCAGGTGCCTGGCTGCAGGATGTCCAGGACCTGGATCTTCCCGCGTCCATCCGTGCGAAAGACCTTCAGAGACCCCTGGACCACCACGAAAATGCCCGGGATGTATTCCCCTTGGTTGAAGACGGCCATGCCATCCGCATACCGTCGGAATTCGCTGACCCGGGCAAGTTCCTCGGCTTCCGCCTGAGGGAGTCCGGCTAGGTATTCGATCCGTCTCAGATTGACAACCGCTTGACCCATGACATTTCCACCCGCGTCACCAGTGATGTCTATCACAAACCCTCCCAGTTCCCTGGCTTAAACGTGTCGCTTCCCGTAAGCCAGTCCTTCGGATATGCGAGGGACCTAAGGAATTGTAATGGGATGCCGACTCCGGCGTGAATGAAAATTTAAAAATCGGGGCACAAAACGTCAAAAAGCCCTTCCAATGGGTCCAGACCCTCGCCGAGTGACCTTGGACAGAAATATCACGGCCCTGGGTTGTTCTTGGGTATCCATTCATGATAAATGCGCGGTTGTCTAAAAACGGCATTCGACGTAAATGCCCAATCATACCAAACCCAAAGCTGCGCGGATGAGGTTGAAGTCTGCCCGTGAGGTGGCATCCAAGCTTAGGGGCGTGACTGCGATAGCGCCCTCCATGAGGGCATGGACATCGGAATCGGCTTCGAGGGTCGCGTGGTCCACGCAGACCGCCACATGGCCGTCCCCGAGCCGGCTCGCGAGGGTGGGATCTTCCAGCACCCGCATGAAATAGCGCTGGCGGGACAGCCGGGTGAGCCGCCAGGGGGTATTCTGGGTGGCGTTCTCGGGGACATCGATCTTCAGAAGATCCACATCGAAGGGCAGGGTGGCATGCAGGATTTTCTGGGCGAATAGGCCCACGAAATGGCCGGCTGCGCCCCAGTCCTGTTCACTATGATGGAGGAAAGTGCTGGGATGCATCTGCAGGGATGCCGCCAAGGCGGGGATACCCAGACTGGCTGCCTCGAAGGCCGCGCCTACCGTGCCGCTGGCCGTGATGCTCCCGCCGACGTTCTCGCCATAGTTGATGCCGGAGATCACCAGATCTGGCAGACGTTCGCCACAGAGCACCAGGAAACCATGCCGCACCACGGAAGCGGGGGACCCTTCGCAGGCGAAGGCACGGACAGGGTGTCCATCCACTGCAAAAGCCACTGGCTCCAGCACGGCATCTGCCCGCCCGGTGAAACTCCTCCCCATGGCGGTCTGCTGAGTGGCCGGGGCCACAACCAGCAAGTCCCCCAACCCAAGTACCGCCCGCACGGCCGCTTTCAGGCCTGGCGATTGAATTCCGTCATCGTTGGTCAGGAGGATCAGGGGTTGGCTGCGCACGGATGTCCTTGTAGGAGGGAATACGTAAGCCTTCAGAGTGCGATGCCGGGCGCTGCGCGTCCATGACTGAGCCGCACCCAACGTGGTAGCCTGCCCGATCCGATGCTTCCTATGCCTGGAAGCCGGTTCCTGCAACCCTGGAGACCATGCCCGACCTTGTCGATCCATCCCCCTCCATCCCTCGCGGTCGCGGCGTTTTCTGCAACCGCACCCTTAATTTCCGTGCCCTGCGTGCCATAGGCTACGACATGGACTACACCCTGGTGGACTACCGGGCAGATGCGTTTGAGCGCCGAGTCTACGACTTCGCTCGGGAGAGTCTGCTCCGGGTGGGCTGGCCAGTGGGCGACTTGGCCTTTGATCCGGACATGGTGGCCCGGGGGTTGGTCATTGACACGGAGCTGGGCAATCTGGTCAAGGCGAACCGGTTCGGATTCGTGAAACGGTCCATGCATGGCACTCGGCCCCTGGATTTCGCCAAACAACGCGAGCTTTACACCCATACCATCGTCGACCTCGCCGAACCTCGCTGGGCCTTCCTGAACACTCTCTTTTCTCTTTCTGAGGGATGCCTGTTCTCCCAGTTGGTGGAGCTCTTGGATCAGGGGTTGCTGCCGCAAGTGAAGGGCTATACGGCCCTGTTCACGCGGGTGCGGGCCACGGTCGACGCTCAGCACCTGGAAGGTCATCTCAAAGCGGAGATCGCCGCGGCACCTGAGCATTATGTCGTGCTCGACCCCGAGGCGGCCCTCGCGCTCCTGGACCAGCGGGCTGCAGGCAAGAAGCTCCTGCTCATAACAAACTCCGAGTGGAGCTTCACGGCTCGAATGATGTCCTATGCCTATGACCGTTTCTTGCCCGTGGGGACCACCTGGCGCCAGCTCTTCGATCTGGTGATCGTGGGGGCCAGGAAGCCGGACTTTTTCACGGAACGGGCCCCCTTCTTCGAAGTGGTGACCGAGGACGGCCTGCTCCGGCCCAGCTCCGGCCCGCTGAAGCCGGGCGCGGCCTACATGGGCGGTTGCGCCGTCCAGGTGGAGCAGGATCTGGGCATCTCCGGGGATTCGATCCTCTATGTGGGCGATCACATGTTCGGTGATGTCCATGCCAGCAAGCGGGGACCGCTCTGGCGCACCGCTCTGGTCCTGCGGGAGTTGGAGGGCGAGGTGGCGGCCTTGGAGTCCTTCCGTGAAGCGGAATTGTTCCTCGCCGCCAGGATGGCGGAAAAGGAGCGACTGGAGGCCCTGTGGGCCAATGCCCGCCTGGCTCTGCTGCGCCTCAAGGGTGGCTATGGACCCCAGCCTGCAGAAGATGGCGCAACACTGGAAGCCACGATTCAGGAGTTTCGCAGCCAGTTGCAGGCCCTGGATATCGAGATCGGGCCGCTGGCCCAGGCCGCCAATGAACTCACCAATGGGCGCTGGGGACTCCTTACCCGGGCGGGCAACGACAAGAGCCACCTGGCGCGCCAGGTAGAGCGCTACGCGGATGTGTATACCTCCCGGGTCTCGAACTTCCTGCACGCGACGCCCTTCGTCTACTTGCGCTCTACCCGGGGCAGCCTGCCCCACGATCCCAGCAGCCCCGGGGGTCCACCCCTGGCCCTGAACATCGCGCTGGAGGAAGCAGCGGAGGCTTAGAGACTGGCGCAAAATAACCTGTACCGGTCAGACAATTTTCTTACGGCTCCTGATGGCGCTCTCGCCACAGGGACGACAAGGTTCTTCAGTGACAGCGACTTAGGCCGAACCACCCCCCTGCATGTTCAAGCTATTTCGCCAGGACGGCTTCGCCTTTGGAAGAGCGCCTGGGGGGATAGGTGACGGAACACCTGTCATGATCCAGAGTTAGCGCCAACCTTCTCGAAAGCTATTCCCATGATGGAAACCAAACTCTCCGCCCTCCTTTTTTCGCAGATCACAAACCTGCCCTTCCTGGTGGTCTTCGTGGTGGGGATCATCCTGGCCATCGTGCGCTGGTCCATCCATCCGCGGGTCTCGCTCATGGCGCTGGTGGCCTTCGGAATGCTGCTGCTTGGCTCGATCACGAAATTGGGCTACATGTTCTGGCTCATCGGGGGACCGGAGTCGGGTCTTTCGTTCACCAATGCTCATGTGATCATGACCTGGATTAATCTATCCGTAACGCTGCTGGATTTGATCGGATGGGTCCTGCTGTTGCTGGCTTTGTTCGGCGGGCGCAAGGCTCTGGTGACCGCGGAAGAATGACGGTTCTCAGCTCTTAGCTGCGGCCCTTTCGCATTGAGCGATTGGCGGAAGGCCGGGGGAAACGCTAGGCTATTCTCTCGCCCAGCGCCGGGATGGCAACCCGCTGCAGCCTGTGTCGTTCCCCTGGAGTGCCATGATCTCGTTTTCCAATGTCAGCAAGCAGTACGGCAAGCAGGTGCTCTTCATCGATGCCGGGTTCCAGCTCAATTCCGGCGAGAAGGTCGGCCTCGTGGGCCCGAATGGTGCGGGGAAGTCGACGCTCTTCCGGATGATTATCGGCGAGGAGACCGCCGATGACGGCGTGATCAGCATCCCGAAGAAGCTTTCCATCGGCTACTTCCGCCAGGAAGTGGACGAGATGGCGGGGCGTCCCGTGCTGGACGAGGCCATCGCCGGCAGCGGGCGCTTGGGAGATCTCCATCACGAGCTGATGGACCTCCAGCACGCCATGGGGGACCCGGATCGAATGGACGACTTCGACGCAGTTCTGGACCGCTTCGGCCATGTGCAGGAGGAATATCAGCATCTGGGGGGCTACGAGCTGGAAGCCAGGGCCAGAGCCTGCCTTCATGGCCTCGGCTTCGAGGATGAGCAGATTGACGGAGATGTGGGTGCGCTTTCGGGCGGTTGGAAGATGCGGGTTTCCATGGCCAAGGTGCTGCTGGGGACGTTCGAAGTTCTCCTGCTGGATGAACCCACCAACCATCTCGACATCGAGTCGATTCTCTGGCTGGAGAGCTATTTGAAGAATGTGAAGGCCACGCTGCTCATGACCTCCCACGACAAGGACTTCATGAATCGCATCGTCACGAAGGTGCTGGAGATCGATGGCGGCGACGTCACGACGTACTCCGGGAACTACGATTTTTATGTGCGGGAGCGGGACATCCGGGAGACGAACCAGGCTGCGGCGTACGATCGGCAGCAGGCGAAACTGGCTAAGGAACAGCGCTTCATCGAACGTTTCTCGGCCCACGCTGCCAAGGCTGCCCAGGTGCAGAGCCGCGTGAAGGCACTGGATAAGATAGAGCGCATCGAACTGCCCAAGAAGCGCCGGATCGTGAAGTGGGACTTTCGCATTCCTGGGCGCTCGGGGGACGACGTGGCCATGCTCAAAGGCATCTCCAAAAGCTACGGCAAGCGCGCGGTCTATCGAGATTTCGACTTCCACGTCCGCCGTGGGGAGCGCTGGTGCGTGATGGGCAAGAACGGCGCGGGCAAGTCCACTCTGCTCAAGATGGTGGCTGGCGTCCTGGAGCCGGATGGTGGCGAGGTGCGCCTGGGGGCGAGCCTGAAACTGGGCTATTTCGCGCAGCAATCCCTGGATTTGCTGGACAAGGAACTGACCGTCCTCGAACAAGTGCAGATGGACTTCCCTATGGAAGGCCTGGGCGCTTTGCGCAATCTGCTGGGCGTCTTCCAGTTCTCCGGCGACGAAGTGGATAAGCCGATCCAAGCCCTCTCAGGCGGCGAGAAGTCCCGCCTGGTCATGGCGCGGCTGCTGTTCAATCCCCCGAACTTCCTGGTGCTGGACGAACCCACGAACCACTTGGATCTCGCCACGAAGGAGATGTTGATCGATGCCTTGAAGGACTTTGAAGGCACCATGCTGTTCGTTTCCCACGACCGCACCTTCCTGCGAGGACTCGCCAACCGCGTGCTGGAACTTGGGGGCGAAGAGCACGCAGCCCCCATGATTTACAGCGGTTCCTACCTCGAATATGTCGAGAAGACCGGGCGCGAGGCACCGGGCGTGCATAACTGATCGGACCCTTATTGGGAGGGCCTAGCGCATCAGCTCCTGAAGTTTGCGGCTTTGTTCGCCTGGCCGGTTGCAGCCCCGGGGAATCACTGCCAAAGCCTTTGCAGAAAGGATGTCTCCTCCTCTCCCACCGCGATCAGATGGCGGGCCTTGGGACGTCCGGACGGATCCAGGCGGAAGGCCCGGGCGAAAATTTCGCGGTCCGCGTTGGTGCTGCGGTGGTGCTGGCGCAGGTGCTCGCCCATGCTGGAACTGAGATAGACCTCCATGAATTTCAGGTGGCCGTCATTTGCTTGGCTCGGCTCTTCGAACAGGGCCCAGCGCATGGCACCATCCCTCAGGCGGAGCCGTCGCACATGCTGCATGGCCTCCAGGAAAGGCGCCTTCTGTGCTTCGGGAATCCGGAATTCCATCTGGATGAGGACGGGGCCCGCATTGAGCGGGATGGGCGTATCGGAGTGGGCGTTGTCCTTGCTGGGAGTCAGGTCCTGTTCTTCCTCGAAGGCGGTGATGCGCAACCTACCGATGAAGAGCAGGACGATCAGCATGCCCAGGGCTGACAACGCGAAGCCCGCAGGGAGTCCAAACCGCTCTGCCACCGCCCCCCAGAAGGCCGAAGCGAAGGCGATGGCTCCGCCCCAGGCCATCTGGTAGGCTCCGAAAGCCCTCGCCTTCACCCAGGAGGGTACGGAAACATGAATGGCCGTGTTGATGGTGGAGAAGGTGGCCAGCCAGCTCATGCCGGCGAAGAAAAGGCACAGGGCCACTGCCAAGGTATGAGGTTCAAGCGCGATGATGCTCTGGGCGATGACGGCCAAGACAGTGAAGCCCCCAAGGAGCTGATTGGCACTGAACCGAGTGCGCAACATGGGCATGAAGAAGGTGATGAACACCGCCCCCGCACCGATGCAACCGGTGAGCAGGCCGAAGGCGGCGGAACCCAGTCTCAGCCGGTATATGACCAGCGCCGGGAGCAGCGAGAAGATGACCCCGCTGAACCAGATGTAGCCAACGGTTCGGATCAGGATGATTTGCAGGGGGCGGCTGTGGCGAACGTAGCGGAAGCCGATCGTCATCGCTCCGGCGAACCGTTCCGAGGGCAGATCCTGGGGCGGGATCGGTCGCTTCCATTTCCAAAGAACCACGACGACCGCGAGGAACGACACGGCATTGAGCAGGAAGGCCCACCCTGCTCCCAGCCACCCCACGATGAGGCCGCCCAGGGCCGGACCGATGGCCCGGCTGATGTTGTAGCCAGCGCTGTTGAGCGCTACGCCGCCGCTCAGCTCCTGCCTTGGGAGCAATTCTGGCACGATGGCCTGGAAGGCTGGCATGCTCAGCGCGGACCCGATCCCGATGAGCACGGCCATCCCGAGGAGGATGGCGGGTGTGATCTGGCCAAGGAAGGTGAGCAAAGTCAGGACCCCTGCCACGATCAGCATGAACAGCTGCGTCGCGATCAGCCACCGGCGACGATCCACGATGTCCGCAATGGCTCCCGCCGCCAAACCGAGCACCAGGATCGGCAGCGTGGTGCCCGTCTCTATCAGCGCCACCAATAGCGTGGAAGGCGTGAGTTGCGTCATCTGCCACTTCTCGCCCACGCTCTGGATCAAGGAGCCGACGTTGGAGGTCATCGCCGCGATCCAGATGGCCAGGAAGATCCTGGATTTCAAGGGTGAGAAGGCGCTGGGCCGGATTTTTTCAGGTTCCAAAACATCCATAGGTGCACATCCACTTTCAGTCTAACCGCTGGAGCATGACGCCACTTTGTCTCCGGACGCGCCGAGGCAGGGTATCCTGGAACCAGGGAGTGGG
>JANYIU010000300.1 GCA_025361955.1 Holophagaceae bacterium
TCCGCCGTTTTCGTCTTCTGCGCTTCCGCTTCAACGGGATCGATCACCTGCGCTAACAGGGCTCGCGCCTGGTCCAACCGACCGCCCTTGCGCGTGCTGGCATAGAGCCCACCATGCCTCACTTTATGAAAGCCCTGCGGAACTTCGACGCTCTCCAGAATTAGCCCACCTTTGCTCTCCAGAAGTCGACCACATGAGAAGCATGATTTGAGTGGTCAGTCCTTAGGCGCATGCTTGTTCAGGGCGCTTCGCCAAACAACACTCAACCCAAACTGACCGATACCGATCCAGAGCAGCACCCAGAGCGGAGGCCGTAGGCCGAAGCGGCGGGTGCTGCTCTGGATCGGCCGCTTGGTGTGCTTCGCGGCTCGCGTGGGCGGGCTCAGCCCTGGGGGTCCCGCAGGGAGGTGCCGTTGATGCGCACGGTCTTGCAGCGGTGCCGGAGGCGGCTCAGGAGGGCCTCAACTAGCCCTGGGTTGCCCAGGAAGTTCTGCCACTCCGGGTAGTCCAGATTGGTGGTGATGATCGTGGGGAGGCGGTTGTAGCGCTCCTCCATGAGCTTGAAAAAGATGTTGGTCTGCTCGGGTTTGATATTCAGGTATCCCAGTTCGTCGATCAGCAGGACTGGAATTCGGGCTAGGTGGTCGAGGAGCTTGCGCGATGATCGGTCCGCCAGGGAGGCGTACATCTCATCGAACAGGTCCTGGGCCCGGATGAATAGGCCCCGGTGGCCGTTCTGCAGGGCCTTGAGTAGGATGCCGGACGCCAGCCCGGTCTTACCGACCCCAGTGGGGCCGATAAACACGATGTTCTCGGCCTTGGCGATGAAGTCCAGTTCACCAAAGGATCGGATCTGGCGCTGGTTCACCTCGGGCTGCTTCTTGTAGGGATAGCTCTCCAGGCTCCAGTTTTCGGGCAGCTTCGCCTGCCGGATCCGGTAGGCCAGGGCCGATTCCTGGCGGTTGTGCCACTGGGCCCGAAGCAGCCGGGCCAGGAACTCGTCATAGGACGGCTGCTCCTTGCCGGCCTCGGCCAGCTCCTGGTCCAGGATCTCAGCCATCCGGCCCAGGTGCAGGTTCTTGAGCAACTGCTCGAGGTCATCCTTCATGGCCATCCTCCTCGTCGTCCACGCCTGGTTCCAATACGAAGTAGTCCCGTGCGATCTGCTTGAGCACCATCGGGTCCAGCCGATCCAGATCGAACATGCCGTAGGTTAGGGCCGTGCGGATCGCCGCCAGCAGCGGCTCGCGCGGGTAGTCCCGGAGCATGCCCAGCAGGCGCCGAAGCATCCGCAGAACCCGGCCCGGATGGCGGCTCCGGAACGCGGCGAGGTAGTCCTGGAGCCGTGGCTCTGCTCCCAGCAACGCCACTTCCTCCGGGCAGGGGGAGGTTTTTGATCGGCCCTGACCCCGCGCCGGGCGGTGGGCTGCCTGCGTCACCCGCTGGCTCAACGGTTCGAGCACCTTGGCGTGGGTGGCCACCTCCCGGTGCCCGTCAAAGATCTCGATCCGCTCCTTGGTTTCCCGCACTTCCACCCGTCGCCCGATGAGGCCGTAAGGCGCGGAATAGCGGTTGTTCTGGACGCTGACGTACCCCTCGACATCAACGATCCGGTGATGGAGCTGGTAGACGGTGGGAACCCAGATGGGCAGTGGTTTGAGGCGGGTTCGTTCCTGGAGAAACAGTTCCCGTGGACTGGTCTGGAGGCTCCGTTTTCGGGTTGCGTTGACTGTCTCGCACCAGGCCCGGGCCTGCTGGTTCAGGTCCTGCCAGTCCCGGAACTCCCGGCCCGCGAGGAAGTTGTTCTCGATGTGATCGAAGGGTCGTTCCACCCGGGCGCTGCGGTTCGCATCGCCCTTCTCGTGGGCCCGAAACACGAACCCAAACCGCTCGCCGAAGGCCACCATCTCCGGCACCGCGATCATGGCTGCGCCCGTGCCCTGCTGGACCACCACGTGGGTGTTGTCGATCATGCAGCGCGAGCAGGCTCCACCAAAGAACTGGAGGGCTTCGGTGAGGAACACCTTGCACCAGAAGCGGTTGAAGGTCGGGTAGTACTGGTGGAACAGCATCCGGCTGTGGCAGAGGACCAGGCTTGCGTCCTGGAGCAGCAGCACCTTCTCGCCAATTCGCACCCGGTGCGGGGACGTGTCGTGCTGCATCTCCTCGCCGGGATCGAAGTGATACTGGCCCGAGGGCCGACGCGGTTCGAAGCCGATCCCATGGCGGCGACAGAATCCGGTCAGGGCCGGATAGGACAGCCCGGCGCCGCGATCGAGCAGCTTCTCGTGGACCCGGATCAGGTTGCCCTTGCAGGCCGGGAGCAGCTCCAGGATCTCCTGCTTGTGGGCCTCCGCCTTTTCCGGGCGCGCAATGTCCGGGACTTCGGGACTGCCAATGTGCAGGACCAGACGCACCGTATCCCGGGAAACCTTGAGGACCCGGGCAATGGCGCGAATGGAATGGCCCTGCTCCCGCAGCAGCAGAATGGCGCTCCGCATCGGCTGGTCAAGCATGGGTCAGTTCCTTGTCGCTGCGCTGGAACAGAGCCTGACAGTCCGCAGCGGCCTGCCGCAGCGCGGCTCCCGCCTCCTGGCCTTCCGCAGGCGAGCGATGCATGAGGGCTCCCTTGCGTAGGTAGAGACCGGCCCGCCGGGCCACTGCTGCCAGAGTTCCCAGATCCTCCAGCCAGAGATGGAATGGCCCGCGCAGTGCCTCGGGCGCTTGCACTGCTCGCTGCGAGCGCAGGAACAGCACCGGATCCGCCAGAAGCCGCTCCCGGACCTCGCCCTTGCCCTGCTGCCACCCGACCTGGAGCGCCACGGCCTCCCGGGTGGTGAACTCGGCCTTGAGCAGGGCCTCAAAGAACCGCAGGCAGTCCCGGCGGTTGGCGCGCGCCAACGGCACCAGGACCTTCATGGCCGTGTGGGCCGCGATCCTTCCGGACCGCACCTTGTCCTGCACCTGCTCCGGCAGTTCCTGGACCAGCGCCAGTCGTCGCGACACCCAGCTCGAGGTCCGATCAAAACGCCGGGCCAGTTCCTCGGGCGCCATCCGAAACCGGTCCCGCAGTTCCCGCAGGATCCAGCCCTGCTCCAGGGGGCCTTCTGGCTCAGAGGAACGCATCATCCGCTCCAGCAGCAGGGCTCCCACCTCATCCAGATCCCAGAGCGTTGCCTGGAGCGTATCCCGCTTCAGCCGAACCAGGGCGCGCAACCGCTTGTAGCCGTCCAACAGGACGTACCGGTCCTTGCCCAGGGCCAGCACCACCACCGGCACCTTCTGGCCCTCGTCGGCCAGCGAGGCGAGGAGCTGCCGCTCCAACTGGGGGTTGTGCTTGCGCAGATGCTCGTAGCGAAGGTCGATCTGGTGGAACTCCAATTCCATGGCTGGCACCTGGTAGGTTGACCCTAGATCCACGACAGCGCATGCGCTGGTGGGGGGTCCGGGGAAAAGCCTAGAGGAGGAGTTCGCCGCCACCTATCGCGTCTCGCGCGGACTTGGGGAGGACTTTCTCGTAACCCAACTGGTTTCTGATAACTGGGACGGTATCGCGTCTCGCGCGGTTTGGAGGAGGACTTTCTCGCTACTCCCCCATTTCCATAGCTTTAGGCGGGTATCGCGTCTCGCGCCCGTTGGAGGAGGACTTTGCCGGTTTCCTCGACCAGGACCGAGACCTTCAGCCCGATCTCCCCCCTAGCGAGGGTCCAGTTGATGGTGGCCAAAGGGTCCGGATGGCGACCGCGCTGATCCGATGGATCATCCTTCACCAGCCGGTTCACCCAGCGGGTGTGCTGGTCGTAATCGGCATTCTTTCGATGCCACCTGGCACAGGCACGCTGGTGCCATTCCTTTCTGCAGCCGGGACTGCCGCAGGTGTGCTGACGATTCCCCTGACGCAGATTTGGCCTGAACCATTTGCTGCACACCGAGCAGGGACGGTTACGCGCCATGGCTGGCCTCCTGGATGATCCAGCCTGTCTGACAGGCCGCTAGGAATCCAAGCATTGCCAGACCGGAGCACCTAATCCCATGTCACCGCAGGTGGTCTATTTTTGGAGAGCAGACCCGGTAGGTTTCTGGAGAGCGTCGAAGCCAAGGCTGGCATTCAAGACAAGACGCTCTCTGATGAGCAGAAGGAATTCGCCCTGCGGCAGATTATCAGCGGGGCACTGGTGTCCGACGTGGTGATAGACATCTTCGCGGCGGCAGGGCTGGGCAAGCCCAACATCGGCATTCTCAGCGACGAGTTCCTGGATGATGTTCGCCACATGAAGCAGCGAAACCTCGCTGTGGAACTCCTGGAAAGGCTCCTGAAGGACGACATCAAGGCGCGATTCGCCACGAATGTGGTCCAGCAGCAGAAGTTC
>JANYIU010000306.1 GCA_025361955.1 Holophagaceae bacterium
CCAGAACCGCTGCTGGGGCGAGTGGGAGTGCATCAGTCACAACCCCATCATAACAAACAAGCCAAGTCAGGTTTGCAATCGCCTGAGATTCACAAAACCGGTTCCCAAGAGAACCAGGAGCGGAGCGCCCACTCCCCAGAGGGCAGGGATCTCCCCGGCCCGGGCAGCGCCACCCAACAAAGCCTGCATTCCCAGGAACAAAAGCCCGATGACCAAACTGATTCCTAGCACTTGCCCGCGCCCCTTGCGTGGTGCGGGGAAGGTGAAGGCCAACATCGCGAACATCAAGCAAGGACCCGCGAGCCAGTCCAGCAGTCTTCCCCAGAACATCGTTGCCCGTTCAGCGTCAGGAGCCCACTTCTGCCAGAGGAAAAGGTCAAACGTACTGGTCTCTTCGGCGCGGGAAGATCTCCGCAGCGCCTCGTTGGGAAACAGCACTGATGCTTCTGGCCCTGACTCAAAGTGCAGGCTATCCCAGAGTAATTGATCCGCACGAACGCCATCCCGTTTCCAGCGGTAAAGAATCGGGGCCTCACCAGGAGACTTAAGCGTGAAGCCCCAGCGATAGTCCTTTTCCAAGAACCAAAGCACCTCAGATGAAGTCAAATGCATCCAAGGTTTGCTTTGATATGTTCGATCGGGTTGATTCTTGATCGTCCGGTGCAAACTATCCGCTCGGCTCAACACAACTGGGGCAACCACGGCCTGCATCACCAAACTTATCAACAAGATGCTCACCCAGGCCTTGGCTCCCGACCCTATCCACTGAAGCAGGCTCGTGCCACCCGCCCTCAAAGCGACCCACTCCCGCGCAACTGCAGCGTCTGAAAAGGCCAATACTCCACCGAGGAGGAAGGAGACGGGGAAAGCGATGATGAGGAAGGACGGTAAATTCCAAATCCAATATCTGAGGAAAAGTGAGTAGGGAAGGCCATTTTTGGACAGTTCCGCTGCGAGCCGGGCAAACTCGATCAATAGATCCAGAGTGAGCAAGGTCCCCACAGTGGCCCCCCAATTCCTCCACCAGAGTCGTCTGGTCCATCTTCCAAGGATTCCCGGACGACTGGGGGGGAGCGGGCGCGGCGAGGCGGATCGAATGGGCAACAGTTCGGAAGTTTTGAAAATCAGGTGTTTTATTTTTAATCCGTATTTGATGCAATAATTATAGATAATAGCAATCGAGAAGCGGCTGCTACGGTGGGGTTTCATCTTCAAGATCAGTACTAGAATGCCCACTAGGAAGAAGATCACTGGCGGCAGGAAAAGATAGAATTCCTTACCTTTCCCAGCCAGGTACCAGTTTTCCGAGAGCTTCATGATCAGGTAGTAGACCAGGATCACCCCCAGGCTTCGGACCAGGGCTCCTCCTTTGCGAAACCTTGGGTGTTCCAAGCCAAGAGCAATTCCAAGCAATAGGAAAGCGACAGTGGAAAAGGGCAGAGTGATGCGGCGGCCAAGTTCAATCCAGCAATCCTTGGTCCGGGTTTTCAATAACTGACCTGTCGATAGATAACGAACAGGAGTAGGAGCTAGAATTTGCGGACGGGAAGGCAGATCGATCCGCAGGAGCTGCGATTGCTGGTCCAGCAAACCAACACTGTCGCTGCTTTTTTGGTAGTAACACCCCTTCAGGTGCTGCAGTTTTATAATGATCGACGCTTTTCCGCCTTGAGTTGCTTCTCGATACCAGGACAAGTCCTTTGCCACCAGATGTTGGACTTCCGCGTTGGTGACTTCGAACAGGTGGACCTCCCCTGATGGCGCTACCCACAAACCAGTTTGTGGACTCTTGGGGGGGAAAAAAGGGGCGGCACCCGGTCTCAAAAAACGGGTCTTGGTATCTTCTGCCATCTGGTTCTCGATTCTGTCGATGCTCCGGCCCATGCTGGGCACAACCAGGTGAGCATTGATGGAGGCCAGCAGAATCAATCCGAACGAGAGCAGCGCCCAGGCTTTCAGGATGGAGCGAATTCCAACTCCAAGCCCTTGTGATGCCACCATTTCAGACCCTTCAGAGAGCTGCTGTGTGCCGAGCAGTCCGCCCAGGATCGCGGCCATCGGAAGCACCAGCGCCAGCGTTTCGGGAAAGGTCGTAAGAATGATTGGCACCAACCATTCGATTGGGGCTCCCTGGGAGAAGATGTCCTGGGAGAGCTGAACCATATCGTTGGCTATCAGAAGGCCACTGAAGAACAAGACACCTCCCAAGAGGGGCAGCGTCCAGCGCTTCAGAAAGTATTTCAGTAGGGTCAGAGCCAAAGAATTCACTTTCGATAATGTATATTATGTAACCTTAAGGCCCAGGCCAATCAGATCACTTTCGCGGCCAACAGATCATGGATATGCAGGACCCCCTGGGGATAGCCATCCTTTTCGACCACCAGAAAGGTGATCTTGCGGGATTCCATGATGCCCGCTGCCTCAATCGCCAGCAAATCCCCGGATATGGTCACCGGCTTCCTGGACATGATGTTGATCGCCAGGAGATCCAAAGGGTTGCCCTTGACGGATTGGGTTTTCCCGACCGCCCTGCGGATATCCCCATCACTGATCACACCGTCCAGGAAACCGTTCTTGAGAACGGTGGTCATACCCAAACGGCCTTTGGTCATGCTCGAAAGCACCTCGAAGAAGGGTGTCGATTCCTCTACTGTTGGATAATTGATATTCATAATATCTTTTGATTTCAGTAATTTAGAACCGATATTTCCAGCAGGATGAAATTGAGCAAATTTCTCAAGTGTGAACCCTGAACGAACCATCAGGTTGGCCGCCAACATGTCTCCCCACACCATCTGAACGGTGGTGCTCGCCATCGGCGCAAATTCCAGTGGGCAGCCTTCCCCTTCTGGCAATCGGTAGGTAAAACACCAATTGGCAGACTGCGCCAGGCGGCTTTCCGGCTTAGAGGTGATGGCGGCTATTTTGATCCCAAGTCGCAGGAAGCTCGGCAGGAGATTCAGGATTTCCTGGCTCTCACCGCTATTGCTGAGGATCACCACGGTGTCTTCGTTCGTAACCATGCCTAGATCCCCGTGGAGAGCCTCCGCGGGATGGAGAAAGAAACTCGGACACCCGGTCGAGGCCAAAGTGGCGGCAATCTTCTGAGCAACTAGACCGGATTTCCCCATTCCACACAGCACCACCCTGCCTTTGCTGCCTATGACGTGATCCGTCCAGGCCGAGACCTGAGCTGGATCCCAGGAACCATCCAGGGCTGCGAGGGCGCTCTGCGTGGCGTTCAGGATCTTATGCAGCGCCTCGGCGGGCGACCTGGGAGGCGAGCTGGGATCGATTCTTTGACTCACGTGATGGACTCCAAGGGGTCTATCGATCATGCTACCAGCCATCATGATGGCTTAGACTGGAAGGGCACGCACGTTAGGGAGAATCCATGCTCAACATCACCGAGATTCGCATCACCAAGATCGAAGGAGACGAAAAACTGCGGGCTTTTGCGGCGATCATCCTCGATGGCTGCTTCCTTGTGGGTGATCTCCGCGTTGTGGAAGGTGAGGACGGATATTTCGTTTCCATGCCAAGCAAACGCAAGCGGGACGGCTCCTTCAAGGATATCGCCTATCCGCTGAACAACGAGGCTCGCGACCTCATCGAAAAGCAGGTCCTGTTGGCCTACGAGAACACCACAGGTGCCCGAGCCATCTCTCGCATTGAGTCCGGTGAAGCCACCACGGTGAGGCCAGACCTTCTGAGTGTGGTGGAATTCGGGTTCACAGCCAAACCCAATCCCTGAACAGTGAAGCCCAAGCTGGACGCGAACCCGCGTCCAAGCTACACTCTTCCCTCTCTGGGGAGTCGCCAAGTGGTAAGGCAGCGGGTTTTGATCCCGCCATTCGAGGGTTCGAGTCCTTCCTCCCCAACCAGATCCTAAGCCATTGTGATGAAACAACTTGGTCTTATAGCCATGGGCTAATAGTAGGGGTCGTAGCGCATTTGCCAGAACGACACAGATTATTTGCGCCCCTTAATCCGCGACAGTCAGCGGCTGGTAGAGGTTGTTTCTCTGCCAAGGCGTGTAGCCCGCCTCCTGGATCATCCGGATCATCTCGGCACGGTTCACTGAGTAGCACGTGCCGGCTGAACTGACCACGTTTTCTTCAATCATCAGGCTCCCCATATCGTCGCAACCATAGTGGAGGGCAAGTTGTCCAGTCTTCCGGCCCATGGTGACCCAAGAGCTTTGAATGTGCTGAAAGTTATCCAGGTATATCCTTGCAATAGCTATTGTTTTTAAATATTCGATGTCTGTGGACTTGGGTATCTTACCTTCCCATCTGGTGTGTCCACTTTGGAAAGGCCAGGCAGCGAAGGCTGTATGATGCCCAGCCCAACCATTTTGAAAGGCCCGGTCCTGCTGTGCCCGCAGCACCCGCAGATGCTCTACCCGTTCGGCCAAGGTTTCCACTATCCCGAACATCATCGTACCGGTGGTCATCAGACCCACCTCGTGGGCGGCGTCCATAACCTCCACCCAGGAGCCCACCGCGCCCTTCCTGGGGGAAATCTTCTTGCGCACACGATCCACCAGGATCTCGGCACCTCCACCCGGCAGACTCCCCAGACCAGCCTCGCGGAG
>JANYIU010000007.1 GCA_025361955.1 Holophagaceae bacterium
ACGACCCGGCCAATCGCCTTCCCAAGCGGGAACCCATCTTCTTCCTCAAAGGGGATGCGACCCTTTCCCCGGGGGCCATCACCAAGCTGAAGCTTTGGGTGGATACCTGGGGACTGAACGGTAACTGGACGCTTGCCTGTCCTTCGGGCCCGGGGCTTAGCTTTGATTTGTTGGAGAGGCGCGTCCTGGCCATTCGCGCGGAACTGCAAAAGGATGGCCTAGCCAAAGTGGAAACAACTCTCCTGCCCCCCGAACCCGTGGGTAAGTACGACGTTATTTACGTGGTCAAGGGGCCTTCCTAGGAGCGGTTCACCACACCCCCTGGTTGCTGGGATTGCGGCCCAGAAGGTACGGCGATGAGGCTGCAAAGTCCTGGCTGGGAAGGCTCTCCCGGCGGCCCGTTCATTAAAGGCTCCGAATTTGAAAAGAATTTGGATGAAAAAAAATAGACCTTCGAGGATGTAAAAAATAGCTCATCACTGCAACTCATGTTCAAAAAGTACAGCGACGGATCAGATTCACAGAGAACCTTTGCTCTCAAAGCGAACCCGAGTAGAATTGATTCCAATCGAATGGCAAGAGGGTTACAGATTATGAGGAATCATTGGTTGATGGGTAGTGCCTGGGTTTCTGCGGGGATTCTGATAGCGACAATGCTCGGTTGCGGCAAGCCCAAGGTTGCTCGGCCCCTGCCATCCATCAAGATTGCCATCGAAGGGGAAGCCACGCCCACCATCAACCGGGACGCCAATGGTGATCCCCTGTCGGTGGTCGTCAGGGTCTACCATTTGAAGGACAAGGGCGAGTTTTCCAAGCTCACCTTCGACTTGGTCACCAGTGGGCGCACCGATCAGGAACTTCTGGGCGCGGATTTCATCGGCCGCTCTGAGTTCGTGATCGTGCCTGGCACCCTTTATCGCGAAACGGCGGACCTTTCTCCGGGCACCAAGTACCTCGGGGTGGTGGCCTTCTTCCGGAAGCCCGATCCCAACTACTGGCGCTATCTGGTAAGCATGGAGCAATTGAACCTTGCTCAGAGCAACAAGAAGGATTGGCAGGGCAAGAAACTACCTCTTTTCTCCTTTAAGGTTCAGGATTGTTTCATGACCCTGAACTATACCAAGCCGGAGTTCATCCCTGGGCAGCCCCAGAACGCCAAGCCCGAATGCGGCGGTTATTTCACCTATGCCCCGGCTCCGCCGGTCAAAGAGCTTGCTCCCGTCCCGTCTCCGATCAAGCCAACCAAGCCCACCAGACTTCCTCCTAAGCCTCTCAAACCCGTCTTCCCACCCAAGCCGACTCTTCCCACCCCCTGAAACACCGTTCGGCAATGCCATCCTGCGTGAATCCCCGGGCAACCCTGGATTCTCCGCTTGAACCTCCACCCCCATTTTTCCGGAAGGGTCCGTGACCAAGGCACATCGTATTCTATGGGGCGAAGGCGTCTTCCTGCGCCCTCAGCATTTCCAACAACAGGATCTCTATTTCGATTCGCGGCTCAGGCATTGCATGAGCCTGGTGCATACGCATCCCTGGGGCATCCGCGCCCTGGAGGTGGATCGTGAGGTTCTGGCGAGCGGCCTGGTGCGACTCAATCGCTTGGAGATGGCCTTCCAGGACGGGACTTTTCTAGACGCCCCCCACAGCGAACCCCTTCCCTTGGCCCGCAACCTGAACGATATCCCCAACCTGGGCGTCGAAGTTCTGGTCCACGCTTGTCTTCCCCTGCTGAACGCCTATGGAGGCAACACCGGGGAGCAGGGGCAGCCCAGTAACCACCCGGTGCGCTATTTCACGGAACGGGTGCAAGCCTCGGACCTCTACACCGATGCCCTGGAGGCGGAGGTAGCCTCACTGAAAGTGAACGTGCGGCTGATGATGGACGTGGAGAATCGGGACGGGAACCTTTCGGTGCCCGTGACTCGCCTCCTCAAGAGCCCCACGGGGATCTGGTCCGTGGACGAAACCTACGTGCCCCCGCTCCTGGAGATCCAAGGATCACTCCCAGTGCAGGTCATGCTCCGGCGTCTTGTGGCCATTCTCCTCATCAAGAGTCAAGCCCTCACCTCTTCCCACCGCGAGCGGGTGAAGAGCATCGTGGAGTACGGCACCTCGGATATCGCCTCTTTCTGGCTGCTCCACACGGTCAACCGGAACTTCCCTTTGCTGAACCATCTTCTGCAGTTCCCTCAGGTTCATCCGGAAGAGATCTACATGGATCTGGCTCAGCTGGCGGGCGAACTGATCACCTTCTCGGCCTCTTTGGCCCTGAACGATATTCCTCTCTACAAACATGACGGTCTTACTGAGACCTTCCAGCGCTTCGATGCCCTGATCCGTCAGCTCCTAGAAACAGTGATCTCCAATCGCTACGCGGTGATTCCCCTGGTGAGCACCCGTCCTTCATTCTTTGTGGGACGCCTGGAGAGCGATCACCTCACGGAGAACACGGACTACTATCTTTCGGTCGCCTCGGAGCATCCTGCCAACCAGATCATTGAGGCCGTACCTCTGAAGCTCAAGGTGGGAAGCCCGGACGACGTAGAGAAGATCCTCAACTCCGCCATGGCGGGCGTGCGTCTCAACCACGTCACCCAGACTCCGGCGGCGGTGCCGGTGCGCATCGGCAACCACTACTTCGAGTTGGATCCGCACGGGACCATCTTCGACCGGATGATCAAATCGCGAAGCGTCTGCATTTATGTCCCAAAGATGCTGCCCGACATAAAATTAGAACTGATCGCGGTTTTCCGCTGACAAGGTGCGACCATGGAAGCCACCCTCACTCCCACAACCCCCTTCCAGGAACTGGCTGTCCAGGCCTCTCCCAACGTACCGATCCTCAGGGATCTGCTGGAGGATGGGGTCTATCTCCTCTTCCTGCTCCGGAGCGGAACCACCCCGCACAGTGCCGCGGAATTCAACCTCAGGGTGGACGCTTTCCTGAGCCAGTTCGAGCGTCACGCCAGCAACTTCGGAAAGCCCCTTCGGGCCATTCAGGACTGCAATTATGCCTTCTGCGCGCTGCTGGATGAAATCATTCTGAATTCGGATTTCGAGATCCGCGACGAGTGGGAGCGCAATCCCCTACAGCTCCGTCTCTTCGGGGAACACCTGGCGGGAGAAGGTTTTTTCGAGCGCCTGGAAAACTTGAGGCTCGAGCCCCAGAAGCACATCGAAACCCTTGAGGTGTTCTATTCCTGCCTGATCCTGGGCTTCCAAGGAAAGTACCTGCTGGAGGGCGAGGACAAACTGGGCTACCTCATCGCACGAATTGGCCAGGAAATCACCTCCATCCGTGGTGGCAAACCAGAATTCGCGCCCCACTGGAAACCGGGTTTCCAGTTCCAGGAATTCGTCCGCCACGACCTGCCGCTATGGGTCTTCTACGCGCTTCTGGCCCTGGTGTCCCTGGTCGTGTTCCTCGCCTTTACGTTCCTCCTCGGCGCCAGGACTAAGGAGCTGACTCGGCTGCAAAACAGCTCAGCCACTGCCACGCTTGCCTGCCCTTACTCCATGACCTGAGCGATGCAGCCGACCACTCGCCAGGCCCTGGTTTCCTCCTCCCTGCTCGACCGTCTCATGGACGACCATCCGGAGACCCCCAGCGAAGGCCAGTCGGAGATGCTCTACGACATCTCGCGCTACAAGCAGGCGGTGGCCCGAGACTTGGAATCGCTCTTGAACACGCGCTGTACCTGTCTGGACGACGAAATGATGGAGCCCTTTCCACTCACCCGGAACTCCCTGTTGCAGTTCGGAATCACGGATCTGAGCAGCCTCAGTCTCCTGAATCCCGAGGACCGCATGTTCCTTCGGGACAGCATCCGCAAGACCATCGAGCGCTATGAACCCAGGCTCACGAAAGTTCGGGTGAGTCTGGAAATTTCCCGGGAGTTTAACCAGATGCTCCGATTCCGGGTGGATGCTCTGCTGAAGGTCCATCCCAGCCGACCCCCGGTGACCTTTGACGCCATGCTCCAACTCTCCTCGAACACCTATCACGTGAAAGACTGAGAATGCTTGAGGAGCTGCTTCCATACTACGAGCGCGAGCTGGGCTATCTCCGGCAGATGGCGGGGGAATTCGCGATGCGGTTTCCCAAGATCGGTCGGCGTCTTCAGATCGATGGTGATCAGTGTGAGGATCCCCATGTCGAGCGCCTGATCGAGGCCTTTGCCTTTCTCACGGCCCGCATCCACCGCAAGCTCGACGATGAATATCCTGAGATCACCGAGGCCTTCATTCAGGTGCTCTATCCGCACTACATGCGTCCCATCCCCTCGGCAACGATCCTGCAGCTCTCCACGAATTCCGAAAAACCGGAAATAGCCGGGCGGTATTCGATTCCCCGGCACCATGGGGTATTCTCGCCCGAGACCCAGGGGGTGAAGTGTCGCTTCCGCACGTGCTACGACACTGATTTGTGGCCGATCACCCTCACCAGCGCCAAGCTGGATCTCACCCAGAACTCGGAATACCTGCGGACGCTCACCCCCGCGGCAGCGGTCATCACCCTGGAGCTCACGGCCCAGGGCAACCTGAACTTCGCGGCCATGAAGGTGGACAAACTGCGCTTCTTCCTGGATGGGAACGCACCTTTAATGCATCTTCTCTACGAACTGATCTTTTCCAGGCTCCTGGGCGTGAGGGTTTCGGATGGCACCGACGACCCGGCGCACGTGGTGATGCTGTCCAAGGATGCGATCCGTGCCGTGGGTTTCGAGACCGAGGAGGGCCTTCTTGATTTCGACGCCCGCTCCTTTGTCGGCTACCGCTTGCTGTCTGAGTACTTTGCCTGCCCCGACAAGTTCATGTTCTTCGAAATCAGCGGGCTGGATGTCCCCAAGCTCCTGCACACAGGGAACCGGCTCCGCATCCAGTTGCTCCTCGCCCAGTTCGGCGAGACCGAACGCCACACGCGCCTTCTGCAGACCCTTTGCGCGCAGAATTTCAAGCTCGGTTGCGTACCGGTGGTGAACCTCTTCCAACAGGCCGCGGATCCCATCCGAATCACCAACCAGCAGTCCTCCTACCCGGTGGTGGTGGATGGCCGGAAACCTGGGGCTTTCGAAGTCTATTCCATCGATTCGGTGATCAGGATCGAGAAGAACGGCTCCCAGGAAACCCATCAGGAAGTCCCGCCCTTCTATTCCATCAATCACTTCTCGGGGGAGGGAAACCAACCCTTCTACTGGTATGCCACTCGCGAACGCTCCATCCGGAAACACGACCGGGGGACGGATGTGGAACTCGCCCTGGTGGATCTGGAATTCCAGCCCTTCCGTCCCGACGCGGAGGTGCTGAGCCTGGACCTTACCTGCACGAACCGTGACGTACCCGAGGCCATTCCCTTTGGCGGCGCCAGCGGCGCGAACGACGGCTTCACCGTGCCGAACCACGCGGTGGTGAAACATGCGGGGCTACTCCGGAAACCGACGCCCAGCCTGCGTCCTCCCTCCAAGCGCGGGCTCCAGTGGCGGCTCATCTCCCATCTCTCGCTCAACCAGCTCTCCATGGTCGCCCACGGCAAAGAGGCCCTCCAGGAGGTGCTCGGGCTCTACAATTACACGGATTCCATGGCCATGACCAAGCAGATCCAGGGCATCGTGTCCGTGGAGTCGCGGCCCATGACCGCACGCATTCCGGGCCGGGAATTCGCCTCCTTCGCCCGCGGGATCGAAGTGATCATGACCTTCGACGAGAACTACTACGTGGGCTCCAACCTGTTCCTCTTCGCGAGCATCCTGGAGCGTTTCTTCGCCCATTTTTGCGCGCCCAACAGTTTCGTGAAGTTCCGCATGTTCACCAAGCAACAGGAAGGTGAGGTCGTTCAATGGCCACCAAGGGCCGGCGAAACAGCGTTGATCTGATCGCCAGACTGAAGGCGGAACCCTATCGGTTCCGATTCTTCCAGGCTATCCGCGTGCTCAAGCTGACCGAACGGTCGGCAGGACGCGAGGCCGCCATACCCCGCAAGCTGCGCTTCCGTACGCCCCTGTCCTTGACCTTCCTCCCCAGCGAGATACTGCGTTTCGAGCAGCGCATGTCCCGGGACGAGAAGGAGGCCAGTCTTCTCAAACCGCTGTCGGACGAGGATTCACCCCACGAGATGGAGGTGGGGTTCCTGGGCTTGACGGGACCCTCGGGAGTGCTTCCCCACCACTACACTGAATTGCTCATGGAGCGCAAATACGTTCAACGCGATGGGTCGGCTCACGCCTTTTTCGATCTGTTCAATCATCGCGCCATCAGCCTTTTCTATGACGCTTGGCAAAAATACCGGTTCCATGTCAGCTACGAGATGGGCGCTCGGGACGGGTTCACGCAGCACCTTCTGGACCTTCTGGGTACGGGACGACCCGATCTGCATGGCCGGCCGAAAAACGGCAAAGCACCCACGGAAAAACCCATTCCCGTTCAGATCCTGGCGTATTTTTCCGGAGCCCTTGGACGGAGGCCGCTCCCATCCTCCAGTCTGGCTTCCCTCATTGCTGCTTACTTCGGGGTAAAGGTAAAGCTGGAGCAGTTCGTGGGTCAGTGGATCGAAGCGCCCCTTTCGGAACAGTCCGGCCTGGGGGGCGCGTGCAACGCCCTGGGCGTGAGCACCGTCCTGGGTCAGCGGATGTGGGATCAACAGACCAAGATCCGGCTGCGGATCGGACCCCTGGACCAGACCAAATTCTCCGAGTTCCAGCCAGGAAGATCCGCCGCCGTGGCGCTCCGCCAACTGGTCGAGATCTGCCTCGGTCAGTCCCTCAGTTGCGATGTCACCCTGGTCCTCAATAAGGACGCCGCTCCACCGGCGGTCATGAACAGCCATGCCTCAGTTCCCATGTGCCTTGGAATCAACACCTGGGCCCGGACTTCGCCGCCCGAAAAGGACCTGGACGACGTCCGATTCAAGCTGCTCTGAAACCAAGTAGCGACGCAGAAGATAGAACCACTAAGGCACAAAGACTCAAAGAAAAACAAAAAATGGCACAAAATTGAACAGAAAGACGCGAACTTTGCGCCACGGCGAGGGCTCGATTTGCGTTGATCCCTTGCCCTCTTAGCGTCTTTCCTTGATCCTTAGCGCCTGCCGTTTTTCTGCTTCTTTTCCTTCGTGTCTTCGTGCCTTTGTGGTGAAGTTTCAATTTCAGAAAAGGTAAGGGCAAGATCCATCTATGTGATCTGGAAGCTGACTTTCCCCTTTTTGAGCTTCACAGCGATGGTCTTGATCTTCTTCCCTTCGGCCATGCGCTCCAGCAGCTTGTTGGAAAGCTCCGAGAGGATCAGGTTGGTGATGATGGAATCAGCATTCCTCGCACCGCTTTCCACTTCGGTGCAGCGTTCGGCCATCATGACGACCATGGCATCGTCGTAGGTCATCACAGCTGCGTGGTTGGCCTCAATGCGCGTGCGTATCTTCTCCAGCTTCAGGCGAATGATCGCCTTGAGGATTTCGTCCTGAACCGGATAGTAGGGCACTACGCTGAGGCGTCCCAGGAAGGCCGGTTTGAAGGCCTTCTGGAGCGTGTTCCGGAGGATCTCCACGAGATCCTGGGGTGTGGGCTGGCGGGTCTTCTCGCCCTCCTTCACCCCGTGTTCCACTGCTCGCATCACGAGATCCGAGCCGATGTTGGAGGTGAGGATGATGATGGTGTTGCGGAAGTCGATCTCGCCGCCTTCGGCATCCTCCATTCTGCCCTTGTCGAAGACCTGGTAGAAGAGTTCCAGCACGTCGGGATGCGCCTTTTCAACCTCGTCCAGCAGAACCACGCTGTAAGGTTTCCGGCGCACGGCCTCGGTGAGCACGCCCCCTTCGCCGTAGCCGACGTAGCCCGGAGGCGAACCCTTGAGACCCGACACCGTATGGGCTTCCTGGTACTCGGACATGTTGATGGAAATGAGATTGCGCTCGCCCCCATAGAGCACGTCCACCAGGGCCAGAGCTGTTTCAGTCTTGCCCACGCCGGAGGGTCCCACCAGGAGGAAGACGCCCTTGGGCTTTCCGGGATCCTCGAGATTAGCCCGAGCGATCTGGATGTGCCGGGCGATGAGGTCCAATGCGTAGGGCTGGCCGATGACGCGGGCCTCGAGAAGCGTTTTCAGATTCCGGATGGTCCCGATCTCATCAGCCACCATTCGACCCAGGGGAATCCCGGTCCAGCCCGAGATGACCTCGGCCACCGTGGACCCGTCCACACATTCATAGATCAGGGGCTGGGCCTTGTGGGCCGCGCGTAGCTGCTCCTGAACGGAACGCAGCTTGGTTTGGATAGCCGCGGTCTTGGCCTGCTTGTCCTTGGGAGCCTTTGCGATTTGCTCCCGCAAGCCACGCACTTCCTGGACGAGCGCGGTCTGGGAGGACTGTTCCTCGATCTGCTTTTGAAGATCCTCTTCCAGTTCCGAGCGCCGCCCGCGGAGTTCCTCGATACGAGGCCCATGGTGGGGATCCTCCAGTTCCTTTTCCAGGGCCGCCACCTCGCGGTCGATGTTCTCGATGAGCCGGGTCAGGTCTTCGACTGCGGCCGGTGTGCTGGCCTGGGAGAGCGCCACCCGGGCGCAGGCCGTGTCCAGGACGCTGACGCACTTATCTGGAAGCTGGCGCCCTGAGATATAGCGGCTGGAAAGTTTCACTGCGTCCACCACCGCCTCGTCCAGGATGCGGACCTTGTGATGGGCTTCCATGGCCACCGCGATGGCACGCATCATCTGAATCGCGGAGTCCTCGGAGGGTTCCTCGATCTTCACCACCTGGAAACGACGCGCGAGGGCAGCGTCCTTCTCGAAGTATTTCTTGTATTCGGACCAGGTGGTGGCCGCAATGGTACGCAGCTCGCCCCGGGCCAGGGCAGGTTTCAGCAGATTGGCCGCATCGCTCTGTCCGGCCTGCCCCCCCGCGCCGATCATCGTGTGAGCTTCGTCGATGAAGAGAATGATGGGCGTCAGGCTGGCCTTCACTTCATCCATGACGGAACGCACGCGATTCTCGAACTCCCCTTTGACGGAGGCGCCCGCCTGCAGCAGCCCCATGTCCAGCCCGCGGATCGTCACATTCTTGAGCGGCTCCGGGACATCGCCCTTCACGATGCGGGCCGCCAATCCTTCCACTACGGCGGTCTTTCCGACCCCGGGCTCGCCGGTGAGAATGGGGTTGTTCTGGCGGCGGCGCAGCAGAATATCGATCATCTGGCGGATCTCGCCATCGCGCCCCAGCACCGGATCCAGCTTGCCCGCGCGGGCCATCCCGGTGAGATCGGACGTGAACCGGTCCAAGGCCGGGGAGGGTGCCCCCGGGGTGCCCATGCCTGCCGAGGTCGCCGGCTGATCGTCGCCGGCAGGCGCCGCGAAGTCCGCGCCTTCCTTCGTGGATCGCAGGATCTGGGCGAGGCTCTTCTTCAGCTCTTCGGCCGGAATCCGGCCCAGCAGCTCACAGGAACTGCCCAAAGAACGGCGGAGATCCTCATCCACCACCAGGGCTTCCAGCAGAAAGCCGCTGCGGAGCATCCGGGCGCCGTGATCCACGCTGGCCAGCAGCCAAGCGGTTTCCAGCCAGCGCGGAATGTTGACCGCCAAGACCGGACTGCGAGTGTTCCCCGTCTTCAACTTGGCCAGCCCTGCCAGCAGATCTTTTTCCAGCTTGGGAATCTGGATGTCATAGGCCTTCAGGATCGCCACACAATCCGAGTCCTGCATGGCCACCAACTCGAGCAACACATGCTCCACGTCCGCCTCGTGATGCGTCCGCGACACCGCCACGTTCACCGCCAATTCCATAGCCCGGCGGCAGAGCGGATTGAGTTTACCGATCAAGGATTTGAGATTAGACCTGTTCATCAGACACCTCATCCGATGACGAGATCAAGTTCCTTTGCCTTGCATTTGCTTCCTGACTCACCCTATCGGGCGCACTCCTCTGCACCAGCGGCGACACGTGGCACCGGTTCAGCTGGCTGGCGATCAGGGTGGCGCCGCAGCTGGTCTTGTGGCCTTCCAGGGCGACGGGGATGCCGTCGAACATGGCTTGTGGTTCGCCTTCGCAGATGACGCAGTTGTCGTGCCCTTCGTGGGGACAGGAACAGCGATCGCCCCACAGCGCGACGGGGATGCCGTCGATCGTCAGCCGCGCGGACGCGGTGATCACCCTGCCTCTGTAGCTGGTGTCGTCCCCTAGCCGGATGACGGCTCTAGACATGGTTCCTCCGCTCTGTCGTTGCAATTTTAGACATGCACACCTGCATCCTCGAAGGAATCCGTTTCGGCCTGACTATGGATCTCCAGGGGCGGACTGATCAGGAAGAGACTGGCACCCTCCTCCCGGCGCAGGAAGACGCTGGCGCTGACGCCTCGCTCCCTGAAGCTCGCCATGGCCGCCAGCGCCATCCCCAGGAAGGGACAGGCTGCACCGGTATCACCGATGCGCCGGTGGAGGTTGACCCCCTGGTCGAAGACATCGAAATCCGGGTCCAGGGCAACCATCGCCATGGCAAGAGGCCTGAGGCGTGTGCTCTGGGTCACGGCTCCGAAATCATAGAAGAGGTACTTGTTCTTGCCACCCTCCTCCAGGCTTTCCAGGGCGGTCTCCCAGGCTTCCTTCAATGAATCCGCTCTCGAAGCGTCCCCCTGCCCCTGGAAGTGCATGAACTGAGGCCGATGCAGAAGGCCGATCACAGGCAGTTTGGAGAACCCTGCAAGCAGAGGTTTGGACCACGCACCCGGGAGCCATTCCGAGGTCGTGAAGGCGCTGGCAGAGCGGGCCGCGAGGTC
>JANYIU010000010.1 GCA_025361955.1 Holophagaceae bacterium
ACCGCCGTGCGCCTACCCACCCCATCAACCGTGTCCCGCCACCGACGAAATGCTCATTGTTTGCGGAGTGAAAAAACCTCAGCCATATTGCCTGGCTAAGTAATTCAGGCGCAAAAAAGCCCCCGGTGAAGGGGGCATGGAGTTGGGAGAATCGGGGGGGGGTAAAGGGAATACGAATACCTAGACGCGAAAGGCGGGTGGATGGCAGCAAAAATGGGAAGCTTTATCCCCGTGTTCAGCCAGCGAAGAATTTTGGCTCTTCACGGATTTGAGTGAGAAAGGTTGGCAGCAGCGGATTTCTGGCATCTTGGTTTTGTCAAGAAATCAGGATGAGAGGAGGCCGCCGCTGCCTAGTAAAGAGCTTATGACCCGTTTGGGAGGATGGAAAGGATATCGAGTCGGAATCGTGGAACGATTCGCTGCTGGCGAGAAAGGGCCTCGAGCAGAAGCGTGGATCGATCTTCTTGCGTGGGGTGATAAACCACGGATATGTAGCTGTTGCGGAAGGCTTGTAAGTCAAGTCCACGATTGGTCCGAACGAGAAATTCGCGACCTTCCCGTGTTCGACATGGATACGGTGCTGATGGTCTCGCGCGCCCGAGTGGCCTGTCCCAATTGCGGGCCAAAACTGGAAGCTCTCGATTGGCTGGAACCTCTTGCACGCGTGACGAAGCGGCTCGCCGAGAGCGTGGCCCGGATGTGCAAGGTCATGCCCATCAAGCATGTCGCCGAGCATTACAACCTGCACTGGAGCACGGTGAAGGAGATCGACAAGGCCTACCTGAAGCAGGAATTGGAACCCGCGAAACGAGGCAACGTCAGACTGCTTCTGATGGATGAATTCGCCATTCACAAGGGACACCGCTATGCGACAGTGATCATGGATGCTGCAACGAAACGGGTGCTCTGGGTGGGCAAGGGGCATCGTAGAGAGGACGTGCGTCCCTTCTTTGAATGGCTCGGTAAACGCCGCTGCAATCGGATCCAGGCGGCGGGCATGGACATGTGGCCAGCCTTCGAGGCGGAAGTCCGCATGCATTGCCCCAACGCTGAGATCGTCTTCGATCAGTTCCACATCGTGGCGAATTTCGGGAAGGATGTCATTGATAAGGTCCGGACCAGTGAGGTCTATCGAGTGAAGGACGACAAAGCTGCGCGTGAATTGATCAAGGGGTCGAAGTGGAACCTGTTGGGTAATTGGGTGAATTTGCCAGACCGTAAAACCAAGATCCAGCTGAATGAGTTACTGGAATCAAACCAAGCCTTGATGACGGTCTACGTGATGAAGGACGCACTGAAGGCGCTGTGGGGATACACGCGCGAAGGATGGGCCAGGAAGGCCTGGGAGACCTGGCTGGAAATGGCTCAATCAAGCGGACTGAAGCCCTTGCAACGTTTCGCAAAAAACCTCTGCAAGCGAATCGACGGAATCCTGGCTCACTGTCGCTGGAAACTCAATACCAGCGTGGTCGAAGGGGTCAACAACAAGATCAAAGTCATCAAACGGACCGCGTACGGATACAGAGACGAGGAATACTTCTTCCTCAAGATCCGTGCGGCCTTTCCCGGAAATCCGTGAAGAGCCAACTGCAGGATTGCTCTGGACTTGCTTGGCTGGAGGATTGCATTCGTGGCGAGGACCGAGCCAACCATTCGGTGTCCGCAATCGTTTCCAGCTGGATCATAGTAAGAACCGGGTCCTGGAAATGGAAGATGGAAACCTGACCGCCTATGCGGGGGGCAATTCTGTCTATCGCATTGAGAAGCCAGCCAGTTTCTCCAGGGGCAGTTCGTAGACAAGGTAGTCCTCTTCGCGTTCCCAGCTGTGCCAACCGAGAGTCTCAAGGAGACCCAGGGCCCGTTTGCCCCCCGGTGGCACGATGGCATTCGCTTCCAGGGCGCTGCTCTCTGCCAAGCGATATTCAACAGCCGTCAGAAGCGTTGCTGCGCAGGCGAGATCTTCTGCATCGAAAAACGGCAGCGTCCCTTCGCCCTTGGTCGGATCCACGAAGGCAACGGCCAGGGCCTTGAGCCGCCCATTCTCGAGGATGCCGAGACAATGTCCGGGCTCGAGGTAACGCTCCCGGAAAAGGGTCGCCGACCAAGGGTAGGATCGCCAAGCCTGGTGAATGAAAGGACCAAACCAGCCGGAATCGCGGATGAAGGGCAGGGCCAGGTCGGCATCGCGCACAACCGTCACGCGAGGATCTGCCGCGAGCCCTTCAAGCCTGCGCTTGATCAGGGCCTCCGGAGTCAGAGTCTTCACGCTCGCGCTGGCCACGCAGGCAAAGCCCAAGGCTTCGTTGATCTTGATGGAGGCATGGTTCTGGAAATAGGTCGAGAATCGGATGCACCTGAGTCCATCGCTGTGAGCCAGGCGCCGGAGATACCGGCGGCAAAGCGCGGCGCCGATTCCCTTCACCGAGAACTCGGGATCCTTGCGCAAGCCCTCCAACCAGGCCTCTCCAGGGCCAAGCCAGGTGAGCTTGGAGAG
>JANYIU010000015.1 GCA_025361955.1 Holophagaceae bacterium
AGTACGGCATGGTGATAGCCCTTGCATTCATCATGGGGCTCTTCCAAATAACCACCCAGGGAATCATGTTCAAGCCGATGAACGTCACCAACCTGGTGCTCCAGAACAGCTATGTGCTCATACTCGCGATAGGAATGCTCCTCGTCATCATCACAGGCGGCATCGACCTCTCCGTCGGCTCGGTCGCCGCCTTCGTCGGCGCGGTGGCCGCAGTGTTCATGGTCGACCACAACATGCCAGTCCTCTACGCGATGCTCATAGGGGTCCTCATCGGCGCCTTGGCGGGCGCCTTCCAAGGCTACTTCATTGCCTTCCTCCGGATCCCCGCTTTCATCGTGACCTTGGCGGGCATGCTCATCTTCCGCGGCTTTACCATGGCCATGCTCCAGGGCCAGACCTTGGCGCCCTTCGCGAAGTCCTTCCAGGCCATGGCGGCCGGCTACCTGCCGTTCATGGATCTTCGCTGGGGCAGCCTAAACGTCATCGCCTTGGGCACCGGCGTGCTGATGTCGGTCATCCTTGCCGCAGTGATGCTCAATTCGCGCCGGACCAAGAAGCAATACCATTTCGAGGTCATCCCCCTCTGGCTGGACATCGTAAAGATCGTCGTCATCATGGTGGGCATCAACCTGCTCACCTATAAATTCGCGGGATACAACGGCCTTCCCATCATTCTCATCATCCTCGTCGCCCTCATTCTCATTTATACCTTCGTCACCCAGCGCACGATTGCCGGCCGCCACATCTACGCCCTCGGCGGCAACGAGAAGGCGGCCCGCCTCTCGGGCGTCAAGACCGACATGGTCAAGTTCTGGGTGTACGTCAACATGGGCGTCCTCTCGGCCGTCGCCGGCCTCATCGTCGCCGGCAGGCTGAACGCCGCTACGCCTAAGGCAGGAACGGGCTTCGAGCTCGATGCCATCGGCGCCTGTTTCATCGGCGGCGCCTCGACCTCCGGCGGCATCGGCACCGTCATCGGAACCATCGTCGGCGGCTTCGTGATGGCCGTCCTCAACAACGGCATGTCCATCATGGGCGTCAGCGTCGATTGGCAGCAGTCGATCAAGGGCTTCGTCCTCCTCGGCGCCGTCTGCTTCGACGTCTATACGAAGAGCCGGTCCCAATCGAAATAGGGGAAACGGCTTACTTCCATCCACTCTGCCAGGCTCTTCCCCGGCTCGCCCCGCCCCCCCGCTTCGATTGACGAAACATGAATAAGGCAGAAAAGAACTCTTGACTTCCAAAATGTGAACATTCACAATTCTTTTCACGTCATTGAATATTCGATTTGAACGGTGCGGTGTCGCGCCTTCCACGAAACAGCCATGGTTCTCGGTCAGGCTGCCAGAATTGCTGAATTTCCAACCACATGCTTTACTGACCATTCCGGTCACGTTGGCGCAACCCTTTGGCGCCCCTATTGGGGAGGCTTACCCGAAGGATATAAATATAGGTCGCTTCCCTGAACATCAAGATTTCGGACCGTGAGCAGGTCATCAACAACCTCTCTGGCGGGAACCAGCAGAAGGTGGTCATCGGCAAGTGTCTCGCCGCGGAACCGCGGATCCTGATCCTGGACGAGCCCACCCGCGGCATCGACGTAGCGGCCAAGGTGGAGGTCCACCGGATGATCTCTGAGCTTGCAGACAAGGGAGTTTCTATTCTTCTCATTTCCGCGGAGCTGCCGGAGATCCTGGCCCTGTCGGATCGCGTGATGTTGATGCGCGAAGGCAGGGTCAAGGCGATCCTCGAAGGATCCGAAGCCAGTCACGAAACCATCATGAGTGCCGCGCTGGTCGCGGACGACACGGGAGCTAGAACATGAGCGAGGATCGTTGCGTCCTGGGCGTTGATTTCGGGACGGATTCCGTCCGCACGGTCCTGGTGGACGCTGCCGATGGCCGGATCCTGGGCACCGCGGTGGAATACTATCCGCGCTGGGCCAAGGGTCTGTACTGCGATCCCCTGGCAAACCGCTTCCGCCAGCATCCCCTTGACTATTTGGAGAGCATGGAGCTGTCCATTCAGGAAGCCCTGCTGGGAGCGGGCGCCGGCGTGGCCGCGCGAGTTCGTGGTATCGCTGTCGACACCACCGGTTCGACGCCGGTCCTGGCGGATGGCCAGGGGCAGCCCCTGGCGCTCTGCCCTGGCTTTGAAGAGAACCCTAACGCCATGTTCATCCTCTGGAAGGACCACACGTCCGTGGCGGAGGCGGAGCGCATCAACCATGTGGCGAGAACCTGGGGCGGTCTGGATTTCACCAAGTACGAAGGCGGGATCTACTCGTCGGAATGGTTCTGGGCGAAGGTGCTGCACGTGCTCCAGGAGGATTCCGCCGTAGCGAGTGCCGGCATCACGGTGCTCGAGCACTGCGACTGGATCCCCGCGCTCCTCACCGGGACGCGTGATCTCAGGAATATCAAGCGAGGCCGCTGCGCCGCAGGGCACAAGGCCATGTGGCATCCGGATTTTGGCGGCTACCCTGCGGACGAGTTCCTGGCGGAGCTGGATCCGCGCCTGGTTCGCCTCAAGGCCTCCTTCGGGACGGAGACCTGGACCTCCGATGCCCCCTTCGGGAAGCTCTCGCCCGAGTGGGCTGCCCGACTGGGGTTGTCCCAGGAGGTCGTGGTTGCGGTCGGCGCGTTCGATGCCCACATGGGGGCGGTGGGAGGTGGGATCGGCCCTCACCAGCTGCTCAAGATCATGGGAACCAGCACCTGTGACATCGCGGTGGGGCCGAAGACGGATGCGCCAGAGGCCCTGGTGAAGGGTATCTGCGGGCAGGTTGACGGTTCCGTCATACCCGGGATGATCGGCTACGAAGCGGGTCAGTCCGCCTTCGGAGACGTCTACGCCTGGTTCAGGAAACTGCTGGCCTGGCCTTTGGAAGTCATCCTGCCCGCGCTGGCGGCGGAACAGGGTTTCGCCGTGAACGGTCTGGCGGAGACGATCATGGACCGGATCATTCCGGAACTTGAACGCTGCGCCATGGACATCCCGGCCGAGGAGACCGCCCTCATCGCGCTTGACTGGATCAACGGTCGTCGAACCCCCGACGCGAACCAGCGGCTGAAGGGCGCCATTGCGGGCATCAGCCTTGGCACGGACGCCCCGCGGATTTTCCGCAGTCTGGTCGAGGCCACCGCCTTCGGCTCCCGAGCCATCGTGGAGCGATTCCGGTCAGAGGGTATTCGCATTGACAGCGCGATCGCGATTGGAGGAGTGGCCCGAAAGAATCAGTTCGTGATGCAGACGGTCGCGAACGTAATGAACATGGATGTGGCCGTGTCGGCAGGCGACCAGGCCGTGGCCTTGGGGGCCGCCATGTTCGCGGCCACGGCTGCAGGAATCTATCCCAATGTCCTAGCTGCCCAGAAAGGCATGTCCTCGGGGACCGAGAAGACCTACCGGCCAGACCCTGCCCGGGCGCAGCGCTACGATGCCGTCTATCGGGAATACCTGCGCTTGGGTGCCTTCATGGAAAACGCTTAGGCCGGTCCGAACCAGCCAGTTCAGGCGAGAAAACGTGTGAACGCTCACACGATGGCTTGAATCCAATGATTGAATGACGCGAGGAAGGCACAGATGAACGATTCCAAACTACTTGAAATCTGGTTTTTCACGGGAAGCCAGCATCTCTATGGCCCGGAAACGCTGAAGCAGGTCGCCCAGGATTCAGCGGCGATCGCGAAATACCTGGATGGGTCCGGTAAGCTGGCAGCGCGCGTGGTCTGGAAGCCGACCCTGACGGGCCCGGACGAGATCCTGAAGGCCTGCCTGGAGGCCAATGCCACGCCGACCTGCATCGGCGTCATCACCTGGATGCATACCTTCTCCCCTGCGAAGATGTGGATCGCGGGGCTCACGCGACTCGACAAGCCCCTGGCCCATCTTCACACGCAATATAACCGGGATCTGCCCTGGGACCGGATCGACATGGATTTCATGAATCTGAACCAGTCCGCCCACGGGGATCGGGAATTCGGTTTCATCGGAGCCCGGCTGCGCCTGAACCGCAAGATCGTCGTAGGGCATTGGCAGGACGAGGAAGTTCTTGAGAAACTTGACGTCTGGGCGCGGGCAGCCTGCGCGCAAGCCGAATCGCGGCAGCTCAAGGTCGCCCGGTTCGGCGGCATGAACATGCGCGAGGTGGCGGTCACGGGTGGCGATCGCGTCGAGGCCCAGATCAAGTTCGGTTGGTCGGTAAACGGCTATGGCATGGGGGATCTGGCCAAGCACATTGCGGCCGTGAGCGAGGCCGAGCTCGATCCCCTGCTTGAGGAATACGACGATCGCTACCTCGTCGCGCCCGAACTCCGGAAGGGGGGTGCCCGCTGCGCTAGCCTCCGCGCTTCGGCCCGGCAGGAACTCGGCATGCGGGGCTTTCTCCGGGCAGGGGGTTTCGGTGCCTTCACGACGACCTTCGAGGATCTTCACGGCCTGGACCAACTCCCTGGCCTCGCTTGCCAGCGGCTCATGGCGGAAGGCTACGGCTTCGGGGCCGAGGGGGATTGGAAGACCGCCGCCCTGGTCCGGCTCATGAAGGTGATGTCCGCAGGGCAGTCTGGCGGCGTGTCCTTCATGGAGGACTACACCTACCATCTGGCCAAGGGGCAGGAACGGGTACTTGGGGCCCATATGCTGGAAGTCTGCCCTTCCATCGCGGCCGGCAAGCCCTCGCTCGAGATCCACCCCCTGGGGATCGGGGGCAAGGCGGATCCTTGCCGGCTGGTCTTCAACGCTGCACCCGGTGCCGCTGTGAACGCCACCCTCGTCGACATGGGCGGCCGGATGCGCATGATCGTCAACGAGGTCGACGTGGTGCCGCCGGAGCATTCGATGCCCAAGCTACCCGTCGCCTGCGCCGTGTGGGTGCCACGCCCTGATTTCAAACGCGGTTGCGAAGGCTGGATCCTCGCGGGCGGGGCTCATCATACGAGTTTCAGTTACGGCGTTACCGCCGCGCAGCTCGAGGATTTCGCCGGCATGGTGGGTATCGAATTCATCCGGATCGGGACAGGAACCGACCTCTCCAGCCTGCGCAACGAACTGCGCTGGAACGACGCTGCCTACCGCTTGCAGTCCTGACGGGAGACCAAATGAAATCTGTCTTTCAAGAGCTCAAGGAACGCGCCTGGGCAGTCAATCTGGAAATCCCGAAGCGTGGCCTGGCGATCTACACCTTCGGCAATGTCTCCGTCTTCGATCCTGCGCGCGGGGTAATGGCCATCAAACCCAGCGGAGTCGACTACGAGCGGTTGGCCATCGAGGACATGGTTGTGGTCGATCTCGCCGGGAGAATCGTTGAAGGTGAGCTGCGTCCCTCCTCCGATACCCGCACACACCTCGTGCTCTATCGTGCCTTCCAGGGGATCGGCGGCATTGTTCACACCCACTCGACCTATGCCACGGGATGGGCCCAGGCGCGCAGGCCCATTCCGATCTTGGGGACTACCCACGCGGATCATCTGGCCGAGGATGTGCCATGCACGGCCATCATGGATGAGCATGCGGTGGAGTCCGACTACGAAACGGAGACCGGGAACCAGATCCTGGCCTGCTTCCGTGACCGAAATCCCCTCCAGGTGCCCATGGTGCTGGTGGCAGGGCATGGTCCTTTCACCTGGGCGGAAACGCCCGAGAAAGCCGTATACAACGCCGTCGTACTGGAGGAATTGGCGAAGATGGCCTTCGTGACCTGCGGAATCCATCCGGACGCTCCCCGGCTTCCGGATCATCTCGTCCGAAAGCATTTTGAACGCAAGCACGGAAAGGATGCCTACTACGGACAGGAATCGAAGTGAACCAGGCGCGGCGGAGAATCCATTGATCAAATCCGGTTCTGAAGGCGTCGTGAATGCGTTCCGGGAAAATTATGGCAAGGAAGACGCCATGGTGCGCTCCCCGGGCCGAGTGAACCTTATCGGCGAGCACACCGATCACAACCTAGGCTTCGTGCTGCCTGCGGCCGTGGATAAGTACATCCATCTGGCCATCAGACTCCGGGATGACCGAGGGCTGCGTTTCCTGGCCCTGGACAAGGGTGAAGGGTTTGCTGGCTCCCTGGAGGAGATCAGGTCCTCCAAGGCCCAGTGGCCGAACTACTTGTTGGGGGTCTTGTCTGAGTTCAGGGAACTTGGTCTGGAGCTTCGTGGTGTGGATTGTGCCTTCGGCGGTGATGTTCCCATAGGCTGTGGCCTGTCCAGCAGCGCGGCGCTGGAGGGGGGGTTCGCCTTCGGCTTGAACGAATTGATGGGTTTCGGGATGGACCGAGTGGCCCTCGCGCAGCTCTCCCAGAGATCCGAGAATCGTTTCGTGGGCGTCAATTGCGGGATCATGGACCCCTTCGCTTCCCTCATGGGACGTGCCAAAAAATTGATCCGTTTGGACTGCCGCGACCTCTCTTACGAATATGTGCCTTTTGAGCGAGAGGACATCCGCATCGTGCTCTGCGATAGCCAGGTGCGGCGCTCCTTGACCGGCAGCGAATACAACATCCGCCGCGCTCAATGCGAGCAGGGCGTAGCCATCCTGCGGTCGCACACGCCGAGCATCCAGAGTCTTCGGGATGCTTCCCTTGAGGATCTCGAGGCCCATCGTCCCGAGTTCAGTCCAGAAATTTTCCGCCGCTGCGCCTATGTCATCGCCGAGAACCAGCGCGTGTTGACCGCCTGCGCCGCTTTGGAACGGGGCGATCTGAAGGTCCTCGGTGCCGCCATGAATGAGACCCACGCAGGCCTCGCCCACGGCTATGAAGTGAGCTGTCCGGAGTTGGATGTGCTGGCGGAGACCGCCCAGGCCATGCCTGGTGTCCTCGGTTCCCGGATGATGGGCGCGGGTTTCGGCGGCTGCACGATCAATCTGGTGGAGGCCGAGGCCCTGGCCTCCTTCGAAACCGGAATGGGCGAGGTCTATCGGAACCGGCTAGGCAAGGAACCTGTCATCCATGTCTGCAAACTCCGCGGCGGGACCGAGTTCATCGGCTAGACCCTTTCGCTCTCGGAGAAATGTTCGCAGGAGTGCCTGTGCTGAAGCAACCCCATCGCCGCCTCAATCCACTGACCGGAGAATTCGTGCTGGTAAGCCCGCACCGCACTCAGAGGCCCTGGCAGGGTAGGCTGGAGACCCCCGCCCAGGATCGGCGGCCAAGCTACGATCCAGGTTGCTACCTCTGTCCGGGCAATGCGCGGGCCGGAGGCCAAGTCAATCCAGTCTACGAAAGCACCTTCGCCTTCGATAATGATTTCGCGGCGCTCTTGCCTGGGAAGGGAGATAGCTCTGAGCTGGCGCCCGATTCCCTGTTCTGGAGTGAACCGGAATCGGGCCTCTGCCGAGTCGTGTGTTTCTCCCCCCGGCACGATCTGAGCCTTCCCGAACTAAGTCTTCGGGAACTCGAAGCGGTGCTCTCCACGTGGACCGAAGAGACTCGGGTACTGAGTGCGAATCCGGACATCCGCTACGTTCAGGTGTTCGAAAATAAAGGCGAGATGATGGGATGCTCCAATCCGCATCCCCATAGTCAGATCTGGGCCACGCAGCATCTGCCCAACGAACCTGCCAAGGAACTGGCCCGGCAGCGGGATTACCTAGTGAGCCATGGCCGCTGCCTGCTGGCGGATTACCTGAAGGAAGAACTCCAGCGAGAGGAACGCCTGGTGCGAGTCAACGCGGACTGGGTGGCCCTGGTGCCCTTCTGGGCGGCCTGGCCCTTCGAGACCTTGGTGCTGCCTAGGCGGCCCCTGCGGACGCTCCTGGACCTCACGCAGGACGAGCGGGCCTCCCTGGCGGACCTCCTCAAGGGACTGACCACGCGCTATGACAACCTCTTTGGAATCTCTTTCCCCTACTCCATGGGCTTCCACCAGGCGCCCTGCGACGACGAACCCCATCCGGAGTGGATCCTGCACCTGCACTTCTATCCACCGCTGCTGCGCAGCGCCACGGTGAGGAAATTCATGGTCGGCTATGAGATGCTGGCCACACCTGGGCGGGATATCACACCGGAAGCCGCTGCGGAGCGACTCCGGGAAATGAGCGAGAGCCACTACAAGGCAAAGGGGTGACCATGCGCGTTCTCGTCACCGGCGGAGCTGGCTACATCGGCAGTCACGTGGTGGATCTGCTCGTCCAGGAGGGCCACGCTATCACCGTGCTGGACAGCCTCGAGAAGGGCCATCGCGAGGCGGTGCATCCGTCCACCACCTTCATCCAGGGAGACTTCGGCGATGCGGTGCTGCTGGATCGCATCTTCAGCCAGGCCCCCTTCGATGCCGTGATGCATTTCGCCGCCTACATCGAGGCCGGGGAGAGCATGCTCGACCCAGGGCGTTTTTTTGTGAACAATACGGCCCGACCCATGATCCTCCTGGATCGGCTGACCGCCCACGGGGTGAAGAAATTCCTCTTCTCCAGCACCGCCGCTACCTATGGCAATCCCGAATACACCCCGATCGACGAAGAGCACCCGAAGGCGCCTACCAACGCTTATGGCTATGCCAAACTCCTCGTGGAAGGCTCCCTGGAGTGGCTGAACCGCCTGCTTGGATTGAGCTGTGCGTCGTTGCGCTATTTCAACGCTTCAGGGTGTGGCAGCGAGTTGGGGGAGGACCATTCCCCTGAGACGCACCTGATCCCACTGATGCTGGAAGTGGCCCAGGGCAAGCGCTCCGCCATCAAGATCTTCGGTACGGACTACCCGACCCCAGATGGCACCTGCGTCCGGGATTACATTCATGTGCTTGACCTGGCAAGCGCCCATGTGCTGGCCCTGAACGCCTTGGGGGGTGGCCATCGCCTGGTCTACAACCTTGGCAACGGCAAGGGGTACAGTGTTCGCCAAGTGATCGAGGCAGCGCGGCGGGTGACTGGACACGCCATACCAATCGAAGAGCATCCGCGCCGGGCAGGGGATCCCGCTGTGCTGGTGGCCTCGAGCGAAAAGATCCGCAGAGAGCTGGGCTGGCAACCCTCCTTCCCTGAACTGGAGACCATCATCCGCAGCGCGTGGCGGTGGAAACAACGCTACCCCCAGGGTTATGCGACCCCTGGTCAGGCGCCGCGATGGCGGGAACCATGATGCACCTCGAGAAGATTCAATAGGCCGGATGGCAGGGCTGGCGGCCACTGGTGTCTAATAAAGGCAGATGTTCACCGCGCTGGAGAAGCCTTTTTTCCACGGGTGGTGCGCACCCCGTCCCACCCGCGCGATCTTTGCGGGTATAAGACGGACACGATGGAGGTTCTGGATGCCTTTGGAGAGTGAAACCCATTTGAGCGAATCCCTTCGAACCCATCCGCGCGCTTCGCTGGTCTGTCCGGTGCGGGGCTGTTCTGGCACCTTGATCTGGGAGAGTTCCCAAGCCATCTGTCCTCAAGGGCACCGCTTTGATCGTGCGAAGAGTGGTTATTGCAACTTGCTGCAAGTGCAGGAGCGGAAAGCCAAGCGTCCGGGGGATTCCAAAGCCGCGGTCCAGGCCCGGCGCCGTTCTCTGGCAAGGGGCTTGGGTGTGGCCTTGCGGGACGCGCTTATTGCCAGAGTGGAAGCATGGGCCCTCTCCGCCGAAACACTGGTCCTGGATGCAGGGTGTGGCGAGGGCTATTTCCTGGAGGCCCTGTGCTCGCGATTTGGCTGCGAAGGGTGGGGTGTTGATATCTCCACGGCTGCCATTGAAGCCGCGGCGCGGGCCTATCCGATCGCCAGATGGGTGGTGGCCAATGCCGATCGCCCCATGCCCTTTGCCGCTGGGTGCTTTGACCTGATCACCTCGATCACAGCCCGGAAGAATCCGCTGGAGTTCCGGCGGTTGCTGGCGCCTGGTGGTCATCTCCTCATGGCCGTGGCCCATGAAGATGACCAAAGGGAACTCCGGGGCGCCCTGTTTGGTGAGCTTCCGGATTCGGATCGGGCCGGAGCCACCGTGACCGCCTTTGAGTCGCTGTTCGACCTGGAGGATGAGCAGGTCGTATGTTCCCGTGCGGTGCTCGATCCCATGGGCCTAAAGGATCTCTTGCTGGGCAGCTACCGCGGGGAACGCTTCAGCGCCCAGGAAGGTTTAGCGGAGCTGAGGACGCTGGAAGTGACCCTTAGCTACCGACTGTTGAGTTTCCGTCCGCGGTAACAGGTGTTTCCCAGGCGAATGTGGAATGGCAAGGAGATACGCATGAAGCAGGCTCTGATCTTCCTAGGCATCGCGACGCTGGGAAATATCACCTACCACCTGGGGCAGAAGACGATCTCGCCCACAGCCAATCCCATGATCCTGCTCATGGCGGTCTACGGGGTCGCCTTCGTCCTTTCCGCCGCCGCAGTCCCCTTCTTCCGGGACACTTCCGGTCTCCCTTGGACAGCCCAGGTGCTGAGCTGGCCGGTGCTGGTGCTAGGTGCGGCCGTGCTGCTCATCGAGATCGGCTTCCTGTTGGCCTATCGCTCAGGGGCCATTCTGCAGTGGTCCGGTGTGGCCGTGAATGGCGCCTCGGCCCTGCTATTGATACCCATCGCCCTACTGGTGTTCCGCGAAGCCTTCTCGCTTTCGCGGATGTTTGGCATCCTGTTGACCCTGGCGGGGTTGGGCCTACTGACCCGGCACTGAGCGACTAGGGACTGAGAGTCTGCACCACCCACCGGGCCACGGGGATATTCAGGCCGTTGCCCAGGAGCTTGTAGCGCTGCTCGAGGCCAAGCTCTTTCGGGAAGCTGAAGCAGGATGGCAGACCCATGAATCGGGCCACCTCGGTGGGCGAGAAGCGCCGGATGCCCCGTTCCGTTTGCAGGAAGGAGCCGCTGCCTACGAACCGCTGGCCGTAGCCGCCGATGAAGCAGGCGGTGCGCCGCGCGTCCCAGGTGACCAGGTCGAGGCCGGGCTTGTGCTTGGCGAGCGTCGGAAGACCCAGGTAGAGCCCTGGATCTTCCCTTTTATCCAGATAGGTTGCCAGGGCAATGGCAGGCTCTTCCGGTGGGATTTGGGCTGGCCTGAATTGTCTCGAGGCGACGATGAAGACCCGGGGTCGCTGGTTGGGAATACCAAACTGGGTGGGACAAAGGTGGTATTCGTTCCAGTGGAAGCTCAATTGCCGGAGGGTCGTCGCCAGGAGATCATGGGCCTCGGAGCCGAGAAAGCCGATCACGTTTTCCAGCACCAGATAGCTAGGTGGCGCCAGGGGTAGGATCGCCATGAGATTCAGGAAGGCCTTGGCTCTTGGGTCCGCAAGACCATGCTGGTGGCCCATGCGGCAGAAGGGCTGGCAAGGGGGACTCAGGGCCCAGCAGTCGGCCCCATGGGCGGCCAGCGTGGCAGACGAGATGCTGGCAAGTTCCCGAGCAATGGGGCGCACCCCATGATTCAGCGCATAGGTGGCGTTGGCGGTGGGACTGATGTCGTAGGCGGCGACCACCTCGCCGATGCCCGCAAAAGCATAGCGCCAGCCACCGAGGCCGGAGAAGAGTTCGAGGACACGAAACGTCATGGCTCCATGATGTCAGGCGGTGCGAGTCTGCACACAAAAGCCAGGATGTTGGCCATCCTCGGCCTCCATCCTGGCTTGACAAACGATCGCGGCGGCTTGCCTCTCAAGCTTCAGGACGCCAAGGGCAGCCGCTTACCCGGTTCGATGCTATAGCAGCCCTTGCCTCCGACAATCACTTTGCCCGTCACCGGGATGGTGAGGCTCTGGCCGACGCGGAGGACATGATCCATCACATCGTTCTGGAGGGTTACCCAGAGATTGCCGGTGGTGCAGCGGACGGACATTCCCTCTAGATCCGTGAAGGTGGCGAAATTATCGCCCTTCACGGTGCCAAGGCTGGGGGTGTTCTGCTGGGTCTCATGCCGTCCGAAAGTGGTCAATTTGATCGCGAAGTCGCTCATGGTTTCCTCCTTATGGGTGCAGGGCGATATTCCTGCCTCCCTGACAAATGTAGGATCAATCCGATTGACATAACAGTGTCAGAAAATGTATATTATAACCATAACAGTTAAGAAACAATTTAACTGTTAGGTAAAATGTTCAGGTAACTGTTATGAAATTTGCAAAACTGTTAGCTAAGTCACTATCAGTTAATAATCTTGTAGTCATGGTGGCGAGAGCGGCATAAGGAACCGTAACGTAACAACCACAAAAACAGTGGTTATTCCGCAACGGTTCCTAATCTAGTTACACAGGGATATCGCAGGAGGCAGGGTTATGAGGGAAACCAAGAAGGCCCCGTTGTACGAGCGGTTTGCCCAGGAACTCGAGGATCAGATCCGCTCCGGGACTTTCCCCATCGGCACCCGTATCCCATCGATCCGTGAATCCAGTGTGCAGCGAGAGGTCAGCTTCTCAACGGTGCTTCAGGCCTACCGGCTGCTGGAGAACCGGGGCGTCATTGAAGCTCGTCCTCAGTCTGGCTACTACGTGAAGCTGCAACCGAAGAAGATGGTGCCCGAGCCGGAGTTCGAGCCCGTGCAGGGCAACCCCACCAATGTGAGCATCGACGAGGTATCTCTGCGACTCATTCATGACACGCTCAACCTGGACTATGCCCAGTTCGGGGCGGCTCTGCCCGATCCAACCCTGCTCCCGACGTCCAAGCTCAACCGGATTCTGGCGGAACTGGCCCGGGACGGGAAGTTTCCCCATCATCTTGGCGAGGCCGTGGAGGGGCGGGAGGATCTGCGCATCCAGGTGGCCCAAAGGGCCTTCGGTTTCGGCTGTGATATCTCGCCCGACGAGATCGTCATCACCGCCGGTTGTACTGAAGCCATCTGCCTCTGCCTGCAGGCGGTCTGCAAACCGGGGGATCTGGTGGCCATCGAATCCCCCACCTATTTCGGCATCCTACTCGCCCTGGAGGCCCAGCATTTGCGGGCCCTGGAGATTCCCTCCCACCCGCGCAAGGGCATGAGCCTTGAGGCTCTGCGCTTCGCGGTGGAGAACCATCCCATCAAGGCTGTAGTGGCCATGACCAATTTCAGCAACCCTACCGGCAGCCTCATCGAGGACGAGGACAAGCGCGAACTGGTGGAGATCCTGCGCGCCCAAGGGATTCCTCTCATTGAGGACGACATCAACGGCGAGCTCTACTTCTCCGATCGCCGCCCGCGGGTGGCCAAGTCCTACGACACTGAGGGACTGGTGATGCTCTGTTCTTCTTTTTCAAAGGATATCTCCAGTGGCTTTCGCATTGGCTGGGTGGCCCCGGGCAAGTACTACCGCGCCGTCCAGTGCAGCAAATACGCCCTGAACATCCGCACCTCCGTGCTACCGCAACTCACCATCGCCCGCTTCCTGGAGAGCGGGGGCTACGACGCCCATCTCCGGAAGATCCGGCGGGCCTACGCCCAGAAGAGCATGCTGATGTCCCAGGCGATCCTCACCCACTTCCCTGAGGGTACCCGCATCACCGAACCCGGAGGAGGCTTCGTCCTATGGGTCCAACTGCCCGGCAAGCTGGATTCCATGGAGCTCTACCACGAAGCCCTGAAGGCCTTCATTGCCATCGCGCCCGGCTACATTTTTTCGCCCACGCACAAGTTTGACGATTTCATCCGCTTGAATGCAGCGTGCTGGTCGGAAAAGGCGGAAGTGGATATCGCCCGGCTGGGCAAGGTGGTGAAGAATCTGCTGTCCCAAAATCGGTAGGCTAGCGGATTGAAGCGCCGGCTTCCTGCTGGCGAAACGTTCGATTGGCGCTCAGGTATGGGTTGAGCGCAGCTTGGATTCGCGGATCGCGTGGTCGAGTTCATGGATGGCAATCGGCTTCATGAAGAGCTTGACAATGCCTTTCTCCTTCAGGGATGACTGAGCGATTGGACCCGTATAGCCAGAAATCAGGAACACCGGGACCTCAGGCGCGCACAGTCGGAGTTTCTCGCCCAGGTCCATGCCAGTCATGCCGGGCATGATCTGGTCGGTCACGACCGCATCGAAAGCGCCGGGGTTTTCTTCCAAGAGATTGAGAGCGTAACTGCCGTTGGAAGCCTCGGTGACGATATGGCCAGCTCTGCAAAGTCCGGCCGCCATGGTTTCGCGATCATTCGTATCGTCATCGACCAGCAGGATTTTCAGGTTATTGAAGTCCGCAAGATGGGAAGTCTCGGAGGGTGCATAGTACCTCGGCAAATGGATGATGAAGGTGGCGCCCTTGCCGACCTCGCTTTGAATGCCGAGGGAACCCTCATGCCTGGCGACAAACCCCTGGGCGACCGCCATACCCAGGCCGGTACCCGATCCGACCGGTTTGGTGGTGAAGAAGGGATCGAATACTTTGTTGATGATTTCCTTTGGAATGCCGTGGCCGTTGTCGGAAAAATCGAGCCGGATATATTCCCCGGGAGTAAGCGTGATGGTTTCGGGGCGGTTCTCTGGACTGGGGAGGATGGCCTCGCACAGCGTGACATCGATGCATCCCATGGGTTGGTTGGCCATGGCGTGGGAGGCATTGGTGGCGAGGTTCATGACTACCTGCTGAAGCTGCGTGGCATCGGCCATGACGATGTCATTTAGTGCCGTATTCAGGAAATTGATCTTGATGGCCTTGGGCAGGCCTGCATGCACGAGTCGCAGGACATCGGAGACTGTGTCACCGAGGTGGATCGGAACCTTCTGGACGGGGCTGGTCCGGCTGAGATTCAGCATCTGCTTGGCGAGCGCGCAGGCGCTGGAGCCTGCCTTCTTCATCCGTTCGAGGTGTTTGTTAGCCGAGTGGTCAGGAGGAATTTCCTCGCGCATCAGTTCGAGAGAGCCCATGATGGCGCTGAGACTGTTGTTGAAATCATGGGCGATGCCGCCCGCCATCGTGGCGATGGCCTCGACTTTCTGGATCTGGAGTTCGCAGCAGAGGACTCAGGGTTCATATCCGGTTCCGGCAAGCGGTAGCAAACCTGCCTAGGACGGCTGGGCGTGCACCGCTACCTCTGCATCGTCAAGTTGCCGGGATTCCTGAGTCGGGATCTTAACGATTCAGTCGCGGAAAATTGCTTTTTCGCAATGCGGCCATCGTCACCGGTAAATCAGCTGGGCACCGCTGCTGAACCGGCCCGCAGCGGGATCAATAGAGGTGACAGGAGGTGAAGTGCCCAGGAGAGATTTCCTTGCGCTCAGGGTAGATCTCCTTGCACTTCGCGGTGGCATGCGGGCAGCGGGGGTGGAAGTGGCAGCCGCTGGGGGGATTGATGGGAGAAGGCAGATCCCCGCTAACGGTGGCTTTCTTGCCACGGAGATCAGGATCCATGACCGGCGAGGCCAGGAACAGGGCCTGGGTGTAGGGATGGAGCCGTTTGGAGACGAGCTCGCGCTTGGGCGCGTCCTCAACCACCCGGCCCAGGTACATCACCAGGATCCGATCCGAGATGAATTCCACCACCGACAGATCATGGGCGATGAAGACATAAGTGAGCCCGTGCTGCTGCTGGAGATCCAGCAGGAGGTTGATCACCTGGGCCTGGACGGAGACATCGAGGGCGGAGACTGCTTCATCGCAGATGACCAGTTCAGGGTTGAGGGCCAGGGCCCGGGCGATGCCCACACGCTGGCGCTGACCGCCGGAGAACTGGTGGGGGTAGCGGTCCCGGTAGCGGATATCGAGCCCCACTTCATGCATCAGGTCATCGACTCGTTCCTGACGCTCGCGCTGCGTTCCCATGGCATGGATGACAAGAGGCTGTTCGATGATCGAGGCGGCGCTCCGCCGGGGATTCAGGGACGAGAAGGGGTCCTGGAAAATCATCTGCATCTTCCGACGGGCCAGCTTGAGCTCGCTGGCGCCCAGTTTGAAGATGTCCGTGCCATTGAGGAGAGCCGCCCCAGCGGTGGGTTCGTAGAGCCTGAGCAAGGTCTTGCCCAGGGTGGATTTCCCGCAGCCGGATTCACCGACTACACCGACCGTCTCGCCCTTCTGGACCGTGAAGGAGACGCCGTCGACCGCCTTCAGCAGGCTGCCATGGGGGAGTTCGAAGTGTTTGGCCACAGCGCGGACGGCAAGAAGAGGTTCCATCGTTTTCTCCTTCATTGAGCCGCGACGCCGTGGCACCAGACGGAATGGGTCGCCGACACCTTGCGTTCCTCCGGGAACGTTTCATGGCAGACGGCCTGAGCGATGGGGCAACGGTTCTCGAAGGGGCAGCCCGCGCCCAGGGTCAGGAGGTTGGGCACCGCTCCAGGGATGGCTTCCAGCCTGGTGGCGTT
>JANYIU010000016.1 GCA_025361955.1 Holophagaceae bacterium
GAATTCGTTGGGGACAAAATTATCTGGCGGTCAGCAGCAGAGGCTGACCATCGCCCGGGCCCTTTCCCACGATCCCGAGGTTCTCTGTCTCGACGAGTTCTCCATCGCCATCGACCCCGTCACGACCATGCGGATCGAAGACGTGCTGAAAGAACTTCGAGCAGAAATCACGATCATCCTGGTGACCAATCTTGTCCAGCAGGCCAGGCGCCTAGCCGACCGCACCGCGTTCATGCTCAAGGGAGAGCTCATTGAAGTGGACGCCACCGAGGTCATATTCTCGGGTTCTCCTAAGGAACAGAAAACCAACGACTACGTACTCGGGATCTTCGGATGAGCACTGCCGCCTCGAACTTCAGCATCCAGACCAGGGATGTCAATCTTTGGTACGGTGACTTCCAGGCGCTCAAGAACGTGAGCGTCAACATCAATCAGGGAGAAGTGACCGCCTTGATAGGCCCTTCCGGATGCGGCAAGACCACCCTGTTGCGTTGTTTCAATCGGATCAATGAGCGCTACGGCAATGTGAAGACGACTGGAGAGATCCGGATCCTGGGGAAGAATGCCTACGATCCGGATGTCTCATTGATCGAATTGCGCAAGGCGGTCGGGATGGTGTTCCAACGTCCCAATCCCCTGCCGATCTCCGTCTACGAAAACGTCGTGTTCGGGCTGCGGGTGCATTCCGCCCGCAGTTCCCTGAAGAAGTCCCTGTTGGACGAAGCCGTTGAGAAAAGTTTGCAGGAAGTTTCTCTTTGGGACGACCTCAAGGATCGCCTGCATGTCCGAGCTACCACGCTCCAGTTGGAGCAGCAGCAGAAGCTGTGCATCGCGCGTCTGCTGCCCTTGAAACCGGAAGTCATTCTCATGGACGAACCCTGCTCGGCCCTGGACGTGGAGGCCACCCTGGCAGTCGAAGATCTCATGCTGGCCCTAGCTGGGACTTACACCATCCTCATCGTCACGCACAATATGGCCCAGGCTCGCCGGGTCAGTCGGGAATGCGCGTTCATGCTCTTGGGCGAGGTAGTGGAGGTGAACCGGACTCAGGACCTGTTCCTCACGCCGCGGGACTCCCGCACGGCGGACTACATCGAAGGCCGCTACGGCTGATTTCCGAGCCGCACTTTCAGCGGCTGTATCGCCTCAGCATTCGCATGTTCCTTCGGTAGGCGACGCCTCGGGTGAAGTTGATGGCCACCTGCTTGGGGAAACGGGTGATGGAACTGGCGATGTTGATGAAGGTCCGGACCACGTGAGCAGCGCCTTTGCCTTGGCGGGTGGCGTTGTCGTAGTAGACCATTAGCGCATTGCGCATCAGGGTCTTGGGCAGGTTGAATAGCCCATAGGATTCCAGCACATCGTGATTGATGCGGCGCGTGCCGTCCTGTTCAGTGACGATCAGATCTTCAGGTTTAAGTTCTTGTGGCATGGAGCACTCCCGCCGCTTCTGGTCATGTTATCGGATCTTCAGCCGCAGGCATGAATTCGCGACCAATCCTTTCCGGTCAAGGGAATGGCCCGGCTGGGGTACCTAGCAATATTCATAGCTATTTCGGTGGATGGTCCAGAAAGGTCAGGCTCGGATTTTTCTCAATCGTCGTCCTACGCTGCCAGTCGTTTTCGAAGAGGATCGCAGGATTTGCCTCGTTGTCTTCCACCAACTCGCCCCAGAATCGGCTGGGTTCAGGCCAGCCCCCCTCCAGCCACCGAGCCATGACGAAGCTGCGGGGCTCCAGCAGCACGGTTGAGGCGTATTCATCCTTGAGCCGGTGCTGGAGCACCTCGAACTGGAGCCGACCCACAGCTCCCAGAATGGGCAGGGGTGCCCCCCCCTTGGGCCAGAAGACTTGCACCACGCCTTCCTCTGCAATCTGCTGGAGCCCCTTCAGGAAGCCCTTCCTGGCTCCGGGGTCCACCAGCCGGACGCTCGCGAACTGTTCCGGGGAGAACCGGGGCACCGCATGGAATTCTACGGGTCCCGCCGCCGAGAGCACGTCCCCGATGCGGAACATGCCGGGGTTGATGAGCCCCAGGATGTCCCCGGGAAAGGCCTCATCCACAATCAGCCGCTCCCGCCCAAAGAACATGTGCGGGTAGTTGAGCTTGATGGATTTCTTCTCCCGCACGTGCAGGGCGTCCATGCCCCGTTGGAAGTGCCCGGAGACGATCCGGGCGAAGGCCACCCGGTCCCGATGGGCCCTGTTCATGTTGGCCTGGACCTTGAAAACGAAGGCTGTGAAGGGCTGCTCGGGCTTCACCTCGCCCTCGTTCGCCAGGGGATGGCCGTGAGGGGCCGGAGCCATCTCCAGGAACTCATCCAGGAATTCGCTGACGCCGAAGTTGTTGAGGGCCGAACCGAAGAACACGGGGGACTGGCGTCCAGCCAGAAACGCGTCCCGATCATAGGCCGGCAGGACATGCTCCATGAGTTCCAGATCATCCTTGAGTTGCTGCAGTTCCTGGACCGTGAGGAGGGCCTTGATCTCGGGATCATCCAGGCCGCCCTGCCCGGCCACCCGGGCCTTCCGGCCCGCCTTGGCCCGCTCGAAGACCTGGATCTGCCCCGTGGCCCGGACGTAGACGCCCTTGAAATCGGGACCGGAACCGATGGGCCAGGTCATGGGCACCGCATGGAGGCCGAAGAGTTCTTCCACTTCATCGATCAGTTCAATGGGTTCTCGGCCCGGCCGGTCCAGCTTGTTCACGAAAGTGAAGATGGGCAGCTTCCGCTCACTGGCCACCCGGAACAGCTTCTTGGTCTGCTCTTCCACGCCCTTCGCACAGTCCAGAAGCATCACCACACTGTCCGCCGCGGTGAGCGCCCGGTAAGTGTCCTCGCTGAAATCCTGGTGGCCCGGGGTGTCCAGCAGGTTGATGACATGGTCCCTATACACGAACTGCATGGCGGCGGAGGTCACGGAGATCCCGCGCTCCTGCTCGATGGTCATCCAGTCGGACTGGGCCATGCCCGCGCCTTCCCTGCCCTTCACGGACCCCGCACGGTCGATGGCGCCGCTATAGAGCAACAGCTTCTCGGTGAGGGTCGTCTTGCCCGCGTCGGGATGGCTGATGATGGCAAAGGTGCGTCGTTTCTGGATTTCGTCGGAAAGGGCCATGGATCCATCACAAAAAAGGAGCGGCGGAAGCCGCTCGGCCTTCATTTTATCCTGGATAAGCCCACAAGAGCGCCTGGATAATGGTCGAAAGAAGGCGGTATCGGCTGTGGCACGAATCCTGGTGATCGAAGACGAGCAGGATCTTCAAAAGATTCTGGACTACAACTTACGAAAAGCTGGCCACGACGTGTCCCAGGCTTTACGTGGCAGCGACGGTCTGGAACAAGCGAGGCAATCGCGGCCCGACCTCATCCTCCTGGACCTGATGCTGCCAGACCTCCAGGGTACTGAAATCTGCAAACTCCTTAAGTCTAGTGCGGAAACGAAAGACATCCCCGTGATCATGCTTACAGCCAAGGGAGAGGAGATCGACCGGGTGCTCGGCTTCGAGCTGGGTGTGGAAGATTACGTGGTGAAACCCTTCAGCGTGCGGGAGCTGATCCTGCGGATCCAGGCGGTTCTGCGACGGGCAGAACCCTCGCTGGACCAGGCCATTATCCACTTCGGCTGCCTCCGCATCGATCCCGAAGCCCACCGGGCCTGGGTGGACGACGAGGAAGCCCGGTTGACCCTCACGGAGTTCCGGTTGCTGCTCACCCTTTACGAGCGAAGGAACCGCGTGCAAACCCGCATCACGTTGCTGGAGGATGTCTGGGGCATGAATGCGGAGTCGGAAACCCGCACGGTGGATACGCATGTGAAGCGGCTCCGGGAGAAACTTGGGCGAGCCGAGTCCTTCGTCGAGACCGTAAGGGGAGTGGGCTACCGCTTCGTTGAGAATCCGCAGGAGACGAAAGCGTGAGATTCAGGGTCCGCACCAAGCTCTTCCTCGTGTCTCTGGGACTCATCGTGATGGCCCTGCTGGTTTCGGATCTCTTCCTGGCGCCAAGGCTGGATCGACTGCTTACGGAACGCGTGCGTGCCGATCTCCTGGTGCGCGCGAGACTCATGGAACCTGAAGCCCTGGCTCTCTCCCAGAAGACTTCTCCCCAGGCTCCGGGACTCTGGCAAGCCCTTGCCAAGGGCCTGGGGCAGCGCGCCAACGCCAGGGTGACCCTGATCGCCATCACCGGTGTGGTCCTGGGCGACTCCAGTCTTGAGGAAGCCGCTGTTCCAAACCTGGAAAACCACCTCGACCGGCCGGAGGTCATGGCCGCCCTCACCGGCGGAGAGGGCGTTTCGCTCCGCTACAGCAGCACGCTGCAGCGGCGCATGATGTACGTGGCTCGTGCTTTGCGGGGCACTAATGCGCAGAACGTGGGGGTAGTCCGGGTGGCTTTGCCACTGGCAGATGTGGATCAGGTCGTCGGGCAATTCCGCAAGCTGCTTTGGACAGCCTCGTTGCTGGCCCTTGTCGCCGCTGCTATCTTCAGCAGCGCGGCCGCCCACTGGCTTTCCAGTTCCCTGCGCGCCATGGCGCAGGCGGCTGCCCAAATGGTGCGCGGCGATTTGGAGACCCGGACCCGGACCCATGGCACCGATGAACTGGCAGAGCTGGGGCATGCCCTGGATCTGCTGGCCACCAGCCTTCGGGATGCCATGCGGGAGCTCCGCTCGGAACGGGATCTCCTCCGCGGCATCCTGGCCAGCATGCAGGAAGGTGTGCTGGTGGTGGATATGGAGGACCGCACCGTGCACATGAATCCCGCGGTCCGAGCCATGCTCCTCTTGAATGAGAAATCCATCGGACGCCCCCTCATTGAAATCATCAGGAACGCTGATCTGATCGAAATGCTCGGTCGCGCTCGCAGCGGCGCAGACATGTCCGCTGTTGAACTGGAACTGGGAGGCGTCAAGCCGCGCCGCCTTCTCGCCCACGCCTCGCCCCTTCCGGATCGGCCCGGAGACATGCTGATCGCGCTGGTGGATGTCACCAATCTGAGAAGGCTGGAATCCATTCGCAAGGACTTCGTGGCCAACGCCAGTCATGAGCTACGGACCCCTGTGGCCTCCATCCGGTCTGCCGCTGAGACCCTGCGTTCAGCCCTGGGGGATCCGGAAGCCGCCCTCGGCTTCGTTGAGATCCTGGAACGCAATGCCGAACGCCTGCAACGCCTGGTCGAGGACCTCCTAGATCTCTCCCGGATCGAATCCCGGGAGTTCGCGCTTCGAACCGAGAATGTCGATCTTTCGAGCTTCCTGGAGCACATCCTGCCCCTCTACCAGGACCGCTTTCGACAGAAGCAAATGCCCTTCCAGAATGCTATCCCCGCAGGCATTCGGGTCCAGGCTGACCGCCGGGCTCTGGATATGATCTTCTCCAACCTCCTGGACAACGCCGTGAAGTACTGCCCGGAAGGCACCCCGGTGCGTATCGAGGTCGAGACTACGGACGCCAGAGTGCGGATCATCCTGGCAGATCAAGGCCCGGGCATACCTCCTGAGCATCTGCACCGGATCTTTGAGCGCTTCTACCGAGTGGATGCGGGACGTTCCCGGAATCTGGGCGGAACCGGTCTCGGGCTCGCCATCGTAAAGCATCTCGCGGAAGCCATGGAAGGCACGGTGGGCGTAGACAGCCAACCCGGTCAAGGAGCAAAATTTTCGGTCACGCTGCCGAAGGGATGATTGGCCCCAGTTAAGTGCATGGGCCGCGTGGGCCGACGAAAAGATCGTGATTTCGTGTTTAAATGGAAACAGGATCAATTGGATTGGCTGAGAGCATGGGCCTTTTGTGAAAGCCTGGATTGCATTCCTCATTGTTGCCCTCGTTTGGGGCTCGTATTTCTTTGCCATCGCCTTGGCCATTGAATCCTTCAACCCATTCGGCCTTGTGGCCGCCAGATACCTGTCAGGCGGCATCCTGGCGCTGCTCCTAAGCAGAGTCTTGGGGGAGGCGCCACCCCAGAGGCGGGACCTGCCCCACCTCATGCTGCAGGGTTTCCTGCTCCTTACCGCCGCCAGTGCCCTCGTGGCTTGGGCCGAGGGGCACCTCAGCAGCGGGACGGCGGCTGTCCTTTGTTCCACAACGCCTCTGTTCTATGCCGTCATGGGCCGAGAGAGCTTGGGTCTGCGGGCCTGGTCCGGTCTGATCCTGGGTCTGGGTGGGGTCGCGATTCTGATCTTTTCCAAATCTGCAACCCAGATCCTCAGCCTCTGGGGGGTTCTGGCCATCCTGCTGGCCGTGTTCTTTTGGGCGTACGGCACCTTACATGGGCGGAACCACGTGAAGGGTCAGGGACTGCTCGGGCAGGTGGGAGTGCAGATGGTTACTGGCGGGGCTCTGGGACTGGTGGTGGTGCCGTTCACAGGCGGGTTCCTGCACGCGCCGCTCACCTGGCAATCCGGTCTCTCTGTGGCATACATGGCTGTATTGGTTGACCTGGTGGGCTTCAGCGCCTTTGTTTATCTGTCCAAAATTTGGCCCCCCACGAAGATGAGCACGTATGTTTACATCAATCCCTTGGTCGCCGTTCTGCTGGGTTGCCTGATCCTCGAAGAACGCTTCAGCGGGTGGATGGCTCTAGGCATGGCCGTGATTCTCATGGGAGTTGCTTTGCTGCAAATACCCAGGCGCTCCGCTACCCCTGAACCGATCCGTTGATGGGTCCTGTCGCCGGGTCTGCAGAGGGCGTGGTGGTAGATGAGCCAGAGCACAAACGTAGCGCCTAGGCCTAGCTAAAATTTGGACATGTCAACCACCAAGCTGGCGTGATCAGATCATGCGCGAGGGTATCTCATTGCGTTGTGTGCCGCTGCCATCCTTGCCACCACCGCCGTCCTGATCCGGCACCTCAGCCTGGCCTATCATCGCACCAGGAATCTCCGACGATCTGAATGGCGGAATGGCAGGCCAACGTTCGAGACCTTCCCCCCAGGCAAACTCCCTCAATGCGGTTATATTGGATCGCCCCAGCAGCGACCACGACAATGCCGTGGCCCAGGTAGCCAAAGGAGAGGACACCATGCGAATCACCCGCGTCGAGGTTTACGACTTCAAGCTCACCTATATCCATGGCGCCTATGTCATGTCAGGCGGACGTGTCATTGGGTCGCTGCAGTCCACGATTGTGCGAGTGTGCACCGATGATGGGGTACAGGGCTGGGGTGAGGTTTGTCCGCTGGGCAGCACCTATCTGGCCTCTCATGCCGCTGGAGCGCGGGCAGCGCTGGGCCTGCTGGCGCCAGCCATCCTCGGCGTCGATCCCACCAATCTCGCTGCAGTGAACGACGCCATGGATGCTGCGCTGATGGGCCACGAGTACGCGAAGAGCCCCCTCGATATTGCCTGTTGGGACATCACCGGTCGCACCCTTGGCATTAGCGTGACCACCTTGCTTGGCGGGCTCCGCCAGGAACGCTTCCCGCTCTACATGGCGGTCCCCTTGGGGCCACCCGAGGCGATGACTGAGTACGTCATGGCTCGCCGCGCTGAGGGCATTCATCGGTTTCAATTGAAGATCGGCGGCGATCCGGTCGAGGATGGCCTCCGCGCTCGCCGGGTGGTCGAGGCAACCGGACCCGAGGATCTCGTCGTGGCCGATGCCAATTGCGGGTGGCGGCTGAACGATGCCATCAGGGCCGCTCGGCTGATGGAGGACCTCCCCCGTCTGTACTTCGAGCAGCCATGCCCCACGATGGAGGAGTGCATCGAGGTCCGGAGACACACCACCCTGCCGATGGTCTATGACGAGGTTGTCCACGATGTGCCAACGCTGCTTCGCGCCGCACGCGAGGGCGGCGCGGGTGCGTTCAATCTGAAGGTGTCCAAGGTCGGTGGGCTCACCAAGGCCAAGCTCCTGCGTGATCTAGCCCAGGAGCTGGGCTTGCAGGTCACCATCGAGGACACCTGGGGGGGTGACATCGTCTCCGCGACCTCGGCTCACATGGCTGCAAGCACACGCCCAGCGGCACTCTTAACGGTTTCATTCATGAACGACTGGACCAATGAACATGTCGCTGGTTACCAGCCGAGGAGTGTCGGAGGTTTCGGCTCAGCGCCCTCCGGTCCTGGGTTGGGCATCGAGATCGACCCCGGCATGCTCGGCAAACCCCTGTTCTCAGCTG
>JANYIU010000050.1 GCA_025361955.1 Holophagaceae bacterium
AAGACCTTCTGCAAGGTCATGGGTTCCATGCCCATCACGGAATTCAACTATCGCTATACCGACCCGGATCAGGCTTACGTCTTCATCGGTATGGGCCTGCCAGGAAAGGCAGCCCGGGACGAGGCCCTGCGGGCACTGAGAGAGGCGGGCTACCGCCTGAAGGACCTTACCGACAGCGAACTGGCCAAGCAGCACCTGCGGCACATGGTGGGGGGGCATGTGAAGCACGATATCAATGAGCTTCTGTATCGCTTTGAGTTTCCGGAGCGCCGAGGAGCCCTGCTGGAATTCCTGTCCCGCATGGCGGACACCTGGAACATCAGTCTCTTCCATTACCGCAACGACGGAGCCACCTACGGTCAAGTGCTGGTTGGCTTCCAGATTCCGGAGCGAGAGCGGGCATCCTTTCAGCGCTTCCTGGGGGAGGTTGGCTATCCGCATACGGAGGAGACCCAGAATCAGGCCTACCAACTCTTTCTAGGCAATCCCGAGAAAACGGACTTCGAATAAGCAGGCATGGTCCCTAGCAGCGCGATCGATGGCCTCTGATATATAAAGTTTTCTTTCGGTTCCGGGTGGTAACTTTATTTACATAAGGAGACACGCATGGCCACAGTCGGCTCTTATCCAGGCAAGGACCTCTTCAATCAGATCGCTTCCCAAATCCGTACGACGGTGGAAACTGCCTTCTACGGCAACAATGTCCTGCCGGTGACCAATGTGACCGAGGCCTATCGCCTAGCCGTGCAGGCTCCCGGCACCGTTGTCCTGGATGGCATGCCCGTCTACAAGCCGGAACTGCTGGGACTGCCGGCGGACGCCAAGGCCCTGCTGATGAACGATGGCGCCGTGTCCGGTCGCGCCGCTGCTGCCCGCCGTATCCTGGGCCAGCCCGGGGTCGATAAGAACGACCTCTACAACAAGCTTGTAGAAGCCATCTACCAGACCCGCAAGCGCAAGATGATCACCACTCAGGCCTTGGTGGGGCTGGACGAAGATTTCATGGTCCGCGCCCGGTTGGTGATTCCCGAGGAGCACGCGAACATCCTCTATAGCTGGCTACTGAATTTCCAGTGGATCAACGACGTCTACGCGGCCCGCTACGAGAACTCCAAACCTTATGCCGAAGGGGACATCCTCGTCTTTTCAGATCCCGACTGGACCCACCCCGACCACCCCATGGGGCTCAGCTTCTTTGACAGCGAGCACAACACCTTGGCCCTCCTGGGTATGCGCTACTTCGGCGAGCACAAGAAGGGCACGCTGACCCTGGCCTGGCACTTGGCTGCCCGACATGGGTATGCCAGCTGTCACGGCGGTATGAAAAAGTATAACCTACCCGACGGCAGGAGTTACGTGGCAGCCGTCTTTGGCCTTTCGGGTTCTGGCAAGTCCACCATCACCCACGCCCGCCACGGCGAGAAGTACGACATCACCGTAGTTCATGACGACGCCTTCGTGATCAACGTGAAGGACAAGTATTCCATCGCCCTGGAGCCCGCCTATTTCGACAAGACCCAGGACTACCCGATGGACTGCGCGGACAACAAGTTCATCCTCACGCTGCAGAACAACGGTGTGACGCGTTATCCAGATGGCTCGCTGAAGGTCGTGAGCGAGGATCTGCGCAATGGCAACGGCCGCGCCGTGAAGTCCAGGCTCTGGTCTCCCAACCGCGTGGACCGCATCGACGAGCCCATCAACGCGATCTTCTGGCTCATGAAGGACGAGACCTTGCCGCCGGTCATCAAGCTGGAAGGACCGAGCCTCGGCTCTGTGTTCGGGGCCACCCTCGCCACCAAGCGGACTTCCGCTGAGCGTCTGGCCCCGGGCGTGGATCCCAACGCCTTGGTGGTAGAACCCTACGCCAATCCCTTCCGCACCTATCCGCTCGCCCTTGATTACGATCGTTTCAAGACCCTCATCGGCGACGGCGTGGCCTGCTACGTCCTGAATACCGGCTCCTTCATGGGCAAGAAGGTGAAGCCTGCGGACACCTTGGGCATCCTGGAGGCCATCGTCGAGAGCAAGGCGGATTTCAAGCCCTGGGGCCCTTTCCAGGACATCAAGATCCTGGAATGGCCCGGCTTCGAAGCTAACCTGAACGAACCCATCTACCGCGCCGAATTCAAGGCTCGCATGGCCGATCGCGTAAGCTTCGTGCAGAGCCGCGAGACCGAAATGGGCGGCGCCGACAAACTGCCCGCCGACGCCATGAAGGCTATCGAGGACGTGCTGGCCAAGCTGAACTAGAAAACTCTCGCAGCAGGAACTCACCAGGGGCGCCACAAAACAGGGCGGCCCTGGTGAGTGCCTACCGGGAACCCGCTCCCAGTTGCGCCAAGGGAGCGGTTGTCCCACCCTGTCTCCATGGACAAGAAAGCCTTCCCGGGACGAATCGAATCCGAGCGCCTCGCGCTCAGGAAGCACGACCTTACCCTCGCCGAAACCATGTTCCGCTATGTGGACAGGGATCGCGACCGTTTGCGGGTCTTCCTGCCCTGGGTCGATCCCACGAAGACCGTGGAGGACATCCGTGACTACATCCAGCGGACCCAGGACGGCCGGAAAGACGGAACGCTGATCGACTATGGGATGTTCGATCCCGTTTCGGGCGTCTACCTGGGCAACGCTGGTGTCCACGCGATCCAGTGGAACCACGAATGCTGCGAACTGGGCTACTGGATCCTGGGGCAGTTCGAGGGCAAGGGCTACGTCTCCGAGGCGGTACGTCTGCTGGAGCGGACTTGCTTCGATCTGGATTTCCACCGGGTGGAAATCCGGTGTTCCTCTCATAACAAGCGTTCAGCCGCCATCCCGAGGCGGCTCGGCTACACCCTCGATGGCGTCCTGAGGGAGAACGCCATCGAATTTGATCACTACCGAGACACCCTGGTGTTCGGGAAGCTCAACCCGTCATGACCTGATCAGTATCGGCCCCTGGCTTGGGTGGCCTGGGGCCTCGCCAATTCGCTCTCGTCAGCCTTTGAGATCCGCACGGCACAGGCCTTGTATTCAGGAATCTTCGCCAGGGGATCCAGGACGTCGTTGGTGAGGAGATTGGCGGCGGCCTCCCGGAAGTGGAAGGGGATGAAGACTACGCCGAGGGTGGTTCGCGTGGTGATGCTGACGCGGAGGACGAGGGTGCCTCGTCGGGAACTCACCCGGACGGTCTGCCGGTCCTCCACCCCCAGGCGAGTGGCATCCTCGGGGTGGAGTTCCATCAGGGCTTCGGGATAGAGGTCATCCAGCTTCGAATGCCGGGTCATGGAACCCCCATGCCAGTGCTCCAGGACGCGACCCGTGGTGAGGATGAAGGGGTATTCCTGGTCCGGGGTCTCGGCGGCGGGGCGGAAATCCAGGGGGTGGAATTTGGCCCTGCCGCGGGGGAAGCTCCCTTCGAAGAGGAAGGGCGTGCCGGGGTGCTGGTCATCCCAGACCGGGACCTGGAGGCCTTCGTCCTCCAGGCGAGCGTATTTCACCCCTGCGTATTCCGGGACGAGACGCCCCATCTCTGCAAGCACTTCAGAGGGGTGCGCATAATCCCACTTGGCTGATTCCGCCCGGCCCAGGCGCTGCTCCAATCGCAAGGCCAGAGCACAGATGATCTCCCAGTCCGCCCGGGCCTGGCCGCGAGCCGGGATCGCCCGCCGGACGAGCTGGACCCGGCGGTCGGTATTGGTGAAGGTGCCTTCCTTCTCGGCCCAAGACGTAGCGGGCAGGAACACATCCGCGAAAGCCCCAGATTCGTTGATGAAGAGGTCCTGGGCCACCACGAATTCGAGGTCCTGCATCTTGTGGCGGGTATGGTTCAGGTTGGGTTCAGACATCATGGGATTCTCGCCCATGATATAGAGGCTGCGGACGCCGCCGGGCGCAATGGCGCCGATGATCTCGGTGGTAGTGAGGCCCTTGTGCCGGTTCAGACCCCCGGACTCGATGTGCCACTCCTGTTCGAACTTGAGGGCCGAAGCTTCATCGTCAACCGGTTGGTAACCTGGGTAGTGCCAGGGCATGGCGCCTGAATCCGAAGCACCCTGGACGTTGTTTTGGCCCCGCAGCGGGTTCAGGCCATTGCCTCGGCGCCCGATATGCCCCGTGAGCAGGGCCAGATGGATGAGGCTGAAGGCGTTGTCCGTGCCATGGGAACTCTCCGGAACCCCGAGGGACCAATAGATGGCGGCGTTGTGTGCCCCTGCGTACAGGCGGGCGGCTTGCACGATGAGGTCGCGTTGCACGCTCGAGACCGCTTCGGCGAATTCGGGTGTGAATTTTTCCATGGAGGCCGCGAAGGCCGCGAAGTTCTCGGTCCGCTCCCGAAGGAAGTCTTCGTTGCAGAGCTTCTCCTTGAGGATCACATGCGCCATCGCGGAAAACACCGCCACGTCCGTGCCTGGCAGCAGGGGCAGCCAGAGAGCCGCGTAATTCACCATCTCGATGCGCCGGGGATCGACCACGATGAGTTTCGCGCCATGCTTCTCGATGGCTGCCTTCATCTGCAAGGCGATGATCGGGTGGTTCTCGGTGGTATTCGAGCCCGTGATGAGGAAGACGTCGTTCTCGATCACCTCCGAGGCGGTATTGCTCATGGCGGAAGAGCCCACCGCCAGCTGGAGGGCCATCACGCTGCCGGCGTGGCAGAGCCGCGTGCAGTGATCGATATGGTTGGTGCGGAAGAGGGCGCGGAACAGTTTCTGCAGCAGGTAGTTGTCCTCGTTGGTCGCCTTGGCGCAGCAGTAGGCCGCCAGGGCATCGGAACCGTCCCGCCGGTAGATCGCGGTTAGGCGCTCGGCGATGAGTTCCAGGGCCTCCTCCCAGCTGGCTTCGCGCCATTCGCTCAGAGCAAAGGCCTGAGTGCGCGTGCCAGGGAACTGGGGTTCCCGACGCAACATGGGCACGGTCACGCGGTGGGGACTGTAGATGAAGTCGTAGCCGAAGCGGCCCTTTACGCAAAGATTCCCGTGATTGACCACGGAGGCGAACGGGGACGTGACGTTGAAGATGACGTCGTCCTGCACGTGCAGCTCTAGCTTGCAACCAACGCCGCAGTAAGGACAGGTGGTGGTGACGATGCGCTCGGCTTTGGGCATGGGACCTCTAGGCGAAAGAACCCGGTTTGATGTCGTCGAGGGGCAGTCCCTGCTCCATGAGCCAGGTCCGCCTGGATTTGAGGGCTCCCGTGGGGCACACGCCCACGCATTGGCCGCAGAAAACGCAGGTGGTGAGGGGCAAGGGGCGCTGGAAGAAGGTTGCGATCCGAGTTTCGAAGCCACGCTTCTCGAAATTGATGGCGTAGGTGTATTGGGCGTCGCTGGCGCAGACCTGGACGCAGCGCCAACAGAGGATGCACTTGGCATAGTCGCGAATGAACATCGGGTTGTCATCGAGCACGGGCGGATCGCGCCGGATGGCTTCGGGGAAGCGCTGCCGGTCGACCCCATAGTCATCGAGCATCGCCAAAATATCTGGCGCATCCGAGAGGTCCACGGAGGCCTGCAGCATCTCCAGGAGGGTGCGCCGCGAGCGTCGCACCCGTTCCGATTGCGTGTGCACCTGCAGGCCTTCCGCAACAGGCGCCACGCAAGCTGGCACGAGGGTGCGGACCCCTTCCACCTCCAC
>JANYIU010000054.1 GCA_025361955.1 Holophagaceae bacterium
AGCGGCCGCGTAGCCCAACATCCGCTCGGCGCCGACGTTGAAGATCTGAATGACGCCCTTCGCGTCGGTGGCGATACTCGAGAAGTTGGCGCTGTTGAAAATCGCGCTCTGCAGGGCTCCCGCTTTGAGCAGCGCTTCTTCGGCCTGCTTGCGCGCCGTGTTATCCGTGCCGATCAGCAGATAGCCGATGATCGCGTCCTGCGCATCGCGAAGCGCCGTGACCGACACGACTGCTGGGAAGCGGCTGCCATCCTTACGAATGTAGGTCAGCTCGTAGATGTCCTCGATGCCGCGCGAGGCCTTGAACACCAAGGCCTCGAAGCCCGGCGTGATCGGCGTGGAAAGCTCGACGCTCAGCGACTTGGCGCGAGCGATCACTTCTTGCGGATCGGAAATGTCGGCCGGGGTGATCTTGTTCATCACATCGCTGGCCGTGTAGCCCAGCATGCGCTCGGCGCCGACGTTGAAGATCTGAATGACGCCTTTCGCGTCGGTGGCGATGCTCGAGAAGTTGGCGCTGTTGAAAATCGCGTTTTGTAGGGCGCCCGCCTTGAGCAGCGCTTCTTCGGCCTGCTTGCGCGCCGTGTTGTCCGTGCCGATCAGCAGGTAGCCGATGATTTCGTTTTTAGCGTCGCGCAAAGCCGTGACCGACACCACCGCGGGGAAGCGGCTGCCATCCTTGCGGATGTAGGTCAGCTCGTAGATGTCCTCGATGCCGCGTGAGGCCTTGAACACCAGCGCCTCGAAGCCAGGGGTGATCGTGGTGCCCAGCTCCAGGCTCAATGCTTTGGCGCGCGTTATCACTTCCTGCGGATCGGAAATGTCGGCCGGGGTGATCTTTTTCAGAACGTCTGCGACCGTGTAGCCCAGCATGCGCTCCGCGCCGACATTGAAGATCTGAATGACCCCCTTCTCGTCAGTGGCGATACTCGAAAAGTTGGCGCTATTGAGAATCGCATTCTGCAAGGCCCCGGTTTTAAGCAAGGCTTCCTGGCGGCGGACCTCAATGATGCCCTCTACCGTGCCTGCAGCAGTGTGGTTGGGAATAGCGGGTTCGCGGATTGTTTTGGACATGGTCAACCTCTTGAAAACCGCGAATGGTCTGGCGGATCGCGAGGCCGAAGGCGCGAGCAGCACCCCGAGTGATTGTATGCTTTTCCGGCATAAAAACACATGCTCTTGCTTGAAAAAATATGCACGTTCTTGTTTGTAGACAAGCGGTGGCTGGCCACCCTTTTCCGGGTTGATTCTATAGCTCATAGGGTTCATCAATTAATTTTTAGTGCGTGGCTTGAGAATAGTTCAGGTCCGACTTATTGGGCAGGCAAAAGGGCGGCAGACTAAATAAAAAAATCAGGCTGTCCCCCTTTTCCTATCCTGCTTTCACGTTGAATACCTCATGCCCTAGAAGGCAGGCAGATTGATGTGGGTGTTCACCAGGGTAACCGAGGCATGCAGGGCCAGCGCTCTGCCCTGCAGGGTCACGATCTGGACGTTGCCAGGGATCGAGAACGTCGTTGCCGCAGAAGATATGATGGTTCCCACCATGGTACCGCCGCCGGCTGCGTTAATCGTCGCAGCGCTGCCGACCTGCCAGAAGACGTTTTTGGCCTGAGCACCGTTGACCATGAGGACACTCTGGGGGAAGGCCGCTCCTGGGCCGCCCACCGTGAGTGAAGAGCCCATCTGGAAGACCCAGACCGCATTCGGATCGCCGCGACCATCCAGGGTGAGATCCCCACCCTGAATGGCGAAGGAGCCTGGGGCGGAGCGGTAGATGCCGGGCGCAAGGGTGCGGTTGCCGAGTTCTCCGGCACCGCCGCCCAAGGTCGAGACATTGATCCCTCCGGGCAGCGCTCCGGGGGACAGCTTGTCAAATGCCGTTTGTGCGGCAAGTGCGGCTGCGGCTGCGATCACGTTGGGGACAGAACCAAATGGAGCAGTGGCTGTGTGGATCGTTCCGTTCACCGCTCCGATATTGAGTGGACTTTCTGTATAAACGGCACCCTTATCGTGGAAGCCAGTGATCAAAGTGGAAGCCGCTGTGGTGCCGATGTCCCCGTTGATGACGGTATAAATACCCTGGTTGGTTATTCCTGCGGAGCCGCCAAAAGCTCCGAATGCTGCTGCCGCCCCCAGGAAGGAAGGTGTCACGCTACCTGGCGCCACACAGTTTGCAGCGAAATTGTCTGAATCAGCGAAGGTTGGGAGGCTAAATAGAAAACCACTCAGAATCAACAAGGGCACAAGTGAGGCTTTCTGTGTTCCATTTTTTAATATGACTACCTCGTTAGGATTTCATTAGAAGGAGGAACCTTTTTAATAAATTCTAATGGATCTATTGATCTCCTTTGTCCTCACCGTTGCTGATTCGGCATAGATTCTCGCGTGAGCAACAACCCAAGACGGGCATGAAAACACAGCAGTCCGTTGTTCCATACATCACCAGGGCGCTCCGTTTCGGCTGGCGTGCAGCCAACCTTTTCTCTTCGCTCCCTGGCGGTATGAATTCATCCTTCAACCCCCTAGGTCCTGTCCAATCTGATAGGGGGACGAAAGAGTCGTTCGACCCCTTGGGTGGGATCGGCTACGGGACTGGTTCGACCACGGTGTTCGTGTCGAGGGTTACCGCTGTCTGGGCCAGCAGCCTGCCTTTGATCGATGCTAAATGCTTCAGCGCGATAGCTGTTTGCGATAGAACGACTCCCTCAAGGTGCGTGCTCGGACTGAGAGCCACGGCACCGCTGACTTGCCAGAAGACATTTTTGGCTACTGCCCCCCCCGTCAGGACGATTTTTGTAGCGTTGACCGCAGTGCCCACGGTCAGCCCTTGCGCGATCTGGAAGATCCAGACATCCGTCGCACTGCCGACGAGCGTGAGATCACCCGTCAGGATCTTAAGACCACTGCCCCATTTATAGACACCCGGTGCGAGGGTCATCCCGCTGATATCTCCAGC
>JANYIU010000067.1 GCA_025361955.1 Holophagaceae bacterium
TGATAATCGTATATATCTCGTATTTGGCGCCGACGTCTATCCCGCGGGTAGGCTCGTCGAGGATGAGGATGTCGGGCTCCGACAGGATCCACTTCGAGAGTACGACCTTCTGCTGATTGCCTCCCGAGAGACTCTCGACGATCTGGTCGATGCCGGTGCAGCGGATCCTCATCTGCTGCTGCATCGCGGTGGCCGCCTGGTTCTCCTTGCCCTGGTTGATCACCTGCCCCGCGCTGACCTTGGGCAGGCTCGCGAGGGAGATGTTGGACCTGACATCCTCGATGAGCACGAGTCCGTAGTTCTTGCGGTCCTCAGTCAGGTAGGCGATACCGTTGTCGATGGACGCGCTCACCGTATGGAGCTGCACTTCCTTGCCATCCTTGAAGACGCGGCCGGAGTGCCGCTTCCCGTAGGAACGGCCAAAGAGGCTCATCGCCAGCTCGGTGCGTCCGGCTCCCATGAGGCCCGCCAAGCCGACTACCTCGCCTCGCCTGACGTTCAGCGAGACGCCGTTGATCACCTTGCGGTCCTCGTAGAGGGGATGGTAGACGCTCCAATCCTCGACCTTTAAGATGACCTCTCCGACATGCGAATCCCGCTTGGGGAAGCGGTCCACGATCTCGCGGCCGACCATGCTCTTGACTATGCGGTCCTGGTCGACCTTCCTCGTCCCGTTGTCGAGGGTCTCAATCACTTTGCCGTCCCGAATGATCGTGATGGAATCGGAGACGCGCGCTATCTCGCCCAGCTTGTGGGATATGAGAATCGACGTCACACCCTGCTTCTTCAGCTCTAGGAGGAGGTCGAGGAGCTTGCTGCTTTCTTCATCGTTCAAGGCCGCTGTGGGCTCGTCGAGTATGAGTAGCTTTACCTTCTTGGCCAGGGCCTTGGCTATCTCGACGAGCTGCTGCTTGCCGACACCGATGTTCATGATGAGGGAAGTCGGGTTCTCGTCGAGCCCCACCTTCGCCAGGAGCTCGCTCGCCAAGGAGACGGTCCGATGCCAATCGATCACTCCACCCTTAGCCCTCTCGTTGCCGAGGAAGATGTTCTCCGCGATGGAGAGATAGGGTATCAGGGCGAGCTCTTGGTGGATGATGACGATTCCGAGCTTCTCGCTGTCGAGAATGCTCTTGAAAGCGCATTCCGAGCCCTCGTAGTCGACGGAGCCCGAATAGTCCCCGTGCGGGTAAACCCCGCTCAAGATCTTCATCAGGGTGGACTTGCCAGCCCCGTTCTCGCCCACGAGAGCGTGGATTTCGTCGCGGTTCACTTTCAGGCTCACCCCGTCGAGGGCCTTCACGCCGGTGAAGGTCTTCGTGATGTTGCGCATCTCCAGGATTGTATCCAACATGTCTCCGCCTTCCAAAAAACGCCCGAGCGACTAAGGACACGGGACTCTTGCGAGTCCCGTGTCCTTGGTCTTTCCTTGGAACGAACGACTCGGTTTCCGAATTTTACATCCCGAGTTGAGCCGCGGTGTAGTAGCCGGTCTCGATGAGGGCCGGCTTGATGTTCGTGATGTCCACGTTGACCGGATTGCAAAGGAAGGACGGAACGACCTTGACACCGTTGTTGTAGGTCTTGGTGTCATTAATCTCTGCGGGCTTGCCACTGAGGACAGAGTCGACCATGTCAGCGGCGCGCTTAGCCAGCGTGCGGGTATCCTTGAATACAGTCTGGGTCTGCTCCTTCGCGATGATCGACTTGACCGAGGGGATCTCGGCGTCCTGGCCCGTCACGACGGGGAGCGGCTTCTTCGCAGTGCCGTAGCCGACCGACTTGAGCGAGGAGAGGATGCCGATCGAGAGGCCATCGTAGGGGGAGAGCACTGCGTCGACCTTGGCGTCGGTGTACTTGGAGGTCAGAATGTCGTCCATGCGCTTCTGGGCCACGGCGCCGTCCCAGCGGAGGGTGGCGACCTTGGCGAAGTCGGTCTGGCCGGAGCGCACCACGAGCACGCCGCTCTTTATGTAGGGCCCGAGCTGGGACATGGCGCCATTGAAGAAATAGCCGGCGTTGGTGTCGTCGGGGGAACCGGCGAACAGCTCGATATTGAAGGGGCCCTTCTTGCCCTTGTCCAGTCCGAGCGTCTTGACGATGTAGCCGCCCTGGAGGACGCCGACCTTGAAGTTGTCGAAAGTGGCGTAGTAGGAAACCCAGGGGCTGTTGATGATGAGGCGGTCGTAGGAAATGATCTGGACGCCGGCGGCGTGGGCCTGCTCGAGCACGTTGAAGAGGGCGGCGCCGTCGATGGCTGCAATCACGAGGACTTTATCGCCCTTGGTGATCATGTTCTCTACCTGGGCTACCTGCGCCTGGATGTCATCCTCGGCAAACTGGAGGTCGACCTTGTAGCCGCGGGACTCGAGGATCGTCTTCATGGTGCCGCCGTCCTTGATCCAGCGCGCGGAAGACTGGGTGGGCATCGCGATGCCGACGGTCTTCTGGGCGAAGAGGCTGGTGCCGAGGAGCAGGGTCGCGGACACGCTGAGGATTAGCTTTCCGAAACGATTCATGTTTGAACTCTCCTTCTAGGCGTCCCCAAAAGGGGACCCATTGGGTTGAGCCATCGTGACCAGGACGGCCAGGAGGCGTATGGGTGGGAATTCAGTGATTCCGGCAGCCTAGCTGAGAACCATGGCTGTTTCGTGGAAGGCGTGACACGCCGTTCAAATCAAATATTCAATGAGGTGAAAACGATTGTGAACGTTCACATTACGCAAGTCAAGAACTCCTTTTTATTTTTTAACGTTCAGTTAACTTCCACTTAATCTTTAACTTACGCCTTCTGTTCACCAGTCGTCCCCTGGGTCTTCAGCCCCTTGCCCGTCTCGAACAAGCGCTGCAGCAGGCAGAACAAGAAAAGGAGAATGCCGATGGCGATCTTGGTCCACCAGGAACTCAGGGTCCCCTGAAAGATGATCAGGGTCTGGATCGTTCCCAGGATGAGCACGCCGAACATGGTCCCCAGAACATAGCCCACTCCGCCGGAAAGCAAAGTGCCTCCGATCACGACAGAGGCGATGGCGTCCATTTCCATCCCAACCGCGTGCAGGCCGTAGCCGGAAAGCATGTAGAACGTGAATACCACTCCTGCCAAGGCCGAACAGAACCCGTTGATCGTGTAGACCAGGACCTTGGTCCTTCCCACCGGAAGGCCCATCAGGACAGCGGACTGCTCGTTCCCCCCGATGGCATAGACGGTTCGGCCAAACCTCGTGTAGTGGGCCAGGAAAATCGCAGCGATCACCACCACGAAGAAGATGATCACGTTGATGGAGACGAAAGAATGTCCCGGAAGAGGAATCCGGAACTGGGAGACTTCCGTGTAGAACGCGTTGGTGATGGGGATGGAGTTGATGTTGATGATGTAGCACAGCCCACGGGCGAGGAACATGCCCGCCAGGGTCACGATGAAGGGGGGCAACTGGAAGTGATGGATCAAAGACCCCATGGCGAATCCGAAGCTGGAGCCGACCAACAGCACCAGCACGATGACGGCGGCCGGGTGCCAGTGGGAGGTCTCCAAAAGGTGGGCGGAAATCATCGTCGTCAACGCGATCACGGAGCCGACGGAAAGGTCGATCCCCCCGGAGACGATCACGAACGTCATCCCCACCGCGGTCACGCACAGGAACGCGTTGTCGACGAAGAGGTTCAGGAAGACCTGGGGCGAAAAGAAGCCGTCATACATCACCGAGCCGAAGCCGTACATCAGGATGAAGAGCCCGATCGTGACCAGCAGGGAAAGGTACTTGACGCTGATTTTACCGATCATGACTGAACCACCTGCTTCGTGAATTTACCGAACACGGTCCTGCGGAAGGTCTCGGACTGGAACATCATGACGAGGAAGACCACGACGGACTTGACCACTAGCGTGATCTCCGGCGGCACGCCGATACTGTAAATAGTGGTTGTCAGGGTTTGGATGATCAGCGCTCCGACCATGCTTCCAATGAGGTAGAACTTTCCGCCGGTCATCGAGGTGCCGCCCAGGACGACTGCGAGAATGGCGTCCAGTTCGAAGTACATGCCCGCGTTGTTTCCGTCTGCGCTCTTCAGGTTGGAACAGACGACCAACCCCGCGATGCCCGCGCAAAACGAGCAGAAAGCATACACGCCTAGGAGCAAGTTCTTCGCGTTGATGCCTGCCATCCGGCTGGCCTTGGGATTGATGCCGATGGACTCGATGAACAGGCCCAGGGCCGTCCTCCGGGTGAGGAACAAGGTGATCAGTAGAAGCAGGAGGACGATGTAGAGCGAGAATGGGATCCCCAGCAGGAATCCGTTGCCGATGAAAAAATACGGTTTGTAATAGATGGTGATTATCTGTCCATTGGTGATGAGTTGAGCTGCCCCGCGCCCGGCCACGATCAGAATCAGGGTCGCCACGATCGGCTGCATCCCGATTCGTGAAACCAGGAAGCCATTCCACAACCCCGCGGCGGTCGACACCGCGAGGGTGACCAGGATGGCCACCGACATCGGCAGCAGTGTCACATATTCCTGGACGCCACCCTTCAGGACCAGCGTCCCTCCGATCAGCATGGCCACCAGAGCACCGGAGATCGCCACCACCGCCCCGACACTGATGTCAATCCCACTGGCTGCGATCACCAAAGTCAAACCGATGGCGATCAGCATCAGGGGTGCGGCGCGGTTCAGGATGTCGATCAAGCTGCCGTACAGGTGCCCATCCTTGATTTCGATATGGAAGAACCCTTTGGTGAACACCAGGTTGAATGCCAGGAGCAGCGCCAGCGCAAGCAAAGGCCAGAACAGCTTCGTGCTGGTGAGCCTCCGGAAAAGAGTGGGCGTAGCGTTCGTCATTCCTGCCCCTTCGCGATCGCCTGCAGGATCGTGTGTTCATCAACGTTGGCACCATCCAATTCCGCGATCTTGACTCGGTCCCGAAGCACCGCGACTCGATTACAGCAGCGAACGACCTCTTCCAGTTCCGAAGAAATGAACAGGATCGCCATGCCTTCTTTGCACAACGACAGCACCAAATCCATGACCTCCGATTTGGCTCCGACATCAATGCCCCGCGTAGGCTCATCGAGAATCAGGAACTGCGGATCCGTCGCCAGCCAGCGGGCCAGGATCACCTTCTGCTGGTTGCCGCCAGACAGCTTCCCCGCCGCCTGCTCCGAGTCGGAGGTCTTGATGGCCAACATGCGGATGTAGCGATCGGCAATCTCTTCCTGCTTCTTGTGGGACAGGTATTTGAAAATGCCGCGTTTGGCCTGGAGTGCGAGCACGATGTTTTCCCGCACCGTGAGTTCGCCAATGACCCCCTCGGTTTTCCGGTCTTCCGGACAGAAACCTATGCCTCGGCGAATCGCATTCCGCGGGCTGTTCAGCGAAATCCGCTGGTTCTCGATCTTCACACTACCCTTGTCCGCCCGGTCGGCCCCGAACAGCAGCCTTGCCGTCTCGGTGCGCCCGGAGCCCAGAAGACCGGCGAGCCCGAGGATCTCGCCCTTCCTGACCTGCAGGTCAAAAGGCGACA
>JANYIU010000139.1 GCA_025361955.1 Holophagaceae bacterium
AGAACAGCACCATCGTTTTCCCCCTGCCCATCGAGCTGCTGCGGATGCTGGATCGCATCGGTGCGCCCAAGGCAGACCCGAAGGAATAAGCCGCTGTCACGCAATAACCTTGTCGTCCCGGGGGCGAGAGCGGCATAAGGACTGTGCGCTAGGGACGCCGGGCGGCCTCGCTCGGTGTCCCTAGACGCCCCGCCGGTTTGGGCCCCACAGGAGCTTATGCAGTTGGAGCTGGAAGCGCACGGGAAGATGATCCGCCACGATGCGTTCGGCCAGCCAGGCGGCGTCCAGGCTGCCCCAGACGGGGCTGAAGAGGATATCGAGGGTGTCCAGGAGGCCGTGCGTCTCGCACCAGTCCTTGGCCCACAGGTAGTCCGTCTCACTGCATAGTACAAACTTCAGCTCATCCTGGCCCGGGGTGAGATAGGTCAGATTGGATTCCAGCCAATGGTCCACCTCGCCACTGCCCGGCGTCTTGCGATCCAGGATCTTGACGACCGCACGGGGAACCTTGGAGACGTCCTGGCTCCCGGCTGTCTCGAGGGCCACCTCGTAGCCAAGGTCCAGGAGGCCTTGGAGGAGGGCAGGGGCATTCGGGTGGGCCAGGGGTTCGCCGCCTGTGACTTCCACGAAGGGGGCATTGGGGCCTTTTCCTGGTGGTCCGAGGGTTGCCTGCACCTCATCCAGAACGTCCTGCAGTTCACGAAGATCGCCTTCGTTGTAAGCGTACGTGGTGTCGCAATAGACGCAGCGGAGGGGACAGCCCGTGAGCCGGATGAACAGGCAGGGACGGCCGGCGCGCGAGCCCTCGCCTTGAATGCTGAAAAAAATCTCGTTGACCGTGAAGTTCACGCCCATCTCCTGCCGCCATCCAGGGTGAGGATCTCGCCGGTGAGGTAGGGGCTCTCCGCAGCGTAGCGGAGGGCTCGCACGAGGTCCTCAGGGCTGCCGAGCCGTTTCAGGAGGCTGCCTTCCGCCAGGGAAACAGGGTCGTCGCCCTCGTTGGGCAGGGCGGTCCCGATGGCATGACCGACCACGCGCACCTTCGGGGCGAGCAGTTTGGCCAGGGTGGGCACGAGGGCGGCGAGGCCAGCCTTGGCGGCGGAATAAGGCATGTGTTTGGCGAAGGGCCTGTAGATGGCTGTGTCCAGCAGGAACTGCAGGCAGCCGCCCTCGGCGAGTTGCGGACCGACGGCTTGCGCGACCAGCAGCGGGAAGCTGAGGTTCAAACGCCAGGTGGATTCCAGGCTGGTGGGATCCCAGTCGCCGAAAGAACTTTTGGGGAATGTGCCGGCCACGATCACGGCGTTTTCCAATGTGATGCCCGTATCCCCCAGCGACTTCAGATCTGCCATCATCGTGGGAAGAAGTTCGGGATCGTCAGCATTCCACTGGAATGTTCGCACTCGAGTTCGCTTTGATAGTGATTCCAGCCAATGGGACTCTTTGTCCCAGGGCTTCGAGCTCGTCAATACGAGCCGATGATCCGGGGCCAAGGCCTCCGCGAGAGCACGTCCCAGACGACTCCGGCCCCCAACCAGAAGCCAGCAGGATTTCTGTATTGCCATGATCCCTCTCCCATATCCTTAAGGCTACCTTGTCTCCATCCCTCAAGCGCATCCGTTGGCGTCTGCTCTGGTCCAGCATTCTGGCCCTGATCCTGGCGCTGGCCTCCTTTGCCCTAAATCAGTGGGTATACACCTATTCCGATGATCAGTGCTTCTGGAAGGCAGCAGGATCCAAGGTCAGGATCCAAGAGATCCTCCCAGACGGCGTCGCGGAGGCGGCAGGCATTCTCGAGGGCGATGAACTGCAGGCCATCCAAGGGCGACCGGTCACGGCGCGGACCATGGAGGAGGCCAGGCGGTTCATCAATGACCAGCCCAAGGGCAAGGAGGTGCTTTACCTGGTCCGGCGCAATGGCCGTCAGCTCTCCCTGCAATTGAAGCTGGTCAAACCGTTCAACTACGTCGGGTTGAGTGTGCTGCTTTCGGGATTGGCGGCTTGGGCCATCGGGTTGCTGGTCGTCGTCTCCTCACCCCAGCGTAAGGTGACGAGGCACTTCTTCTACATGGGAGCGATTGCCCTGCTCATCCCCATCTATGCGCCCGAAGCTGCTGGGAATGTCCCGATCCAACTCCAGATCCCGGCCCAGATCCTGTCTGGACTGACCATGAGCATCGCCGCCCCGCTATGGCTGCATTTCTTCCTTCGATTCCCGCATCCTTTCCCGCTCAGGAGGAACCGCATCTTCCTGGCCTGGCTTTATGGTCTGTTCCTGGCGGCGGGCTTCATACGCACCCTGGTGGCCGTGGTGAGGGCCGTGGCGCGATCCGGGGTCTATGGCGATCTGTATTGGATGACCACGGATCTCCAGTGGGTGGTCTCCGCGTTTCGTGGGCTGATAGGACTCTGCGTCATCGCGGGCGTGCTCGTGTTCTGGCTCGGGGCGCTGAAACTGCCGCGGCGTCGGCGCCTAGCACTCATGCCGGCGCTCTTTTTCACCACCGCCATCTGTGTGGACCTGGCCACCTTCTCCTACTTGAACGCCATGAGCCAGGGCAAGAGCCTGCTGTTTCAGCGCGAGGCTTGGATCTTCTTCGCTCCGCTGCCCCTTCTGCCCCTTTCCTTCGCTTACGCCATCCTGCGCCACGGGTTCTTCGATGTGCGCCGGGCGATCCTGCGGTGGCTGACCTATTTCGCGGTGGTCGGCGTCACCCTGACGATCTATTTCATCGGGCTCGCTTGGGCTTTCGAGAAGGGGATCAACGCCTTCGAGGCCCGGTGGGTGGGCGTTCTGGCTGGACTCTCCGCCTGGCCCATCGGCTGGGTGTTGCGATGGCTGCTGGTGACCTTGCGAAAGAAGTTCCACCGTGACCTCAACACGGCCAGGGAGCTGATTCTTGGAATCCTGCAGGAATCGAAGCAGCGCCTTTCCGTGGAAGCCCTTCTGACGGGCTTGTCGGAGGCTCTGCGTGAAGCTTTCCACCCCCATGTGCTGCTGTTGTTGCCCGTGGTAGACCGTTGCATGGAGCTCCCTGGCATCGAGACCAGAGAAATGGATGATCCTCGCGCGCTATCCTTGGCGAGACCCTTGACCCTGCGCCTGCCGCTCGCCTTGATCCGGAATGCCAGGGACTACGGGGAATTGGTCATCGGTCTTGCTGGGGATGAAGCGAGCTGGATCCTGCAGTCTGACTGGGAAGTGCGGGCGCGGGTGGATGCGCTGGAAGCACAAGTGATGGTGCTGCTCCTGGCGGGGGGTGAGCCGCACACGGCGGTGCTCCTGGGCGGGAAATACGCCGAATTGAACTATGGCAAGGAAGATCGGGAATTGCTCAGGGAAGTGGCGGTGTCCGCGGGGATCCTCCTCGAGACAGCCATGCTTCACCAGCGTTTGCTGGATCAGGGCCGGATCGAGCAGGAGCTTCAGACAGCCCGGCGGATCCAGGAGGGACTAATCACCTCCGCAGCTCCTCCGATCGACGGGTTCGACTTGGCCTTGCGTCTGGAACCTGCCCTGGAGACCGGTGGAGATCTCCTGTGGATGAAAAGTCGTGCCAATGGCAAGTGGATCGCCGCGGTAGGAGACGTGAGCGGGAAGGGCCTGGCTGCGGCACTCTACATGAGCCAAGCGACGGCGCTCCTGGAGTTCGCGGCGCGGCAGGAAGGGATGGATTTCGGGCACCTGCTCCAGGCCCTGGATCAGACCATGCGCAATCTCATGAGAAGCCGTGATTTCCTGACCTTGTGCCTCTTGGAATGGGACGTGACCGGACATTATCAGATCGCTCGAGCGGGGCATCCCGCCCCCATTCTGATTCAGGGAGCCGACCACGGAGATGCCATGGAAATCACTTCCCAGGGCCGGGGCCTGGGATTGCGCCCCTGTGTGCCTGGGACCTGGCAGATCCGCGAGGGCGATCTGCGACCCGGGGACTGGCTCGTGATGTACAGCGATGGCTTGACGGAGGCCGTGAACCAGGATGGCGAAATGCTCGGGTTGGACCATTTCACGGAACTGCTTCAGGCCCATTGGCACGAAGGCTCTGTGCATACGGCCTGTGCCGCGGTCTTCCAGGAGGTCGCCTCGTTCGAAACCCAGGATCGGGATGACCGCACTTTGTTCATCCTGGGACGACGGCGGGCCTAGCACCCTTTTGGGCCTGAATCGCGCGACAATGGGGTCCATGCGCCGGATGGCGGTACCTTGAGACCTTACATGACGGATTCCTCCCAGCCTCCTCGATCCCCTTCCTGGCTCGCCCCTGCGGTCGTCACGATGCTGGGGATGCAGTTGACTCTGACCTGGCTGCAAGGGCGTCTGCTCCATCGACAGCATGAAGATCTGCTGGGCTTGAGGGAGGATGTTCAAGTCCTTACGGACTCCATGGAGCAGGGAACCTCGGGGGGAGATTCTGCGGCAGAAGGCTTGACCCCCGCCCGTCAGCGGTCGGCGCCAAGGCCCAGGATTCGGCAAGTGCGGATGCTCCAATCCGCACCCACGGAGGATGAGCAGGCGCAGCAAGATCTCCAGGACGCGAAGGCTTCTGCATTGAAGGCGGTGAGCGAGGCGCGAGCGGTGCGATCCAAGCTTTCCATCGAAGAGAACATTCGCAAGGCTGAAGAAAATGCCAAGCTGAATGCGGTTGAGAACACTTGGCAGAAATGGCTCTGGATCGCCCTGGGAGTCGGGATGGTGGCCGTGGCGATTCGGGCCTGGCTGCGCCGTCGGGGTTGAATCCATGTCCCTCCACGAGTTCCTCCTGACGGATCCGGAATGTCGGCAACTAGCCAAAGGCGCTGTTCTGGCCGTAGCCCCCATGCTGGAGGACCCGGATCCCGAGCCGGTGCTCGCGATCTTGGAGGACTGGGCCTTCGAACTGGCTGGCCGCATGCCTTTGCCTTGGAGCATTCACGGCGCCATCGATGCCCTGAATCATTACCTATTCGAGGAGATTGATCTCAACGGGGATCGGATGGCTTATGACGATCCCGAGAACGCCGTGCTCCCCAAGGTGATTGCTCGCAGGAAGGGTCTACCCATAGCCCTTTCCATCCTGTGGATCGACGTGGCCAAGAGGCTGGGCCTCGATGCGGTGGGCATCGCCCTGCCGGGTCATTTCGTGACCGCTCTGCGCCTGGACGTAGGCATGCTGTTCTTCGATCCTTTCAATCGCGGCCGAGCCCTGGGCGAAGAGGAGGCTGCCCGCATCGTACAGAAGGTCTCGGGGGGTCGAGTCGCCTTCAATCCCGCCATGCTCGAGCCTGTCTCCCATCGGACCATCCTGCTCCGGCTCGTGCGGAACCTGCATGCTCGCTTCGTGAAAGCCGAGGATTGGGACGAGGCGCTCTGGTCCGCCACGCACCTGATCCTCCTGGCACCGGAGGACACCGGGCACTATCGCGACCGGGCTTTCGTCCACCTCAAACGAGGCGAGATCCTGTCGGCGGTGAAGGACCTCCAGGAAGCCATCCGCCTTAGTCAGGAGGACGATCCTCTGCTCCGAGATTGGATCGAGAAACTGAAGAAAGGCTGAACCATGGATCTTCTCCGCTTTCTGGAACTGGCGAACTCTCATGGCTGGCGGGGCATGGCCTTATGGGGCGTGCTCTTGGCCCAGGCGCTGCTCTGGGTGGGGCTGGCGCGCCTGCATCTGGCCATTCACCGGGAAGAGTCGCCCTGGGCGGAGTGCGTGGGGAAAATACGCTCGGCATTTCTTCGCCAGGTGAACGGCCTTGAGGAAGTCGACGAACTCAAAATCCACCACTACGCCCCCCTCGTGGACGCGCTCATCGCCTTGCATTTCGCGGAAGCCAAGAGCGAGGTCTTCACCCGCTGGATGCTGATGCGCTGGAAGCTGAAGGCGGGCCTTCAGCCGTACTGGGTCCGGTGGGGGCATCTGCTCATCGGCTTCGGCGCAGTGATGTGGTTCCTGTATGGCCTGCGCCTGGATCTGGGCCTGGAGCCCCTGATGCGCACCCCCTGTGATCCTCGCCTGCTCTGGGTATGGCTGGGTTACGCCATGGTGCTCGCCTGGAAGCTGGTACAACTCCATGGCAATCTGGAACGCGTCCAACGGGCCCTTCTGGTTCCCAGAAGGGACGAGTGATCGAGGCAGGGAATAACCTGGGAAGCTGGGGTCGGTCTTTCCAGCGAAGACAAGCCGCAACAGCGGCCCGCTAAGTTTATCCCTCGCTTGACCCCGTACCCCTGCTTTGCCACAGCCCACTTTGAAGGCAGGCCCTCCCGCGAAGCCCGGTAGTTCATCGCTCGCTGCCGAGCAGGCCTTGGGTGAGGTGGGCGATGGCTTTGTGCGCCACCTCGGAATAGCGGACCTCGCCGCAGAGGAGCTGTGCCATGCGTTGCGCGGCTCCCGGCCGCTGCACGCCCAGGCGATAGGAGAGCGACGGCAGGCGGTAGAAAAGTTGCGCCAAGCGCTTCGCCCAGACCATTTCCGAGCCCCAGGCCGCCTGGATCCGCCTCGAGTAGTCCTCGAGGGCACGGTCCTTCCCCGCCAGGGCGGCATGCACACTTTCGGCGGCCAGATATCCTGAGAGTACCGAGGGCCGTATGCCCTCTGCCGTGAAGGGGTCGACCAGACAGGCCGCTTCGCCCACCAGCAAGGCCTGTTGTGTGTGCAAGGCTTGATCGCCATCCCAGAGTTTGATGGGATGGCTCACCGGGCGCAGGTGCTCGGGATCCAGCAAGAGGCTGCGGCAATAGGCAGCGAAGGTGGACCGCAGATTGCCGCCCGGTTTCCCCCGGAAGATCCCGCTACCCACGGACCAGCCATCAGCCTTGGGGAAGGCCCACTGGTAGCCGTTGGGGACGGAGCTGAAATCCAGGTGAGCGGTATGGCTATCCGTCATCCGGCAGAGGGCTTCGCCTTCAAGGGCCGCGGCTGGGAGGTGTTTCATGCGGGAGAAACCAAGGGCCTTGGCGGTCTTCCCGAGGGCCCCGTCGGCGCCGATGAGATAACGACCCAGCGAGGGACCGACAGGGGTGTCCACGCTCCAATGCTCCGACTGCCAGTGGCAGCCCGTGGCTTCCGTGGCATCGCGCAGTTCA
>JANYIU010000150.1 GCA_025361955.1 Holophagaceae bacterium
CCCAACAGCAAGCGGTTCACTCGGGGTTTCCTGGTAGTGGCGCCGGGGCTGACCATCAAGGACCGTCTGCGGGTGCTCCAGCCCAATGACCCCGATGCCTACTACGACAGCCGCGAGCTGGTGCCCCAGGACGTGCTGGGCGATATCGAGCGAGCCAAGATCGTCATCACGAACTATCACGCGTTCAAGCTGCGGGAGCGCATTGAATTATCCAAGGGTGGCCGGTCCCTGCTGCAGGGGCGCGGGGAGGCCCTGAACACGCTTGAGACCGAGGGCCAGATGATTCAGCGGGTCATGCCGACCTCATGGGCCTGAAGAACATCCTTGTTATCAACGATGAGGCCCATCACTGCTACCGGGAGAAGCCCGAGCCCGAGGAGGAGGAGAACCTCAAGGGCGATGAGAGGAAGGAAGCCGAGGAGAACAATGCTGCCGCCCGCCTCTGGATCTCCGGCATCGAAGCTGTGAACCGGAATCTGGGGATCACCCGGGTGCTCGACCTGTCGGCCACGCCCTTCTTTCTGAGCGGATCAGGTTACGTCGAAGGCACCCTGTTTCCATGGACCATGAGCGACTTCTCGCTGATGGACGCCATTGAGTGCGGCATCGTCAAACTGCCCCGCGTCCCGGTGGCAGATAACATCCCGGGCGCAGAAGTCCCGGTCTTCCGTAACCTGTGGGAGCACATCCGCAAAGAGATGCCCAAAAAGGGCCGGGGCAAGGGCGAGGCCCTCGACCCCCTCATGCTGCCCACGCGCCTCCAGACCGCCCTTGAGGCCCTCTACGGCCACTACAAGGAGACCTACGACCTGTGGATGAAAGAGGGCGTCCATGTCCCACCCTGCTTCATCGTGGTCTGCAACAACACCTCTGCCTCCAAGCTTGTCTACGATTACATCTCGGGGTTCCAGCGGGACATGGGCGATGGCACGACCCAGCTGGAGAACGGCCGTCTGGAACTCTTCCGGAACTTTGACGAGTTTGGCAACCCGATCGCTCGGCCCCGCACCCTGCTGATCGATAGCGAGCAGCTGGAATCCGGCGATGCCTTGGACGACAATTTTCGCGCCATGGCGGCTGACGAGATCGAGCGGTTCCGACGGGAGATCATTGAACGCACCGGGGATGTCCGCCAGGCCGAAAACCTCACCGACCAGGAACTGCTGCGCGAAGCCATGAACACCGTGGGCAAGGCCGACCGACTGGGTGAATCCATTCGCTGCGTGGTGTCCGTGTCCATGCTGACCGAAGGTTGGGACGCCAATACCGTGACTCATGTGCTCGGGGTCCGGGCCTTTGGCACCCAGTTGCTGTGCGAGCAGGTGATCGGCCGCGCTCTCCGCCGCCAATCCTACGACCTGAATGAGGAAGGCCTCTTCAACGTCGAATACGCGGATGTGCTGGGCATTCCCTTCGATTTCAACGCTAAGCCCGTGGTGGCGCCACCCATACCCCCCCGAGAAACCATCCAGGTGAAGGCCATCAGTCCCGACCGCGATGCCCTGGAAATCAGTTTCCCCCGGGTGCAGGGCTACCGGGTGGAACTGCCCGAGGAACGACTGACAGCCAGCTTCAACGACGAATCCGTGATGGAGCTGACCCCCCACCTGGTAGGCCCCTCCCACACCACGAACGAGGGCATCATCGGCGTGAGCGTGGACCTGAACCTGGTCCATACCGGGGACCTGCGCTACTCCACACTGCTCTACCACCTCACCCACCGCCTGCTCTACACCAGGTGGCGCGACCCGGGCGAGGACCCCAAGCTGTATCTCTTCGGGCAGCTCAAGCGCATTACCAAGACCTGGCTCGATACCTGCCTGAAGTGCAAGGGCGGCACCTATCCCGCCCAGCTGATGTACCTGTCCCTGGCCGATATGGCCTGTGAACGCATCACCGCTGCCATCACCCGCGCCGAAATGGGCAAGCGGCCCATCAAGGCCCTGCTGGATCCCTATAACCCGGTCGGATCCACGGCCAATGTGAAGTTCAACACCTCGAAGACCAGCCGCTGGTCGACCAAGGCGGATCGATCCCACGTCAATTGGGTCATCCTCGACAGCGACTGGGAGGCCGAGTTCTGCCGGGTGGCGGAGGCGCATCCCAAGGTGAAGGCCTATGTGAAAAACCACAACCTGGGCCTGGAAGTCCCCTATCGCTATGGATCGGAGGCCCGCACCTACCTGCCGGACTTCATCGTGCGGGTGGATGACGGGCACGGCGACGACGACCTGCTGAACCTCATCGTCGAGATCAAGGGCTATCGCCTCGAGGACGCCAAGGAGAAAAAGGCCACCATGGACACCCACTGGGTGCCCGGGGTGAATCACCTGGGCCGCTTCGGCCGCTGGGCCTTTGCTGAGTTCACCGATGTCTACATGATCCAGCATGACTTCGCCACCAAGGTTGAAGGCGAGTTCAACAAGATGCTCGAAGGGATCCTCCATGGCAAAGCCTGAAGCCCACAACGGCATCAAGCTGTTCGAGACCAAGCAGATTCGATCGGTCTGGAACGAGGCTGACCTGAAGTGGTATTTCTCCGTCGCCGACGTGGTAGAGGCCTTGACCGATTCTGTGAACGTCAAGGATTACATCAAGAAGATGCGCAAGCGGGATCCTGCGCTGGAAGCTAACTGGGGGACAATCTGTCCCCCCCTTGAACTCCTGGCCCCCGATGGCAAGCGCCGCAAAACCAAGTGTGCGAAAAACGAGGTGTTGGCATGAAATCAGAACTCGTCCACGCACTGACTACCAACTTCGAAGCTCACGCTCAGCAGACAGAGAGCGGCGTTGAATTCTGGCTCGCCCGTGATCTCCAGTTCTTGCTGGGCTACACCAAATGGGATAATTTCCTGAATGTCATCACCAAGGCCAAAACCGCTTGTGAAGTGAGTGGACATGAGGTTCCCGACCATTTTGCCGATGTTGGGAAAATGGTCGATCTGGGCTCCGGAAGCCAGCGCGAAGTGGATGACCTCATTCTGACGCGTTACGCCAGCTATCTGATCGCGCAGAACGGCGATCCACGGAAGCCGGAGGTCGCCTTTGCGCAGACATACTTCGCCCTTCAGACGCGTAAGGCCGAACTCATTGAGCAGCGCCTCCTAGAGGCGGAACGGGTGGCCGCCCGGCGAAAACTGGCCACCACTGAGAAGGAACTCTCCGACCTGATCTACGAACAGACGGGAGGCAACCAGAACTTTGCCATCATCCGGAGCAAGGGCGACCATGCCCTGTTTGCCAAGACGACCCAGGCCATGAAGACCCAATGGAAGGTGCCAGACAACCGCCCCCTCGCCGACTTTGCCCCGACCATCATCCTGAAGGCCAAGGACTTCGCTACGGAAATCACGATCTTTAACGCGAAACAGCACCTGATGGCAACCGAGGAGGCCGTATCCAGGGAGCACATCACCAACAATCAGGTGGTCCGAAACACCCTGCTCGAGCGTGGGATACGCCCTGAGTCCTTACCCCCCGCCGAGGGTGTGAAAAAGATCGAACGACGCCTCACCTCCGAAGAGAAGAAGACCCTGGCAAATCCAGACGCCCTTGATGCCTGATTGAAGAAGAGAGATCCATGGCCAAGCAATCCACCTCCATCCAGGTCGAGACCCTCAAACATCGTGACGCCACACGCAAGAACATCCCCACCGCCGAGTACCAGTCGGTGATGCAGAAGGAGAAGGCCAGCCCCATCCAGGTGGCCTACGAGCGGCGGAACAAGGATCTGGACCCCCAGTTTGTGTGGCGGGGAAAGGACATGCAGGATTGGTCGGATCTTGTGGTGCAAGCGCCCCCGCTCTACATCCAGGAGAAGGTGCATCCCAAGGTGCTCATTGACGATCTGCTTAAGACTTCCAGCGAGGCCAAGGCCGTCAAGTCAGCTGCCACCTCTGGGTTTCAGCCGGACCTCTTCGGGGACTTTAATGGCATGCCCGAAGGAGCCGACAAGACCGAGTTCTACCAGCACGACGCCCACTGGACCAACCGCATGATCCTGGGCGACAGCCTGCAGGTGATGGCCTCCCTGGCCGAGCGCGAAGGCCTGCGGGGCAAGGTGCAGTGCATCTACCTGGACCCGCCATATGGCATCAAGTTCAATTCCAACTTCCAGTGGTCCACCACAAGCCGCGATGTGAAGGATGGGAACACTGCCCACATCACCCGCGAGCCCGAGCAGGTGAAGGCCTTCCGGGATACATGGCGGGACGGCATCCACAGTTATCTGACCTATCTGCGGGATCGGCTCACCGTGGCGCGGGATCTACTGGCAGATTCAGAGTCGATTTTTGTGCAGATCGGAGAGGAGAATGTTCAC
>JANYIU010000153.1 GCA_025361955.1 Holophagaceae bacterium
TGGGCGTCCTGGGCGACTATGCCGGCCACTCCAAGGAACCTCTGCCTAAGCTCAAGGACCGCAAGTTCATTCAGGTGGACGGCGAGAGCTTCGATGACGTCATGAAAGGCGTGTCGCCCCGGCTGGTGATCCGCGTCGACAACAAGCTTAAGAACGACGACAGTCAGATCGCGGTGGAACTGAATTTCAACAAGATGGAGGATTTCGAGCCCGCGAAGGTGGTCAGACAGGTGGAGCCGCTCCGGAAGTTGCTCGAAGCACGGGTCCGTCTCTCGGATCTGCGCGGCAAACTGGCCGGCAACGACAAGCTGGAGGAACTCCTGGAGAAGATCATCCACGATACGGAAAAACTCCAGACGCTTTCGGAATCCCAAGGGAAAAAGGAGGAATAGATCATGATATCTAACAATCTCCAACCCTCCGTCGAACCTGAAGCCAAGGTCAGCATTGCCCTGGAAGGAACCACCAGCCTGCTGGACTCCATCATCGAAAACAGCAAGGCCGCGGCCAATGATGCAGAAAAGGCCCGGACCCGCGACCTCATTGGCGAACTGGCCGAGCAGGTGCTCTCCGGCACCGTCGTGGTCAAGCGCGATCTCGCCTCCAGCCTGGACGCGCGTGTGGCCGAACTGGACCGGTTGATCTCCGAGCAGCTCAACACCATCATGCACCACCCCGAATTCCAGCGGCTCGAGGCCTCTTGGCGCGGATTGCGCTACATGATCGGCCAGTCCGACACCAGCCCCATGCTCAAGATCAAGATTTTGAACGCTAGTAGATCGGATCTGCTCAAGGACTTTAGAACCTCCTCCGACTACGATCAGAGCGCCCTTTTCAAGAAGGTCTACGAAGAGGAATACGGGACCTTCGGTGGTGCGCCCTACGCCGCCCTCATTGGCGATTACGAATTCTCGCGCCATCCGGATGACCTCTACTTGCTGGAGGAACTCTCCCACGTGGCGGCTTCCTCGCATGCCCCCTTCATCGCCGCCGCCCATTCCGGCATGTTCGGCCTGGAAACCTTCGGCGACATCGGCAAGCCCCGGCACCTCGCGAAGATCTTCGACACCACCGAATATGCGAAGTGGAAGTCCTTCCGGGAATCCGAGGACTCCCGTTACGTGGGTTTGGTGCTGCCCCACATGCTGGGGCGTCTGCCCTACGGTCCCGAGACCTCACCGGTGGAGGACTTCAACTTCATCGAGGACGTGGACGGGACCGAAAGCTCTAAATACCTTTGGATGAACGCGTCTTACGCCTACGGCGCTCGCCTCACCAGCGCCTTTGCCAACTATGGCTGGCTGGCTGCCATCCGCGGCGTGGAGGGCGGTGGACTAGTGGAGGGCTTGCCCACCCATACCTTCAGGACCGATGACGGCGAGATCGCCCTCAAGTGCCCCACGGAAGTGGCCATCACGGATCGCAACGAGAAGCTGCTCGCTGATCTCGGCTTCATCTCTCTGGTCCACTGCAAGAACACCGACTACGCCGCCTTTTTCAGCGGCCAGTCCGCCCAAAAGCCCAAGATCTACAACACCGATGCCGCCAACGCCAACGCCCGGCTGTCCACGCAGTTGCCCTACATCTTCGCCGTGTCCCGCATCGCCCACTACATGAAGGCGATCATGCGCGACAAGATCGGCAGCTTCGCCTCGCGATCCAACGTGGAGAGCTTCCTCAACACCTGGCTGGCTCAGTATGTTCTCCTCGACGACTCCGCTTCCCAGGAAGCCAAGTCCAAGTACCCCTTGCGGGAAGCCTATGTCGAAGTGGTCGAAATGCCGGGCAAGCCTGGCGCCTACCGGGCCGCTGCCTTCCTCCGGCCGCATTTCCAGCTTGATGAATTGACCGTTTCCCTGCGTCTGGTGGCGGAGCTACCTAAGTCCTCCCGATAGTTCCAGACGTTCTTTCAAACCTCCTTTCCATTAGGAGAGCATCATGGCTTTTGATGCCTTTATCAAAATCGACGGTATTCCTGGCGAATGCACCGACGACAAGCATAAGGACTGGATCGAGATCACTTCATTCAACTGGGATCTTTCCCAGCCTGCTTCCGCCACCGCCAGCAATGCAGGCGGTTCCTCGGCCGAGCGCGTGAACATCTCTCCCATCCAGATCACCCATCTCTTCGA
>JANYIU010000177.1 GCA_025361955.1 Holophagaceae bacterium
CTTCCACGGTTCCCTTACCCAGCCAACGATGGCCGGGACGACGCTGCACGAGCGACTCCGGAGCGGGGTGATGACCGATCTCCAGAACAACGCGCCGCAGCAGGGGCGGTTCGCCTTTTCCTCAATGGCTGTCTACGAGAAGTACACCAAGAGTGAGGCTGAGGGCCATGGCCTGGCGGGCACGGTCAAGCTGGTGTACGGCATCACGGATGCTTTCCGGGCTGGGTTCAGCTACATCCGGGGGGAAGAGTCCATCGATCTGGGCAACAGCGGCGAACTGAAGAATGGGGTGGATATCTTCGGGGGCCTGGTGAGCTTTGGTCAGTACACTGGCGAAGGACCCCGGGCACGCTGCTCGTTCGCATACGGAGATGGGCATTCCGATATCACCCGCCGCTACCTGACGGGCTCCGGCGCGGACCAGTCCACGGGCCGCATGGGCGTTCATCAGCAAGGGGCCACCCTCGAAGGGGGCTATGGGTTCCGCTTGAGCCCGCGCACGCTGGTGACCCCTTCCCTGAGTTTTGAATGGTTGCAGACTAAGCTGGGTGGCTATACCGAAACGGGCGGTTCTTTCCCGGCCCGCTTTGACGCGCGGACCTTGGTGGACAGCTACGCTCGGGGTGGCTTGAAGCTCCAGCGGGAGTTCGGGGTGGCTTCGAATATGACCCTGGAAGGCAACTATGTGGCTCGCCTGTCCAGCGGTCGGAACCCCGTGAGCGGGACGCTGCTGGGGCTCTTCGCGTTCTCCTCCAGTGTGGAGCACAGCCAAAGCTGGGCCGAACTGCGGGTGGGCATTGACCACGTGCCGGTCTCCGTCTCCAAGAACCTGCACCTGCTGCTGCGCTACGAGGCCAACCTGGGCCAGCGCTTCGATGTGCCCGCCCACCGGGTCGAAGCGGGCTTCGCCTACTACTTCTGAGGTCCCATGGTCCGCGTCTTCATGTTGGAAGATCATGCCGGCGTCCGGCAGGGTTTTCACCTGCTCCTGGAGCAGGAGGGAATCGAGATCTGCGGCGAGGCCGAAAACCTCGCTGCCGCGCGCCAGGGTATCCGCCTTGGCGCGCCAGATCTCGTGATGGTGGATCTTTCCTTGGGTAAGGAAGACGGGATGGACCTACTGCATGAGTTCTCGCAGTCTGAACCGGGACTCCCTCTGCTGGTCGTATCCATGCACGAGGATGCCATGCATGTGAATCGAGCCCTCCAGGCCGGGGCGAAGGGCTACGTGACCAAACGTGAAACCGCGAATCTGCTTGGCCACGCCATCCGCGAATGCCTGGCTGGCCGGAAGTATGTGAGCCCCAGGGCGGCCTGTGGTTTGCCAAAGCAAGGTGAATCATGACCCAGCAGGAGCTCCTGGAACGAACCCGGACTCTGATGAGCCAATCGGGTCTGGTGGAAGGCTTCGGGCTCGGCCGAACCTGGGCCATCATCTCCTGCTGCGCGGACTGGATGGCTCCCTACCCACAACAGCGCTACAGCGAGACCCGCGACCGACTGCGAGCCCGATGGCCAGACGATGTGCATGAGCTCCAGGCACTCAAAACACTGCCCGAATTCACCTGGTACCTCTGCCTGCGCCTGGATTCAGAAGCCATGCAGGCCTTCCTGTCGCGCTCAATCGGCGGGTGAAGGGCGCCTACAGCCGACCTACAGTCGATCGATGCGGATCTCGATCTTGCCGGGTTTTAGCTTCGGGGCCTCGTTTTCCTTGGCTTCCCGATGCTCGCGGGGTTCGTGGTGCTCCCTGTTCTCGTGCCGGGGGTGCTCGTTCCTCCGCGGGTGTTCAGGCTTCGGCTCGGGGCGGGGCTCGGGTGCTGCTTTGGGTTGCGGGGACGGCGGAGTGGCCTGGACGGGCTTGCCTGCCCAGGTGACACCCACCTGCTTGATGCGGTCGATGAGGCGCTGCGGTTCCAGTACCTGGATACCGTCGCCGAACTGCATGCACCAGCGCGCGATGGCGCGGAGATCCGTGCCCACGAAGGAGACCTGGGCCTTGCCTTCTTCTAGCTCCTCCAACTCGAAATTGGGGAACATGGCGGGGGCCTGCTTTACTGCGTAGATCCACTGCTTGTGCAGGACGGCCTTCACAGGAATGGGCTCACCGCCGAGCCATCCGCCAATCTGATTGGCTGGGGTGCCATCCTTGAAAGGCCCCTGGGCGGCGCGTCCAAGGCCTTCCACAGGGTTCACCTCGGCCAGCAGGTCCACGCGGTGGTGTCGTTCAGCGTTGTAGCGCCGGTCCCAGCCCCATACGAACCAGGCCTTGGTGAAGACATCAAAGACCAGCTGACGGGGCTCGAAGGTGCGGGGCGGATTGGTGTCCGCGTCCGCGAAAACAAACTCCACCGCTCGGCCTTCCTGGATGGCACTGAGGACGGCCTGGACCTGCGCTGTCAAGGGAATGGGAAGCACCGAGGCTGGCGCCGCAACCGCCGCAGCGTTGGGCATCGGGGCTGCCTGGAGATCCAGCTGGGAGATCTCTGGCACCACGGTCAAAGGTGCTTCGGTGAGCTTGGGCTTGCGGCCCGGTTTGGCGCCGCGCGTCGGTTTTGGGGCGACTTCAGCGACGGCCTGGGTCGTGACCGGCTGCGGAGCGGTCGGGGGGGGTTCAGCCTTTTTGCCGCGCGGCTTGGCGGCTGTTTTCACAAGGCTCTTCTCCTCGGTGGTCTCAGGACTCTTGGTACTCTTGCGAGGGGCCATTTCCTTTTTTCTCCAGGTTTCATCATGGCCCCATGCGACCTCTGGCGTCCACTGAACGCTTATTGTCGGGAGCTGTCAGGCTGAGGGAATGCGCGCTGCAACCCGCTTCTGGGCCACCATGGGAACCCATACGCTCCTGGCGGCAGGGATCTATTTGCTGGGGAAGCCCGCCACAGTTGAATTTCCTGTGCTGGCCCTGGGCATCCTTCGGTTTTCAGTGGCCGGGGTCGGCTTCCTGCTGCTGGTCAGAATGCGCGGTTATGACCTGAGGACGCCCTTCCGCAAGGATCGGGCGGCCTTTCTGCTGGGTGGGTTGCTTGGGGTGTTCATGAACCAGGTGGTCTTCCTCTGGGGCCTGAAGCTGACCTTGCCGTCCCATGCCGCCCTGCTTTACGCCCTCACGCCCACGGTGGTGCTGATTCTGGGCTGGCTGCGAGGTGTCGAACGCCCCAGTCCCCGAAAATTTTTAGGTATCGCGCTGGCCTTTGCGGGCGTTCTGGTCCTGTTCCTGGGCCGCCATGGCGGAGCATTGCCGCCCCAGTGGCTGCTGGGGGATGTCCTGGTGCTGTTAGCGGTGTTCTCCTGGGCGGGCTATACCGTCATCAGCAGCTCTCTCGTGAAGAAATATGGTTCGGAACTCACCACCGCGCTCACGATCTTCGTGGGCTTCATCCTCTTCCTGCCGCTGGGTTGTCTGGGCTTCCTGAACTTCCATCCCGCGCAGATATCCACGGCCGCGTGGATCGGCGCTGCCTATCTCGGCGTGGTGGGCAGCATCGTGATGTACCTGCTCTGGTTCCATGCCCTTAGCTTGAGGGAACCCAGCCGCGTGGCCATCGCCGCCAACGGTCAGCCCATCCTGACGGCCCTGGCAGGCTGGGCCTTCTTTGGGCAGGCGGTGACACCCATGTTCGGTCTTGGGGCCGCCATGGTGATCGCGGGGGTAATCACTAGCCAGCTTTGATCACTGAGGAGGATTGAGGCTCTTCTCGAGCCTTGCGGCCACCTTCGCAAGTCGCAGGCCGCTGTGGGCTCGGAGGGCTGTCGGCGCAGCCGCGGGGGCTGCCAGCCTCAATCCGCCGAGCGAGGATGCAGCTTGTCGTACAAAGCCCTCAGTCTGGTCTGATGGACATGGGTGTAAATCTGGGTGGTGGAGATATCCGCGTGGCCCAGCATGGCCTGCACGGCGCGCAGATCCGCACCGTGGTCCAGCAAGTGGGTCGCGAAGGCATGGCGCAGCACGTGGGGGCTTACCAGCGTCCGGGCGAGTTCCGCCTTTACGGCGTAGTGCTTGATCAGTCGCCACAGATGCTGCCGGGTGATAGGTTCCCCCAGACGGCCGACGAAGAGGGCGCCGGTGCGTGGCTTGAAACTGGATCGCAGCTTGAGCCAAGCCCGGATCCAGTGTTCGGCGTTCTCGCCAAAAGGCACGAGACGTTCCTTGCGACCCTTTCCCATGACTTTGATAAATCCTTCATCTAAAAACACCGAGAGGGCCGGGATCTCCGCCAGTTCCGTGACCCGCAAGCCCGATGCATAGAGGAGTTCCAGCCAGGCGCGATCCCGCACACCGAGGGCTGTGTTCACATCAGGGGCGCACAACAGGGCCTCCACCTGGGATTCCGAGAGCGTCCGGGGCAGGATTCGGGGAGGGCGTGGCGGGCGCACGACGGCTTCCGGGCCTGCCGCACCTTCTCCCTCCATCCTCAAGAAGCCCAGGAACTGCCGCAGGGCCGAGGAAAGCCGAGCGATGCTTCTCGAAGCCTTGCCCTCGCCATGCTGACTGACCAGGAACCGGGTCACCTTTTCCCGGTCCAGATCCGACGGAGGGGTCTCGTTGCCCACGGCCCAGACCGCAAGCTGGCGCAGATCCGAAAGATACCCCGAAACAGAGTGTGAG
>JANYIU010000209.1 GCA_025361955.1 Holophagaceae bacterium
CGGACAGAATGGAATGGAACTGCTGACGGAGATCCGGCGGCTGACTCTGGATATCGATGTCATCTTCGTGACCGCCGCGCGTGACACGAAGACCATCAGCAAGGCCCTGAAGCTCGGTGCGGTGGACTACCTGATCAAGCCCTTCGAATTCGAACGGCTCAAACAGGCGCTGGAGAACTACCGTGAGACTCACCGGATGATGCGCGAGGAGCATCCCTTGAGCCAGTCCGAACTGGACAAGTTCCTGAGCCGCCGTCCTCAAGAAGCTCGTCTGGGCAGTCTGCTGCCCAAGGGACTCGACCGAACCACGCTGGAACGCGTGTGCCGAATCATCGCCAGCCACAGCGACGAGAACCAATGGTTCACCAGCGAGGAAATCTCAGGAGTGGTGGGCATCACCCGGGTTTCCGTGCGGAAGTATTTCGAATTCCTTTGCACGATCAAGGTTCTTCGCATGGAACCCGGATACGGTAGCGTGGGCCGTCCGGTGCACCGGTTCATGCTCCAGAGGGACTACCTGGACGAGGTCCGGCGGTTCCTGTGAACGGGGATCTGGCCAAGGCCAAGCTGGCCAAGCTGGGACCGGTCGGACGCAAGGAATGGATGATGCTCAGGGTATACATCCTGCTGCTCGTGCTCAATTGCGAGGATGTGAAGGCGGAAACTGGCGCCTAGGACACCTTGGTGTGGAGGACTGTGGTGGAAGCTGCTCGGGCTCTGGTAGCCCGGATGTTTGGCTTCCATTAGTTACAAAATCCAGAATCAATTTCCAGAAACAGCATGATCACGCATTCCGCCCCAGGATTGGCCAGCCATCGGAGGCAGTATGGAACAAACGGTTCTTCAACCCCTTCCCAGGCAGCGCAAAAAACCTTTCTACAAGGTTCTGTACGTGCAAGTGCTTGTTGCCATCGTCGTGGGCGCGTTGCTGGGATGGCTGTCCCCGACCATCGCCACTAACCCCTGGGTCAAGGCCATGGGCGATGGCTTCATCAGACTCATCAAGATGGTGATCACGCCCATCATCTTTTGCACCGTGGTTTCGGGAATCGCCCATGTCCAAGACGCCAAGAAGGTGGGGCGCATTGGGGTCAAGGCGCTGGTCTACTTCGAGGTCGTGTCCACGTTCGCCCTTCTGATCGGTCTCACTGTGGCCAATCTGCTGCGTCCTGGGGCAAACTTCGGGGGGAAGGCCCCCGACGCAGCCGCAGTGGCCCAGTTTGCGAAACAGGCGAGCGAGATGAAGTCTGTGGATTTCATGCTCAACATCATTCCGGAAAGCGTCGTAGGTGGCTTCGCCAAGGGCGACATCCTCCAGGTGCTGCTGTTCGCCATCCTGTTCGGGTTCGCGCTCATGGCGCTCGGCGAGAAGGGCAAGGCGCTACGCAACCTGATCGACGATACGGCCAAAGGGGTCTTTGGAGTCATCGCGATCATCATGAAGGCTGCCCCTGTGGGCGCCTTTGGCGCCATGGCCTACACCGTCGGGAAATTCGGGCCCCAGGCGCTCGGGAATCTCCTCGGCCTGATCGCCACGTTCTATCTGACTTCTGCCCTGTTCGTGGTGGTCATCCTGGGCCTCATCGCCCGTTTCATCGGGTTCAATATCTTCAGGTTTCTGGGCTACATCAAGGACGAATTGCTGATCGTCCTCGGCACGAGTTCTTCGGAGAGCGCGCTTCCGCAGCTCATGGCCAAGCTGGAAAATATGGGCTGTCCCAAGCCGGTGGTCGGCCTCGTGGTGCCTACCGGGTATTCCTTCAACCTGGACGGCACGAACATCTATATGACCCTGGCGGCTCTTTTCATTGCGCAAGCGATGGGCTTCAATCTGACCCTGCATGACCAGCTGGCCATCATCGTCGTGGCGATGCTCACTTCGAAGGGTGCGACGGGTGTCACCGGCGCGGGGTTCGTCACGCTCGCGGCGACGTTGGCTGTCGTAAACCCGGTCTTGGTGCCCGGCATGGCCATCGTGCTCGGGATCGACAAGTTCATGAGCGAATGCCGCGCCCTGGTCAACATCACCGGCAATGGGGTCGCTACCGTGTTCGTGTCCTGGTGGGAAGGGGATCTCGACCGGACGAAACTTCAGCTTTGCCTCGGCGGAAAACCCGTCGTTCCAATCGTTGAAAACCCCGCGATGGTGGCGGAATAAGCCTGCGCTAGAGCTGTAAGACAAGATCGAATTGGCAAGAATGACCTTGGGGGCCGTAACGGAATGCCTGGAATTTTAAATGGGTCTTCTGGAACGGCCGCCCGTTGTGTCCAGAAGTTTCTGTAAGTCCCCAAGGATGAATTGATCCGTTTAGTCGCGGAGCAGAACCGAAGGTGGGTCCTTGCAAGGGCACTGTGGTTGGGCTCCTGGGGGTTCTGTGGACGTGCCTTGAGTCAGGTTGTGTATGCCCAGCGGTCATACCGTTCCTGGAGCGATGCCCCGTATACGCGATCTATCCGTTTTCTTTTTTCCTGGATCTCCGAACCTTACTGGCAAGTTTGTTGTTTTAAAGCTCTCACGACAGACCCGTGATCCGCCCTTCGTCATCGATATCGATGATCTCAGCGGCCGGGTCTTTAGGCAGCCCGGGCATGGTCATGATGTCTCCCGTGATGACCACCACGAACCCCGCTCCGGCGGATACTCGGACATCGCGGATTGGCACATCGAAGTTCCGGGGACGTCCGCGCAGACCCGGATCGGTGGAGAAGGAATACTGAGTCTTGGCGAGGCACACTGGCAGAGCTCCGTACCCAATCTCCTCCAAGGCCTTGAACTTCTGGCGCACTTTCGCATCCGCCATGATGTCGTTGGCTCCATAGATGCGCTGAGCCACGGTTTTGACCTTCTCCCACAGCGGAAGATCGTCCGGATAGGTGTATTGGAGTTGTGCTGCGGCGCCGCTCGTGAGATTCACCACCTCCTGCGCCAGATCCTCGGCACCTGCACCTCCTTCGGCCCAGTGGCTCGCCCGGATTGCCTTCACGTGGACGCCAGCGCAACCCTTCTGGATCACAGCCATCTCCTCGTCGGTGTCACTGGTGAAATGGTTGATGGCCACGACCACCGGCAAGCCCCAACTTTTGATGTTTTCGACGTGTTTCAGAAGGTTCGCCATGCCCTTTTCCACTGCCAAAGCGTTGGCCGCTTCAAGGGCATCCTTGGGCACACCACCATGCATTTTCAAGGCTCGAACGGTGGCGACAAGCACTACGGCATCAGGGGAGAGGCCCGCTTGCCGACATTTGATATCCACGAACTTCTCCGCCCCCAGATCCGCTCCGAAGCCTGCTTCGGTCACGGTGTACTCGCTGAGGCGCAGGGAGAGCTTGGTGGCGATCAGGCTGTTGCAGCCATGGGCGATGTTGGCGAAGGGGCCGCCATGCACGAACGCTGGGCTGTGCTCCAAGGTCTGCACCAGATTGGGCTTGAGGGCGTCCTTGAGCAAGGCTGCCATGGCGCCGTGGACCTTCAATTCGGCTGCGGTGACGGGCTTCTTGTCATAGGTGTAGGCCACGATGATCTTGCCCAACCGCGCCTTCAATTCCGTCAAAGATTCCGAAAGGCAGAAGATGGCCATGACCTCGGAGGCCACAGTGATGTCGTAGCCGCTCTCGCGGGGCTGGCCGTTGGCCGTGCCTCCGATGCCGATGATGATCTGACGCAGGGCACGGTCGTTCATATCCACCACGCGCTTCCATACGACCCGGGTGGGATCGATGCGGAGCAAGTTGCCGTGGGAGATGTGGTTGTCCAGGATGGCGGCCAGCAAGTTGTGGGCCACGCCGATGGCATGGAAATCCCCGGTGAAATGGAGATTGATGTCCTCCATGGGCACCACCTGCGAATAGCCGCCCCCTGCGGCTCCCCCCTTGATGCCAAAGCAGGGACCCAGGGACGGTTCGCGGATGCAACAGGTGGCGCGTCTCCCCAGGCGGTTCAAGGCATCCGTCACGCCGATGGTCGTGGTGGTCTTGCCTTCGCCTGCGGGCGTGGGCGTGATCGCCGTGACGAGAATGAGCTTCCCCATGGGGTTTTCATGCAGGCGGCGGTAGAGATCCAGGGAGATCTTGGCCTTGGTTTTGCCGTAGTGCTCGAGGTCCTCGGAATCGATACCCAGTTTCTCCGCGATCCGTTCGATGGGCAGCAGGGTGGCCGCGCGGGCGATGTCGATGTCGGCAGGGATGATCGGAGGCATGTCGTTCTCCTGATGGAAGGGCAAAGCATGGCAGAAAGGCCGGCCAAGGGAGGGCCCAGTCCCAAAATTGTGTTCAATGTATAGACAAGTAAAGGCCATTGTCAAGAGGCTCAAGATGCTTTCCCGTTTTGGTGGCGTCCCTCGCCGCTGTTCGGATTCGGGTGGGCTATAATCCGCTCCGGCTGCGAGGGCATCGCGCGCGTGCTTCAGGCCTTTCGCATCCTTGCCTTCACTTCACGCAAGATGGGGTCAAGCTGCAGAATCCGATTGCTCAAAACGCGTGACCTTTCTCCGTATCTGCTCAGCCCCCTTCGGCTGCATTCGCGGAACGGAGGGGTGAACAGATACACTATTTCGTATCCACAAGGGAAAAGTGGTTTGGTAGATTCCTGGAGGGGTTGGCAGGATGACGATTCAGATCCAGATCAGTCAATCTAAATGGGTTAGGACTTCGCTGATGAATCCCGCTTCCGCTAAGCAAAAAGTATGGAACCGTTGGGAGTGTGCTTCCACTCGGTGGTCCACTGACCATTGACCCATCCCCAGCGATGCCCGATGACAGACACCCTCAATCCCTATGCCCCTCCCAAGGCTACTTTGGATCCCCTAAGCGGTGATAACCTCTGGCGGGACGGCAAGATTCTGATCATGCGCCAGGGCAGTACCCTCCCACCGCGCTGCGTGAAGTGCAACGAGCCTGCGGAACTCCCGATCAAGCGGCGCAAAGTCTATTGGCACGAACCCTGGATCTACGTCCTCGCCATCTTTTGTTTATTGCTTTACGCCCTAATGGCCTTGCTCGTGAGGAAGCCAGCGATGATTGCGCCGGGATTATGTTCTATTCATCGAAAGCGCCACTGGCTTGGCATCGCCCTGGGTTGGGGTGGGTCCGCGCTTGCCCTGTTTTTGATGTTCCTTGGGGGAACCAACGACCACTTCGCTCTCATGCTGCTCGGCATGGTCGTTTTCCTGGGGATGATCCTTGCCGGGATCATCCTCACCCGCATTCTCCAACCAGACCGCATCGATAAGGACTTCGTCCGGCTCAAGGGCTGTTGTCAGGCTTTTCTGGACACTCTCCCCCAGTTCCACGGCTGAGGGCGGATGACTATTCGCAAGGAGCGTTTTGGGCCCTTGTTCACCTTGCAATACTCCCACTCAAACCAAAGTCTTATGCGCCGCCATCCGTCCTGCTGCAGTTGCGCCAACCGTCTCGACTTGCTGCAGCGAACCCGAGAAATAGGGTCGGATAGCCTAGCTTAGAAATCATCCTGGCTTGCCCTTCTTCCATTGCTGCCACTCCTCTGAAGCAAGGCCTTGGCGATGCCGTGGGGCCATTTGCATTCGCCATTGCAGCAGACTATCGCTGGAGGCGTCTCAACTCTGGCGACTCCGGGCACGCCCAAATCCTTTCAGATCCAGCTCCTGGACCGCGATCACCCCAATGCGTTTCGCAGAACAGCTTGGGTCAGGACTAGCGAACCGACTACCCCCTTTATCGACTATCAGGCAGCGTCGCTCCCTTGCCCTTCGGGGTTCGCCCTGGCAACGCAAGCGCAGGGGCAGGCCCCTTTGGGGGCTTCGCAGAGCTGATTCATGTCAACCCAGTGAGCTGCGCACGTCTGGCTGGACGCGCGGGTCACATGCACCTGTGCCCGGTTTTTGTCCAGATCCAGGGAAATCACCGTCACCAGTGCGGAAACTCCGCTCGTGGCCGGTTTCCAGAGCATGCAGGCACCCAGCCTGATCCCATCCATTGGAACACCTCTTTACGATAAATTTTCGCATATCCTGAGGTTTAACACAATGAATAACAAAATTTTGTGATCACAGGCGCGCCCTCCAGCCGTTCCCAAATAAGTTCGGCCACCTGCATGGCTCTACCCCATCCCTCCAGGTCTCGTGCCTCGGCCGCCTGGGCACACGCCTCGCATGGCTTCCACCAAACGCGAACCTCTAGAAGGAAGGTGATCGCCGCCTCATAGTGGTCCGGGCGGTCCGCAGCTGGTGAGCACGCGACAGCAGCTTGGGGCATGATCTACTGACTGTGGCTGATTCGCCATATGGAATTGGAGCCGTCGTCGGCGACCAGCAGGGAGCCGTCCTGAGCGACAGTCACGCTCACAGGACGTCCCCAGACATTGCCGTCCTCAGTCACGAAGCCGGTCATGAAATCTTCGTACTCTCCGGTGGCGCGCCCCTGGTGCTGCATGGGCACGCGGATGACTTCATAACCTGTGCGCATGGCGCGATTCCAGGAACCGTGTTGCGCGGCGAAGATATCGCCGTGGTATTCCTCAGGGAACTGGTGACCCTCGTAGAAGATCATCCCCAGGGGGGCGTTATGGGGCTGGAGCAGCACATCGGGCACCAGTACCCTGTCCCTCAGCTCGGGTCGCCTGCCCAGATGCCGGGGATCAGGATGGCTCCCGGTGTAGTACCAAGGCCATCCATAAAAGCCATTCTCCTGGACGTGGGTGAGGTAGTCAGGGGGCAGATCGTCCCCGAGAGCATCCCGTTCGTTCACCGAGGCCCACAGCTCGCCGGTCTTGGGATGCACGGCAATGCCCACGGGATTCCGAATCCCCCAGGCGTAGACCCGGAGGCCGGAGCCATCAGGATTGAATTCGAGGATATCGGCGCGATGAAATTCTGCAGGATTATTGTCCGTATCGTCCACATTGGAGCGCGATCCCACGGCTACAAAGAGCTTCCTGCCATCGAGGGAAAAGGCCACGTCCCGGGTCCAGTGCCCGCCCCCCCGCAGCAGACCGCCACCTGGAAGATCCACCACATGCTCGCGCGGGCCTCGCGCCTTTAGATCTCCGCTTCGGTACGGGATGCGCACGACTTCGTCGGTGTCGCCGAGGTACACCCACTGCGGGTTCGGGCCCGGAGGGTAGAAGGCGATACCGAAGGGTTGCCGCAGTCCCGCTGCGAACACTTCCATCTGCTGAGCCGCTCCGCCTTGGGTCATGCCGCGGAAGACCTTGACCCTCCCGGGGCGACTCTCCGCCAAAAAGACGTCGCCATTGGGCGCACTACGCAGCAGGCGCGGGTTCTCAAGGCCGGTGGCGAAGAGTTCCACCTTAAAGCCTGGCGGCACCATGGGCCAGGCCTTGGCGGGCCTGGGCACCAGCCTGGGTCCGTTGTCCGCGCTGGGGGTCGCTCGGGGCGCGGGAAGATCCGCCACCGTGATCCGGCGCGAGACGCCGGGACGTTGGCTGCGGTAGTCCGTGAAAGCGGAGGGTCCGATGCGAATGGGCAGGGGCTCACCACCCCACGCAACCGAGAGAGCGCTGCTCCCCCACACGAAGAGCACCGCCAGGAACCGGACAAGGGCTGGTCGAATCATTCCGTTCAGACCCTCATAAAGTACGCTTGGATGCTCACCGATCACCTGCAGTTATTGGAATTCCGCCCGATTCGACTGGAAGGCCGCCCCTCGGCAGGCGGCTCACCCCCTGAAGCAAGGGTTTCGCTTTGCTTCCTAAGCCCTAGCAAGACCCAAGCTGCTCGCGCGTGCGGAAGGTTGTGGCCGATCGCACGCCGATAGAACAGCCAAGGGTGTTTGGGGCGATCTCCTGCATGCTTGACTCCGGGATCCATTGGCAAGCGCTGCCGCTCGTCTAATTCTTGGGGCCTACTATAGTTGGTAGAATTCCGGCAGCAATCAGATACTAAAAAGTACTGCTGCCATCGCCTGGCTATCCTAAATCCTCACTACTAATACTATTTATCGCGCCTTTCTCGCTTCGAAAATAAATTTGGATTTTCAGGCTTGCCAAAGCTGAATGCGTGTATATACTTTCAGCAAACGATTGCGCAAACGTTTGCTAAGTGGACACACTCTATCTTCGAACCATCCGCTACCGCCTTTTCTCTCTTCGAGAAAGAAGGCGGGGGCACTCGTCCCTAACTGATTCGTTTCGCGAGGCGTGCAATGAGGAAAACCGGATTTATCAAGGCCGTGATGATCGGTCTTGGCGCTCTTCTTGTCGGGACCATGCCCTTGTCGGCCCAGGCCAAAAAGAAACCTGTCGTCGGCTTGGTCATGAAGTCCCTGGCCAATGAGTTCTTCAAGCAGATGGAAGAAGGGGCAGTGGCGTTCGCTAAAAAGGACGGGAGCTTCGAATTGATTCCGGTCGGAATGAATTCCGAATCCGACATCGACACCCAGATCAACGCAATGGACAACTTCATTGCCAAGAAGGTCAATGTGATCGTCGTGGCCCCGGCCGACTCGGTCGGCATGGTCGCCGCCGTTAAGCGGGCCGTCGATGCCGGCATCATCGTCGTCAATTTCGACGTCACCCTCAACAAAGAGGCCATGAAGAACGCCGGTCTGCCCGCCGATTTCCTGTTCGTGGGCGTTGACAATGCGGAAGGCGCCGAAATCGTCGGCGACCATTTGGGCAAGACGATCGGCAAGGGCGGGAAAGTCTTCATCATCGAAGGCAACCCCGGTGCCGACAACGCCAACCAGCGCAAAGAAGGCTTCATGCGCTCCGTCAAGAAGTACAATCTAAACGTCCTGTCTTCGACGACGGCCCACTGGGAGACCGAAGAGGCCAATACGGTTGTCACCAACCTGCTGACCAAGTACCCGAGCGTCAAAGGCATCATGTGCGCCAATGATTCCATGGTCCTCGGCGCCGTTCGGGCTCTCGATGCCGCTGGCCGCAAGGATGTCCAGGTCGTCGGGTTCGATAATATCCTGCCCGTGCAGGATCTGATCAAGCGCGGCAAATGTCTGGCCACCATCGACCAGTTCGGCCCCGATCTGGCGTCCAACGGCATCCGGGCCGGACTCCGGATGCTTAAGGGTGAAAAGCTGACCGGCTGGCAGAAGACCCCGCTGAGGTTGGTCACCAAGGCCGACTTCAAATAAGGGCGCTCCTGGGGGACGGCGGGACCTTCACCCGTCGTCCCTTGCTTGTTCCTGAATCCTTGAGCCATGCTCCTAAATTGATCTCCGAAGCGTTCCAGGTGCCCAGGAGGATCAACCGGAGCCCTTCCCTTGGGCTTACTGGAGCCCATGGCGATGCTTTGGGTCAGGTCTCTGGCTGGGTTTTGCGGAGGTCAGGGTGTTCTCGAGATTCAGGCTGCCTTGAGTTGGCGTGGGGTCAGTTCCCAGTGCAGCGCCCAAATGACAACCTTGGTTGGTTGGCGGTATCTGCGAGGTGCAACTTGACCTGCTTCGATCCACGGAGAACACGCAACAGGTTGCGGGCGAGCAGGCCCAGATTCATCACCAGCTTATGGATCTTGAACGTGCCGCTCCGCAAGCATTCCGGGTCCAGTTCTCCTTTGAGTTCTAAACGAGGCTGTTTGCGGGTCGCATGATGGCCATGGCGTTCCGCAATCCCGGGTGCTCAATCAGATCCCGCGCCGCAGTGTCGATCCCTAGCAGTGGGACACCCCGCAAAGTCGCTGTTGCCCGCGCAGAATGAGGTCCGTTCCGTACCGTATCGCGTCTGACCAGGAGTAAGCCTTGCCATGAACATGATCGAATTCCACTCCGTCACTGTTCAATTTACCGGAGTCAAGGCCCTTTCCCAGGTTGATCTGAACATCGAAAAGGGCGAGGTCCACGTCTTGGTGGGGGAAAATGGCGCTGGGAAATCCACCCTGATCAAACTCCTTTCCGGAGTCCATACACCTACCGAAGGGTCCATCCTCTTCGACGGCCACCCCTTCACGCCCACCACCCCCCGCGATGCGATCAAAGCGGGGATCCGGGTCGTCTACCAGGAACTCAACCTCCTTCCCTATCTTTCCGTCGCCGAGAACATCTTCTTCGAACGTTTGCCCCAGAAACACGGGTTGGTCGATTTCAAAAAACTCTATGCGGACACGGAGGTCCATCTCCAGGAAGTCGGACTGGAGGTGTCGCCACAGACCCCGGTCGAACACCTCAGCATCGCCCAGATGCAATTGGTCGAAATCGCCAAAGCCCTCTCGTCGGACAGCAAACTCGTCGTCTTCGATGAACCCACAGCCAGTCTGACTCCGAGGGAGATTGACCGTCTCTTCGTCCTGATTAAAAACCTCAGGAAGAAGGGCGTCACGATCATCTATATTTCCCACCGCCTCCAGGAATTCATCGAAATTGGAGACCGGATCACCATCTTGAGGAACGGCACCAAGGTCGGTACTTGGGGTATCCGCGATTTGACCACCGATGAAATCGTGAAGCAGATGATCGGGAAGGACATAGGTTCGGGGTACCCGTATCGGAACGACGTCGTTCCCGGCGAAGTAGTCCTTTCTGTTCAGAACCTCGCCTACATGGGCGGACCGGCGACTGGTGTCTCGTTCGCCGTCAGGCGCGGCGAGATCCTCGGAATCGGCGGTCTGATTGGAGCGGGGCGCACCGAGACGATGCGGGCGCTGTTCGGTGCCGATCCGAAACGGGGGGGGCGAGTCCTTCTCGACGGCAAGGAAATCACCATCGATTCGCCACTGGACGCTGTCAACCACGGGATCTGTCTCCTTACCGAAGACCGCAAAAATCAGGGATTGATCCTGGACATGTCCTGCGCCGCCAACACGACCATCACGAACCTGCGCCGGGTCTCCCGTTTCGGGATCCTGGACAAGTCGGCCGAAAGGAAGGTATCGGAACAATACGTCAGGGAACTGGCCATCAAGACCTCGTCAATCGATCAGTTGGCCCGAAACCTTTCCGGGGGAAACCAGCAGAAGATCGTCCTGGCCAAATGGCTGTTCAGGTCCGCCCGGATCATCATCCTGGACGGACCGACCCGGGGGATCGATGTCGGCGCCAAATTTGAAATCTACACCCTCATCGGGGAGCTGGCCGCCGCTGGCAAGAGCGTCATCATCGTTTCCTCGGAAATGCCGGAACTCCTTGGGATCTGCCAGCGAATTCTCGTCTTCTCGAAGGGTACTCTGGCCGGAGAGTTGCACCGGTCCGAATTCAGCCAGGAGGCCGTCCTATCCCTGGCTTACAAGGCCTACCTTACGGTTCCCCGGCAAACCATCGGAAAGGATGCACCTCAATGAACGCCCAAAAAATCACGCGCTCGCTCCTGCGGGAGGCGGGAATCGGGGTTGCTCTCCTCTTACTGAGCGTGGTTTTCATCTTCTTCGCCCCCAATTTCGCCACCTTCGCGAACCTGAGGAACATCTTCACCCAAATCAGCATCAACACCGTCATCGCCATCGGCATGACCTTCGTCATCCTGCTGGCCGGTATCGACCTCTCCGTGGGTTCGGTCCTCGCCCTTTGCGCCGTAGTCGCCGGCTTGATCATCTCCAATCCGAGCCTCCCCGTGGGGGTCGCCATCCTCTTGTCCATCCTTTCCAGTGTCGCCATAGGCATGGTGTGTGGACTGTTCAATGGGTTCGTTTCGGAACGATGGAAAATCGCTTCCTTCGTCGTCACCCTGGGCATGCTGAACATTGCCCGAGGGCTCGCCTTGGAGGTCAGCCATTCCAGGACGATCTTCATGTTCCCCAAAGCATTCACCATGGCCGGTGATCTCACCCTTCTCGGGATTCCTTTCATCTTCCTGATCGCCGTGACCCTGGTCGTCCTGGCGCATTTCATCCTGAGCAAAACGGTGTTCGGCCGCCTCATCTACGCGATCGGCAACAACGAGGAAGCCGTCCGGCTTTCGGGACACAATCCCATGAAGTACAAGATCATCGCTTTCGTGATCTGCGGTGCCACGGTCGGCATCGCTGCAATCATGTATATGATGCGTCTCCAGATCGCCAGCCCGATACTGGGGGTCGGCTTCGAACTCAGCGCCATCGCAGCCGTCGTCATCGGCGGGACCAGTATGCTGGGCGGTAAGGGTTCCCTGATCGGAACCTTTCTGGGGGCCTGCATCATCGGGGTCTTGAACAACGGTCTGCTGCTGATCGGTCTGGGGGACTTCGCCCGGCAGATCATCACTGGTTTCATCATCATCCTGGCGGTCATCCTCGACACCTACCGCTACCGGCTGTCGAAGGCCTTGAGCACCTGACTGGAATTCCCAGGCGCACCAAAGAAAATCGGAAGATGATAGTCCGCATCAATTGCTGGAAACATTGGAATCGCACTCATGGCGAACATCAAGGACGTAGCATTTCAAGCAGGCGTGTCCGTGACCACCGTATCGCACGTGGTGAACGGCACACGCTTCGTGAAGGACAATGCCCGGCTGCGAGTGGAGGCAGCGGTTCGGGAGTTGCGTTATGTGCCAAGCGGTGTGGCGCGAAGCCTCAAGCGCA
>JANYIU010000212.1 GCA_025361955.1 Holophagaceae bacterium
CATCCAAGAGCGCCGCCAGCTTGACGTGAAACTGGAAGCCTGGATGGTCAGCGACCCGGAGGCCGATTACGCCCACACCCTCGACGTGGACTGTTCGGCCCTCGGCCCGATGGTGGCCCGGCCCGGCGATCCCGGCAATGGCATGGCCCTTTCGGCCTTGACTGAGCCCGTGCTCGTAGACCTCGCCTACGCCGGCAGCTGCACCGGAGGCAAGCGCGAGGATATCCAACGGGTCCACGAGGTAGTCAAGTGGGCCCTGGAGCAAGGCCGCCAAGTGCCCCTGCATGTCCAGTTCTTCATCCAGTTCGGCAGCGAGGACGTGCGCCGTCATGCCCTCGAACAGGGCTGGATCAGCGCCTTCGAAGCGGCCGGCGCCCGACTCCTGGGCGCTGGCTGCGGCGCTTGCATCAATGCGGGCCCGGGCGTCTCCCACAAGCCTAACCAGGTCACCGTGAGCGCCATCAACCGCAATTTCCCCGGCCGTTCCGGCCCCGGCAAGGTGTGGCTTGCCAGCCCCGAAACCGTTGCCGCCAGCGCCTTCGCAGGAAGGCTCATGACCTTCGAGGAGCTGAAAAAGCAGCCCGCTTAATCAGCCCGCGATTCGTGAGCCGGATCCCCGCAAGAAAATAATGATGGAGGAAGTGCGTCACCATGTCCGCAAATTCTACCAACGCCCCCGATCGAACCCACACGAACAGCCTGAAATGGACCCAGTATCCGGACGGGGTGATCCCGGTCTGGGTGGCGGATACAGATTTTCAAGCGCCCGAGCCCATCCTGGCGGCCCTGCGCGCCAAACTGGAGCACGGCGTCCTGGGCTACGAATTCCCTCAGAAGGCTCTGCTCGAGACCATCGCAGCCCGCATGGACTCCCTCTACGGCTGGTCCGTGGCTCCGGAGGCGGTGGTGGCCACCCCCGGCATCATCGCCGCGTTCAACGCGGCCGCCTGGGCAACGTGCAAAGCTGGCCAGGGGATTCTCACCCAACCCCCTGCCTATCCGCCCTTCCTCAAGGTCGCGGGGAACGTTGGCCTCGTGGACCAGTTCGCGCAGTTATGTCTCGAGGAACGGGACGGCCTCCTTTCCTATCGGATCGACTGGGACGTGTTCCGGGCCGCTTTGCACAGCGGTCAGGCGCGCACCGGGTTGTTCCTCCTCTGCAATCCCCACAACCCCACCGGACAGGTCCACTCCCGGGCCGAGCTTCTGGGCATGGCAGAGCTTTGCCTGGAGAACGATGTCTGCATCGTCGCCGACGAGATCCACAGCGAGCTCCTGCTCGGCGGCTCCAAACACACCCCGATCGCCTCGCTATCCAAGGACATCGAGCGCAACACCATCACCCTCGTTGCCCCCAGCAAGACCTACAACATTCCAGGTCTCTTCTGCGGCTTCGCCATCATTCCCGATCCCCAGCTGCGCAGCAAGTTCAAGGCAGCGTCGGACCGGATGATCCACCACGTCAGCAGCCTGTCCCTCATCGCCGCCCAGGCAGCCTATTCGGGCGAGTGCGACGAATGGCTGAACGCCATGAGAGCAAGGCTGACGGCCAACCGGGACTGGCTCGTCGCGACCCTCCGGGCCAGCTTCCCATTGTTGAGAACCACCCTCCCCCAGGCTACCTACCTGGCCTGGCTCGATTGTCATCGCCTTCAGTTGCGAGAGCAGACTCCCTACGATTTCTTCCTCGAACAGGCGCGGGTCGCGTTCACCAAGGGGGAGGATTTCGGTCCCGGCGGCCAGGGTTTCGTGCGGCTCAATTTCGGCACCACCCCCCAGGTGCTTCAGGGGGCGATGGAGCGGGTCGGCGCCGCCCTGGCTGCCGCGGTCCATTAAGCGGAGCTAAATAGTTTGAGATGCTCGAACAATTCCTGCACACCCGCGACACCACGCCCTGGATTGGAGAGCAATCTGGTCACCCGTGAGCGGTGTCACGCTGGAGGAGTGGAAGGCCCTCCAGCTTGGGGCTATTTGGCAGGGAGGGCGAGCTTTGCGCTGACCCCGAACGCGCTCTTGTCAGGGAGTCGAAAGAGCTGAGTTATACTGACTGCGTGAGCGACTGCCCGCGTCCTGCCGAGATCTACCCTAAGTGCGTGCCGTTGAAAATCATCGGCCGCATGGCCGAGCTGAAGCCTGAGGGAGTTGCCACCCTCATCTTCCAGCATTTGCGAGCTCTACCTGCGCCCCTGACTTGGCGGGAAGAGTTGCAATTCGCGGAACGCCCGAACGGGCCGTGGATCAGCTATACCTTCTGGGTCACCCTTCCCGACGAGCACGCGGAACGTCCACTTCGGGAAGCGATCCAGCAGCTTCCTGGCGTGGTGATGCAGCTCTGAGCGCTATGTGGGCGCAGCATCGGCTCGGCATGACCATGAAGCAAATGGCCATGGAAGAAAAGGCAATCACACGGCTGAGAAGCAGCAAGAACGAGGATCCTGGCCATCCTGTTCCCATTTTTAACCCAACGCGGTATTACTCCAGGATCGCCACGGCCCGCACCGGCGAGCCATCCGCTTCTGCCAGCTTCAAGGGCAGGCAGGAGAACAGGAAACGCCTTTCGGTGAGCGCAGCCAGTCCAGTCAGGTTCTCAATGCAGATCATGCCCGCGCGGAAGAATACGAAGTGGTTCCTGAAGTCCGTGGTACCCACGGGATCCACGGAGATGGCATCGAAGCCGACCCCCTTGAGGCCCTGGTCAGCCAGCCACTGCGCGGCTTCCAGGGACAGCACAGGGAATTCCGTGAAGTAACGTTCCTGGCCCCAGTAGCGGGACCAGCCGGTGTGGAAAAGAACGAAATCACAACCCTCGATGAGGGCTGCCTGGGCCTCGAGCACCGCCTTTTCGATCACGGCCTGACCCACCGCAGCAATCACGCAGGCTGGCCCCACAAACTGCCCTACCCCCAGCTGGTCCAATGTGGGCGAATCCGCCAGCATGTGGGCGGGGGCATCGATGTGCGTCCCCGTGTGGGAATACAGGGTGACCCGCTTCTCCGCGAAGCCGTCCTGCGCCACGGTAGTGGCCTGCTGGAAGGTCGGGGGCTCCGTACCGGGATACACAGGCATCCCTTCGGCGAGGGTGTGGGTGAGATCGAGGACGGTCGTCATGCCTTCATGTTAGCCGGGCCCCTCCCCTTGAGACACCGGCCGGATAGCGACATCCAAAGCTTTGAACAAATGACCGGCGGGGGTATCTTCGCCCAGGATTTCTTGCTGAATGGAGCGACCCATGAATGAGTGGAAGGGAACTGCCTTGGTTCAACTTCTGGAAGACACCGTCGGCACCCGGCGCACGGAGTCGCTGTTCGGGCTCTTGGAAGTCCCCCAGACCCTGCAGACACCTGCAGCCGGTCCGGTCTCCCGGGCGGTCCTGGCCATGGCCATGGATATGCTCCTGTTCGAGGATCTGATTCGCCGGGTACCCTCCGCGAGCCTCTATGTTCAGCAGCAGGAGCGGGATGGCAGAAAGATCGTCTTCGATCACGGCGCCCTGCGGACCGTGAAGACCCTCAGTGGTCAGTTGCCACCAGGGCATCTGGCCTTCGCCAGGATCCTCGAACCCTTGGGTTACAAGGTGAACGGAGTCTATCCCCTGGAGGTCCTGGCCATGACCGGCCACGCCTATGCCCATCTGGATCTTCCCGAGGGCATTCCCCAATTCTTCGTGAGTGAACTCCATCCCGAACGCTTCACCCAGACCTTCCAGGAGACGGTGGCCCGGGTGCTCGCCTCCGCGAAAGATCCCCTGCCCGCCTGGACCCAGCCCCTCCTTGACGAGCTGCGGGAGCACCAGCAGCTGCCCTTCGATCAGGCCCGGAAGCTCCTGCCCAATCTGGTGGCCTGCTTCGACCGGCAGCATGCCCCGCTGGCCCTGGCTGATTACCAGGCCCTCCTGGCTGAAAGTGCCGAGATGGCCTGGATCGCCACGGAAGGGAACGCTTTCAATCACGCTACGGACCGAGTGGACGACGTGGCAGCCCTGTCTGAGGCCCAAATGGCGCTGGGCCGCCCCATGAAGGACGCGGTGGAAGTCTCCACCTCGGGCCGAGTGCTCCAGACTGCCTTCAAGGCGGCGATGGTGGAACGAGCCTTCGTGGCTCCAACGGGTCAAATGGTATTGCGCACGGTACCGGGTTCTTTCTACGAGTTCATCACTCGGAAACCCGAGGCTGAAGGCCATCTGGATCTGCGCTTCGATGCAGCGAACGCCCAGGGCATTTTCAAGATGACCGCCACCCAGTCGCGCTGAGGAGATGGCCGCCGGGTTGTCCTTCGCGCCCCCTGCCGGAGGGGGCCTTCCTGCGGCCACCACGCGGCAGTGGTGACCTTTACAACCAGGACTTGCACCCGCAGGAAGCTGGCTGCACTATCCATGTCATCAACCAGCGGGCGGGGACATGGTGCAACCGAGTGGGCAGTCTGGCAACCCTGAGCAGCTACCGGAACGATGGCTGACCCTGGCGGAACTTGCCGAGCAGGAATTCCCCCATGCAACCCAGTTCTTCAATCACAGTCTGAGCCTCCTGGTGCAGCAATTAGGCGTGGACCGGGCGGCCATGACCCGAGTCGCCAACCAAGGCTTGGAGACCTGCTGGTGGGCCCTTGGGGAGGGCGTCGGCGCGGAGGACGCCATCCATGAGGCCGATGAGTTCTTCAGTCCTCGAGTCATGGACAATCCCACCCAGGCCCTCTCCATTCCGGACCTGCAAGCCGACGTCGAGCTGGCGGCCCATCCAAGTGCGCGGCGGTTGGGGATTCGCACCTACCTCGGACTGCCCTTGCGGCATTCCGGAAAGTGCATCGGCATCCTGTCCCTCCAAAGTATCCAGCCTAAGTCCTTCAATGCAGAGGAACTGGCCTTTGCCAAGGTATTGGCGCTCCTGTTCGCCCGGACCCTGGAAAGCGAGACCCTGCGGGACGATCTCCAGGCGACCAGGAACGTACTGAATCTGACCGCGGCGGTGGTGGAGGACCATTCCCTGGAGAGCCCCGCCACTCGGCTGCCCAATCGCCGCTACCTGGAGATCTGGCTCAAGGCCCATCTCTATCTGGCCCTGCGCCGAGGCGAACCGATGAGCGTGACCCGCTGGCAGGTCTCCCTGGATCCGGAGACCAAGCAGAACCTGCGTGAGATCGCTGCTTCTTTGCGGGGCCAGGATCTATTGGTGGACCTCGGCGGCGAGGAGGTCCTGCTCCTGCTGCCCCATACCGGTATCGAGGGGGCGCAGACCCTGCTGGAGCGCATTCGAGCGCTGCTCGGGGCCATCCCCATGGGCGCCACCCTCTGGCAGCCCCTCCATCCCGTGGACAATGAGGACCTGACCATCCAGCAGGCCCTTTTACGCGCCGCCGAGGCCCGCGACTGCAGCGCAGAGAACGCGGTGGAGGGCTGCGCGGAGGTTCAGTGGATGCTTTTGGAAATGGAACCAGATCCGGGTGACACCGATACCCCGTGAGGGATAAAAAAATCCGTTATAATCCCATCATACCTCGGGGACATGCCATGGTGCTCTTCAACCACGCCGCCCATCAGATGGCAGCCAAGATTGTCTATTACGGGCCTGGCCTCTGCGGAAAAACCACCAACCTGAGCACGATCTATCAGAAAACTTCATTGAAGGCCCATGGCGAGATGGTTTCCCTCAACACGGATACGGACCGCACCCTGTTCTTCGATCTACTGCCCATGGACATGGGGACAGTCTGGGGCTTCAAGACCAAACTGCAGCTCTACACCGTACCTGGCCAAGTGTTCTACAACGCCACCCGGAAACTGGTGCTCAAGGGGGCCGATGGCATCGTCTTCGTGGCGGACAGCCAGGTGCAGATGCTGGAGGCGAACAAGGACAGCCTGCGGAATCTTGCAATCAATCTTCAGGAATTGGGGATTGAAATCCAGGACATGCCCCTGGTGTTCCAGTGGAATAAGCGGGATCTCAGCGGTGTCGTGCCCGTGGCGGAACTCGAGCGAGAACTCAACCCCCGCCGCCTGCCCAGTTTCTGCAGCGTCGCCAACGAGGGTATGGGCGTTTTCGAAACCTTGAAGGGGATCACACGGCAGACGCTGATGCATATCAAGACCCGCCATTTCACGACCGCAGGTGCCCCCGTGGAACCCGCCACCCCAGCCCCACCCCCCCAGAAGATCCAACCCAAGCCTGCCCTCCAGGGTAAGCTGTCGGCTCCCAAGCCCATGCCCATCAAGCTGGCAGTCCCCACCATCGCGCCACCGCGTCCCAGGACCGCCCCAGCCAAGGTTCTGCTCCCCAGCTTGCCCAGAATCATGGTTGTGCCGCGGGCACCGATGGCCAAGAACACCCCGGCGCCCTGCAAGACCGCCGCCTTGGTTAAGGAAACCAAAGCGGTCTGATACCCTTTCGTTTTCCAAATCAAAAAACTCACCACAAAGCACGAAGACATGAAGAAAATGAATCAGTGAAACCGCAGGCGCCAAGGTTCAATGAAAGACGCTAAGACGGCTCTGGGTCAAGGCATCGATCGTTCGAAGCAGCGCACGCTGCGCGTCTTTCCGTTCAACTTTGTGTCACTATCTCTTTTCTTGGTGTCTTCGTGGCGTTGTGGTTCTGTCTCGTTGATTGCAATTTGATCTGAGCGGGTCACTACACTGGAGGCATGACTCCGAAGACCCTCCGCGCCGTGATGTCCACCCTCCGCAAGCCGGGGGAGGGCTGTCCCTGGGATCTGAAACAGGACCACCACACCCTGGAGCGGTATCTCCGGGAGGAGGCCGCTGAGGTCCTGGACGCTCTGGCGGCGCTGATCCCCGGCGACCCGGAAAAGGAGCGTCACTTCCGGGAGGAGCTGGGCGATCTCTGGCTCCAGGTGCTCTTCCATGCGCAATTGGCCCAGGAGCGCGGGGCCTGGGATATCCATGACGTGGAGCGCGACATCGTGGCGAAACTGGTGCGCCGCCATCCCCATGTCTTCGGGGACATCGCTGTGGAGGATGCCGAGGAAGTCCTGGTCAACTGGGCCGCCATCAAGAAGACCGAGAAGGCTGAGCTGGGCCACGACACGGACCCGCGCCTGCTGGACGGCATCGCCAAGAGCCTCTCGCCCCTGGACGAGGCCTTGGAAATCGGCAAACGCTGCGCCAAGGTGGGCTTCGAGTGGCCCGATCTGGAGGGCGTCCTGGACAAGGTCCGGGAGGAGATCGCGGAACTTCAGGCGGAGAGCGCGCCGCAGCGGGTGGAGGACGAATTCGGCGACGTGCTCTTCAGCCTGATGCAGTGGGCTCGCAAGAAGGGCGTGGACCCCGACCGCGCCCTGCGCCGCCAGATGCAGCGCTTCAAGGCCCGCTTCGAGCAGGTCGAGAACTTCGCCCTCGCCAATGGCGGTTGGGAACAGCAGGACCTGGAAGGCTTGGAAGCCGCCTGGCAGGCGGCGAAGCGGGAGCGGGCATGACCTTGCTGCCCTTCTACGTCGTCCCCCTCACCCAGGCCACCTGGGACGAAGCCCTGGAATCAGCTCGGAACCTTCCTTCCGAAACCATTCCTGAGCTGCGCCTGGATCTGTTTCCTGACCTGGATCCCGAGGAGATGATCCGCGGACTGAAGCGCCAATGCGTGGTGACGAACCGCCGCGCCAGCGAGGGCGGCCGCTGGGCGGGGAGCGAGGGGGAACGGCTCGCCCATTTGCTGCTGGCCGCTGACTGCCGGCCCGCCTGGATCGATCTGGAGTGGGAGCTGGCTATCCCGGAAGCCCTGCAAGCACACCGCTCCCATATCCGACTGCTCCGTTCGGTGCACGTCCCACCGGGTGTCTTTGATCTGGAAGCACGACTGCAGGCCCTGCCCGATGGGGATGCCTACAAGTGGGTGGGCCACGCCGAGGCGCTCTCCGACAATGCGCGAATCAAACCCAGCCTGGCCTGGGCCCGGGATCGAGGCCTCCAGCTATCCGCCTTCCTCATGGGCCCCAAGGGCATCCCCAGCCGCTGCTTGCAAGGGGTATGGGGCGGCACCTTCACCTATGCCGCCCCCGATGACGGCCCCCCCGCTGCCCCAGGTCAAGTGCCGGTCGCCACCATGAAGGCTTGGCGACTCCATAAGCTGAACCGCCATTGCGGTCTCTGCGGCGTTCTGGGGTCACCGGTCCTGCACTCCAAGGGGCCCGCCTTCCACAACCCACGCTTCCAGGCCTCGCTCAAGGATCTTGTCTACCTGCCCTTGGACTGTGGCACGGCGGCGGAAGCCCTGGCGGCGCTGGATCGCCTGCCCATCCTGGGCGCCAGTCTCACAGCGCCCCTGAAAGCAACGCTGCCGCCCCTGCTTGGGCTGCAGGGACCGCTCAACACCCTGTGGCGCCGCGCCCCTGGCCAGCCCTGGCAAAGCGCCAACACCGATGCCAGCGCCCTCCGCGAGACCCTGCCCGGGCTCGCTCCCGGCCCGGTGCTCCTGCTGGGCCGGGGCGGCGTCGCCCAGACGACGCTCCAGGTGCTTGTGGAACAGCAACGCCCCTGGCTCATGGCCTCCCGCACCGAACCTAGCTCACCTGCCGAGGTCGCGCAACTTGCTCCCGTAGGCGTGATCCAGGCCACCAGTCTGGGCATGCAACCTGAGGATCCCATGCCCTTCCCGGAGCTCCTGGCGGCTGCGCAGCCTTCGCTGGGCTGGGCGATGGAATGGATCTACAAGGAGGACACCGCCTTCGCCCGCTGGGCCCGGGAGCTGGGACTTACATTGGTGGAAGGCGGCGCCCTTTTTGAAGCCCAAGCCATGGCACAGTCGAAGGCGTTCATCGGGGGTTGCGGGGAGTGACGGGTCTGGCACACCTCCCCGGGTAGCATGAAGTTCGTGGAAAAGGGAGGAGCGATGTCTCCAGATCTAAGACGCCTGCTGGAAAATGCGTTACCCCAGGGCACTGAGTGGGGCAGTCTGCGCCGGGTCCGCACTGCGGGACGGAGCTACCGGGCCAAGGATGGGAAGTTCGACTCGGCCTTCGACTGCGTGACTGAGGGCTACATGCTGGAGGTCCTGTATCAAGGCCAGTTCGGCTATGCCGCCCTGGCTTCACCCGCTCCTGCGGCACTGCGTTCGGCTGCCGAACGGGCCCTCCGGTTGGCCATGGCCGCAGCCCCTCGCGCCAGCTTCCACTTCGACCTCGAAGTCAGGCCGCCCACAGTGCTGCGCTACGAATCCCCGCGCCGCCTGCGGGCTGCCTTCGGCGCCGATCTGCTCTCGCACCAGGCAGTTCAGCTGACGGAAGCCATGCGCATCTCAGCCAAGATCGCCCAAGCTGCGGCTGAAATCGAGGCGCGGGATATCGAGACTGAGCTGGTCTCCACCTCCGGGGCTGCCATCGAACAGCACCTCCACCTGCTCGGCTACGGAGTCCAGGCCATCGCCCGCGCAGGCGGCGTCACGCAGCTCCGCTCCGCCAATGGCCCACGGGGCCGGAACTACCAAGGGGGCTGGGAATTCCTGGATCTCGCGGGCGGCGAGGCCGAGGCCCGCCGGATCGCCGAGCAGGCCCTGGAACTGCTCTCCGCTCCCGAATGCCCGACCCTGCAAGCGGATCTGGTGCTGGCACCCGATCAGATGATGCTTCAGATCCACGAATCCGTGGGCCACCCCTTAGAGCTGGACCGCATCCTCGGCGATGAGCGCAACTATGCGGGTTCCTCCTTCGTGAAGCTCGAGGATATCGGTACGCTGCGCTATGGTTCCGAGCTCATGAACATCACCTTTGATCCGACCCTTCCCAGCGAGGCCGCGTCCTATGGCGCCGACGATATCGGCAATCCGGCGCAAAAGGAATTCCTCGTGAAGGACGGCATTCTGGTGCGCGCGCTGGGCTCCCTGGAAAGTCAGCAGCGCTCCGGCCAGCCCGGGGTGGCCAACCAGCGGGCCCAGGACTGGTTCCGCGCCCCCATTGACCGCATGGCCAACCTCAACCTTGAACCAGGGCAGGACCGTGTCGCGGACATCATCGCCGTCATCGAGCAGGGCGTGTTCATGGAGGCGAACCGTTCCTGGTCCATCGACGACCACCGCAACAAGTTCCAGTTCGGTTGCGAATACGCCCGCCTCATCGAGCATGGCAAGCTCACCAAGACGGTTCGGAATCCCAACTACCGCGGCGTTTCCGCCACCTTCTGGCGCAACCTGTTCAAGGTCGGCGATGTTTCAAGCTTCGGCCTCTTCGGCACTCCCAATTGCGGCAAGGGCGAACCCAACCAAGTGATCACCGTAGGCCACGCAAGCCCCGTCTGCGCCTTCCGGGACGTGGAGATCTTCGGCGGTGATAGCTAGTGTAGTCCGCCAGAATAACATGTAACTATATTAGACTTGGTCATCCGCTGGCTTCCCCACACCGCCAATCGTGACCGCCAATCGTGCCCTGCGGGTGACGGGCATCAACGGTGCGGACCAGTATCTCCAGGCTGTGTCCGAAGAGCTGGAGAACCTGCCTCCCGAAACCGGCTCCCCTGGAGATAGTCTGCAGCTTCGAAAAGCATGGCCTTATCTGGGGGGGAAATGGTTTCACTTCGTCACCATGCGCTTCAAATAAAAGCCAGAACTGCTGAATGAGAACTGCTGAATGATTGAAGGCGTTGGTTTCTCCGGCCAGCAGCGCTCCGATGAGCACCGTATGTCTTTGTCGACCAGATCATGCAGGATTCCTCGGGAAAGTGGCCATGCGTGCAGCGCCTCATGGGGCGCTACTTAAAGGTAGGGTCGTGTGGATCGTAGTCATCTAAAAAATACTTCCCTTTCTGAAATCGTAGTTTCAGAAAATCACCACACTTCATACAGGTTCCCCAAAACAAGCCTTTGGGTAGCTGTCTTAAAACGCTGAAATTGACATCTGTTGATTCCTCGAAGAGGAAAGCAACTTTCCATGGTGCGGATTTGGTTTTCTCAAGAATGACGATAAATCTGCCTTTTTTACCAAATTTATCCTCAAAAACACCGCAAAGTGCGCGATTAAGGCTCTTCGCTGTTTCATGTGGGTAACCCAGCCAACTTAGGGGCGGTATTGAAGTGGAGTTTGCCTGCGATGAGGTAGGCAATGGTGATGAGGTTCTTTGGA
>JANYIU010000219.1 GCA_025361955.1 Holophagaceae bacterium
GCTCAGACCCTGCACCCGAAGACCCAAGCCCTGGTGGCACGGCTCGAACAAGCGGTGGTAATCAAGGGCGGCCTTGCCCGCTGGGAGGGTCGGAAGGACGACTGGAACAGCTATTGTTCCGGAACCGTGGTGCCGACCGCGATGGCCCTCAAGGCCCTGACCCTGGCGAAGCCCCAGTCCCCGCTGATCGCCCAAGCGGAGGCCTACCTCGCCTCCCAGTTCCAGGGCTACGGCTGGTATTCCACCTGGTCCACTTCGCAGGTGGTGGAATTGTTGCCCTACCTGGCCAAGGTGCGGAAGCTCAACTGGAATGCCACCCACCTGCAGGCGTCCATTGAGGGGGGTCCTTCCTGGGACTTCTCCAAGCAGGCGGACCAGACCCTCCGCCGCTGGGGTAGCCACGAGCCCCGGCCTGGCTACTTCCCGATGAATGAACCCAAAGCCCTGAAGGTCACGGCCTCGGGTCAGGGTGTGCTGGTCTGGACCTATGCGTATCAGGTGCCGGGCAGTGCGGCGGGGGTCGTGCAGGCCGAGAGTTCTTCCGCTTTGCACCTGAACGTGCGCCGGAGCATCTGGAAACTAAAGACGCCCCAGCAGACCGGGGATGCCCGGAAAGGCTGGATCCGCGAGCAGTGGACCGGCACCCTGCAGGTGGGCGATGAGGCCTGGATGGAGTTGCAGGCGGAAACGGACCAATCCGCGGATTACGCGGTCCTCGAGGTCCCCATCCCTGCGGGGCTCAATCCCACGGTGAAACTGGAGGGCTTCGTGCTCGAGGGGCAGCCCTTCGCCGAGGCCGACAGCACGGATGAATGGGTGCAGAAACCGCGCATCGAAGTGCATCCAGACAAAGTGGTGTTCTTCTTCCAGCATCTCTCCCCCTGGGCGGCTCCGCGGGTCCGAATCCTGTTGCGGGCGGGCATGGCGGGCCACTACCGGCTCCGGCCGGCGAAGCTCAGCCTCATGTCCAACGAGAACCAGTGGACCACCTGCGACGGACTGGCTCTGGCCGTCCAGGAAGGAGGCCAAAAATGAAGGTGCTGCTGCCGGTCGTGATGGGCGCGGGAATGCTGGGCTGGACCCAGACCAAGCCTGTTCCAAAGCCGCTTCCGCCGATCTACACGCCGGATCTGGCCAAATGGAAACTGGAACTGACCCCCGAGCTCGGGGGGTGGTTGACGGAAGGGAAACAGGAACTCCGCATCAAGCTCGTGGACCCCAAGGATCCGGATCCCCCCAAGGATGAAGAAGTGAGTTACAACGATGACGGCTACCAAGGAGAGGGCAATTACGTCGAGCCTCCGGAAAGGCCCGCCGAGGAACTTCGTCAGGAGCGGTTGCGAGAAGAGGAAGCAGCCAAGCGCACCGCCTGGAGGGATCGGGGCCTGCTCGTCTGGTTCAACGGGACCACCACCCAGCTCTCGGTGCGGGTGGGCTCCTCCAGCCACTACTCTGCGGTCTCCCAGAACGGCGAGAATCGGCTGGAGATTTGGGAACCCGATTCCGGTAAGCGCATTGTCCGGTCCTGGTGGACCTCGGCCTCCCGCACCCGGCTCATGATCCACCAGGTTCGCGCCACCGATGACGAGGGGGGCGGCGGCAGCCTGGAGATCCTCGAGCCCAACGGTGATTTGGCCAGCCGCGGCAAACGCACCACCTCCGGTGGCAGCCTCGGCTGGTCCAACGAATACCTGCACCCCACGCCTGCCCAGGGCACCTATACCGTCCGGTGGACGGGTGGCTACCGCGGGGGCAAACCCTTCCACCTGGCGGTGGAAGCCATTCTGGATGGAGGTACGGACTCGGAGCGTCGCTGGCGCTTCGAACGCTTGCTGCTTCCAGGTGCGGGACCGGCCACCCTAGGTACCCTCGATGTCGAAAACTGAGCATGTGGAATGCAACCGGTCCGTCCAGCGAAGGAGTCTTGATGTGGCAATGTAAACGGCTGTTCCTGGGGCTGCTTCTGACGGTGCTGGGCACTGCCCAATCTTCTGGCACTGCATCAGCGCCGCAGCTTCTGCCGGGTGAAGGACTGGCCTTGGCGGGTCCAGACAGTGTTGTCCAGCTCTTTGGAGAGGCCAAGAAAGAGGTTCCCATGGGCAGCATCGCCAAGCTGGTCTGGCTGCGCCTGGAAGGGGACGACTGGGCCACCCAGGATCTGGTCTACAAATGCACTGGCCAGATGGGGCCTTATCACTGCTGGCTCCCCAAGGGCCACGGCAAGGTCGATCTGGCCAAGGCCACCCGGGAGAGCTGCAACCTGGCCTACCTGACCTGGGCCCGGATGTCCGCCGAACGCTGGAAGCGAGAATATGGCGAGGGCGCAGGCAGAGCCCGGTTTGAAGAAGCCTTCAGCCCCTTCCTGGGCGATCGGCTGCCACCCGGAGACACCCTTCCCGAACTGACCCCCGCCTGGATCGGCGCTGGAGAACTGCTGCGCACGAGCCCTGAAGCCATGCTGCAGTGGCTCCTGGATCCCAGCCAGGAATTGCTGCTGAGACGCTGCCGACGGTTGCTGCTCAGTGCCTTCGCCGAACAGTTCAAGGATGACGCCTGGTGGATGAAGACCGGCACCGGCCCCGTGCTCGCCGATGCGAGTGCCACCTCCGCCTGGGTGGTGGGCAGCAACGGTCGGATCATCGCCGTGCTGCACCTTGCCCGGGGACGGGGCAAAGCGGAGGGCTTGGCGCGTTTCCAGACGCTGCTGGGAATTCCGGTAAAACCATGAGCGGGCCCTGGTCCGTCTACCTTCTGCGGTGCGGCGACGGCACCCTCTACTGTGGGATCGCCATGAACGTGGAGGCCAGGCTGGAGGCCCATCGCTGCGGTCAGGGGGCCAAGTACACCAAGGGGCGTGGGCCCCTGGCATTGGTTCACGTCGAGCGCTGCCAGGACAAGTCCACCGCCTTGCGGCGGGAGTGTGAGATCAAGCGACTGGACCGTGGGGAAAAGCTTGCTCTCGTCGATGGCTTAGGCTGATTCGGTTCAGAACCCGTTCGCCAGGCAGCGCCGGACTTCCTCTTCCAGGGAATCCAGGCGTGAGGGGTCAATGGCAGCGATGAAGATGGAGTCGTAGCCCGCGATGGATCCGGCCAGGGAGGGCGGTGCCATGTTATCCAGGGCCACAGCCAGAGCCTGGGCAGCACCCGGACTGGTCTTGAGAATCAGCAGGCAAGGCGGGACTTTGCGGATGGAGGTGGGCGGCACGGGCATTCGTTCCGGAGCCATTTGGCGGTAGACGCCCCGGTCCTTGCGGACCTGGAGGCGGGTGAGCCGCCGCGAAAGGGTGGAGACCGTGAGATCGAAACCGTCGGCACGCAGAAACGCGACCAGGGAAGCCTGATCGGTAATTTCCTGCTGGGAGAGGTGCAGGAGAATGGCATCGTCCAATCGCATGATCAAAATTTGCATTGAATTGCGAATGGTTGCAAGCCTACCTCATCACAAACAGTGATTGGAAATAAACGGGGTATGAATTTGGATTGACAGACAGAGGTTGGAAGCGCAATATTTGCAGTTATGAAGGCAAATGTTGCGAGAAATTGCGCAATATCCTGCACGATGCCCAATCCTTCCTTCAGAAAAGTCGGCAGGATTTTCCAGGTCGGAAACACCCCCCGGGAGACACCATGGAGAATGCGAGAAAGCGTTACGGGTTGTCCGAGAAATCGCACCTGCTCTCCGTTCCTGCGAGTCTCCGCATCCGCTGCCATCGCTCCGATTGTCTGGGCAGCGAATGTTTGAATTGGCGTTTATGCGGGCCGGCAAGCCCCTTCGGGAGCTACCTCGCCCATCTCCCGCACGCGTTCGTCAATGGCAGCGAGGCCGTTCCAAAGGCACCCGCCATTCCGGCCTAGGGCAGGATTGCGGGACTCCGAACGAAGCCACGATCGCGCTGAAAAAGGGTCTGGTTGACTCTTTGGCCTGGGGGCCAGTCCAGGGATGGGGAAATCAGCGCCCCTTGCGCATTTCGGCCTGGAGAGCCCGGATGGCCTGGAGGGGATCCGGAGTGTTGAACACGGC
>JANYIU010000247.1 GCA_025361955.1 Holophagaceae bacterium
TGGACACCCTCGTGGGCTGCTTCGCCATTGGCCAGATCCCTACCGGCTCCAAGGATCCTCTAGCCCTCCGCCGGGCGGGGGCAGGCATCGTGCGGATCCTTTGGGAACAGGGCTGGTCGCTCAGCCCCCTGGAGCTCTGTCACATGGCCCTCAAGGCCCTGGGCGCCCGCGCCATCAAAGCCGAATCCGATACCCTGGAAGCCCTGGAATCCTTCTTCCGGGATCGGGTGTCTTATCAGCTGGAGGTCGCCGGTTATGCGGCTGCCGTGCGACGATCAGCCCTGCCTGTGGGTTGGACCAACCTGGTCGATCTGAAGGCTCGTTGCGAGGCCTTGTCCGCTTTTGCCGAAGATGTGCGCTTCGCCAGCCTAGGCCAAAGTGCCAAGCGCATCGCCAACATCCTCAAGGACGAAGTCGCCGCCGATGCCCTGGATGCCTCGAAGCTCCAGGAAAGCGAGGAAAAGGTCCTGGCCGAGCGCTTGGCCCGCATGGAATCCGCCACTGACCACGCGACCCTGCTGGCTGATCTGGCTGAACTATCAAGCCCTCTGGAAGCCTTCTTCACTGCCGTCATGGTGAAATGCGAGGAGCCGGCCCTGCGTGCCGCGCGCCTGTCCCTGCTGCACCGCCTGCGCAAGACCTTCCTGCGCGTGGCCGACTTCAGCCTCTGGCAATGATGGCTCCGCCCTCGACGCAGGTCCTCGCTCCGCCCAAGGTCCCAAATTTTAAGGTCGGGGCATCGAACCTGATGTAAGGAATGTTCATGAGGGTTTTCATGCACCACTATTCTTCAGAGGACCAGCCTACCCCAAGGAAGGCGTGGCTGTTAGGGGTCGCCGTTCTTGCCTCGGCCCTGTGCGTGAGTGGCAGCGAGCCGCGGACCTTGCCGTTGACCCTGAAACAGGCCCTGGAGCGAGCCTTGGATCAGAACCCCCAAGTCCACCGCGCCGTTCTAGCCTTGGCCCAGGGCCAGGAGGACACCCGCGCGGCCCAAGCGGCGCTGTTGCCGACGGTAGACGCCTTCGGCTTCATACAGCGCAACAAGGTCAATCTGGACACCTTTCTGGGAGCACCGAGCCGGGGCGGCCCCCTGGTTGTGGGCCCCTACGGCTGGGGAGAGGTCGGTCTCGAGGGGCGCACCACCTTGTTCGATATGAGTATCTGGAACCGCTGGCGGGCTGCCCGTCAGCTCGAGACCGCCATCCAGGCGCAAAGCCGGACCGTGCGGGAAGGTATCACTGCGCTGACAGTGGGGCAATACCTCCGCGCCCTGCGCGGCTCGGAGTCGGTCAAGGCCGCCCAGTCGCGGATTGAACTGGCTCAGGCACTGGAGAAGCTGGCAGAGGATCAGCAGACCCACGGCGTTGGCACCAAACTGGATACCCTCCGGGCGCAAGTGCAACTCCAGAATGAGCGTCAGCGCTTGATCCAGGCCCAGACGCAGCTCAAGACCTCGCTCTTTGGCCTGGCGAAAATACTGGACCTTGAGCCGGACATTGCCATCGAATTGAAGGATCAACTTGCGGCCCCCGACCTCCCTCAGTTCACATTCCAACAAGCCTATGCGAACGGCTTGGGAGGACGGCCTGAACTGGCCGCCCTGGAGGCTCAGAGGAAGGCTGCGGAGAGCATGCGGAGCGCTGCCCTGAGTGCGCGTCTCCCCTCGGTCACTCTTAGCGGTAAATTCTCTTCCGCGGGCCTTTATCCCTCCGAACCTTGGGTCCCCATCTATCAGGTGACCCTCGGGATCAGGGTCCCCCTCTTTACCGGCGGCTTGGTGAACGCGCGCATCGCCAAGGCCAAAGCGGAACTGGCGAAGATCCAGGAAGATCGCCGGGAGATGGAGTCCATGGTGAGCTTGGAGGTGCAGACCGCGCAGGCGGAACTGGACGCCGCTCGCAGCGAAGTGGAGGTGGCGACCCAGACGACGGATTTGGCCAGTGAGGTCCTGCTCCAGGCTCGGCACCGGTTTGAGGCTGGCGTCAGCAACAACATCGAAGTCATCAACGCCCAGGACGAACTGGCCAAGGCCAGCGACAGCCAAATAAACGCCCTCTATCGACTCTGCCAGGCCCAAGCGGATCTCGCAAAGGCCATGGGCCAGATGGAAACCTATTTCGTTCGCTGACGGAACCACCATGACCGCTGAATCGCCCACGACCCCCGAAACGCCCGCCACCCCGGCCCTCAGTGATCACCTGCCGGACTGGGTGCCCAAGGTGCTCAAGCTCGGCATACCGATCTTGATCATCCTGGTGGTGGCCTTCTTCTTCTACTTCCGGAACCGGGTGAGTACCGATGACGCCCAGGTAGACGGCCATCTCGTGCCCGTGGCTTGCAAGATCTACGGCAGCGTGGACAAGGTCTGGGTGGAGGACAATCAGGTCGTGAAGGTTGGCGACACCCTCATCTCCCTTGATCCTCGGGATCTTCAGGCCAAAGTGGATCAGGCCCGCGCAGCCATTACTCAGGCTCAGGCTCAGATCGAAAGTTCCAAGGCCGATGTGGAAAAAGCCAGGGTATCGTTCGAGCAGGGCAAGGGTTCCGATCTGCAAGCGGCCCAGGCCAACCTGGACGCACGCAAGGCCAGTCAAGACAAGGCTCGGGCCGACCTGCAGCGCATGAAACCCCTGGCGGACCGGGAGGAGATCTCCGCCCTGCAGTTCGATTCCTTCCGCACCCAGGCGGATGTAGCTGAGAACGAGTGGAAGGGGGCTCAGCGCCGCGTGTCCTCGTTTCAGCAGGAAGCGGAAATCCGCAAAGCGAATGTGACCGTCCAGTCAGGCAAGTTGGGCCAGAGCATCGCTCAGTTGGAGCAGGCCCAAGCCAGCCTGGTGGCCCTGGAACTCCAGCTCAGCTATACCAAAATCACGGCGTCCATCGACGGCGTGGTCACGCGCAGGAGCGTTGAACTGGGACAGGTCGTCCAGCCCGGTCAAGGCATGATGACCTTGATCCCCCTGCATCAGGTCTGGGTCACCGCGAACTTCAAGGAAACCCAACTGACCAAAGTGGTGCCCGGGCAGGAAGCGGAAGTGAAAGTGGACATGAACGGCCTCGTGCTCCGTGGCCGCGTGGATTCCATCTCCGGATCCACTGGATCGCGCATGAGCCTGCTTCCCCCGGAAAACGCCGTTGGCAACTTCGTGAAGGTCGTCCAGCGCATTCCCGTAAAAATCCAAATCGATGAACAAGACGCTCAGAAGGTGATCCTGCGCCCTGGCATGAACGTCGAAGCCACGATCATCACGAAGTAGATACAGCCCCTGCCCATGACCTCTCCTCACGACGAGCACCACTTCCACATTAGTCCGTGGATCATCGCCATGACGGTGATGATCGCCACGTTCATGGAAGTGCTGGATACCAGCGTCGCGAACGTGGCCCTGCCGCATATCGCGGGTAATCTCTCCGCCACGGTGGAAGAGACCACCTGGGTGCTCACCTCCTATCTGGTGGCCAACGCGATCATCCTGCCACTGGGCGGCTATCTATCCAGCCTCATGGGACGAAAGCGCTTTTACCTCACCTGTGTGGTGATCTTCACGGTGGCTTCCGGGCTTTGCGGCTTGGCCCCCTCCTTGGGCTGGCTGATCTTCTTTCGGATCCTGCAGGGCCTGGGCGGTGGCGGGCTTCAGCCGACGTCGCAGGCCATCCTCGTGGAGAACTTTCCCCTCGAGAAGCGCGGCGCGGCCATGGCGCTCTATGGTATGGGCGTCATCCTGGCGCCCATCATCGGCCCGGTGCTCGGGGGATGGATCACGGACAACTACAGCTGGCACTGGATCTTCCTCATCAACATCCCGATTGGGATGCTTTCCATCTTCCTGAACAGCGCCCTGCTGCACGATCCTCCGACCCTGAAGCGCATCAATCTCAAGGAGGGCGCGAAATTCGACTACATCGGTATCGGCATCCTCACCCTGGGGCTCGCGGGCCTGGAGATCGTGCTGGATGAAGGTCAGCGCAAAGACTGGTTCTCGTCCAACCTCATCGTCTTCTTCGCCATCGTCGCCGTCGTGATGCTGGTCACGACGGCGGTAGTGGAGTGGCGGAAGAAGGAACCCATCGTGGATCTGAAGCTGCTGAAGGATCGGAATTTCGCAGCCGCGACGCTGATGATGTTCATCCTGGGCTTCGTCCTCTATGGCAGCATGGCGCTTCTGCCTATCTTTCTGCAGACCTTGCTGGGCTACACAGCCTCGCTCAGTGGCTGGATCCTGAGCCCGGGAGGGGTCGCCGTCCTTATCATGATGCCCATCGTGGCCATGCTCCTGAAGCACATCGATACCCGCTGGCTCATCGGCGCGGGCTTCCTTATCTGCGGTACCGGATTGTTCATGATGGCGGGCTTCAACTTGCAGGTGGATTTCCGCACGATCATGGTCTCCCGGATGGTCCAAAGTCTGGGGCTGGCCTTCCTGTTCATTCCCATGAACGTCACCGCCTTCAAGAACATCCCCCCCAGCAAGACCAGCTATGCCACGGGCCTGCTGAATCTGGTCCGCAACATCGGTGGCAGCACGGGGATCGCGCTGGTCAGCACGATCCTCTCCCGGCGCGCCCAGGTCCATCAGGCCAACCTCGTGGGCAACCTGCAGGCGGGCAATCCCGCCTTCACCACGCTGCTGAGCGGGGCCCAGCAGCTCCTGATCAGCAAGGGCAACTCCATGGTGGACGCGGCGCACAAGGCCCAGGGGATGGTCTATGGGACTCTGCTGCGGCAATCCACGATGATGGCCTTCGCGGACACCTTCTGGATCATGGCCATGCTCTGCTTCTGCCTGCTGCCCCTCTTGCTGTTCATGCGCAAGACCCGGATCACGAAGGGTGGAGCCGGGCCGCCCGTGCATTGAAGATGGCAACGGATGCGTTCCCAGCCCGGACCTCCAGGGTGATAATGGAATCCGTGGTTCACAGCGGCCCTTTGCGCGCGTATCCCCGTTCCTGCGAGTGCCCCCAGCCACTGGAGATTCAAAATGACACCTGACGGAACCCGCGTTGCTGTGATCCAAGCCGGTTCGATCCTGTTTGACACTCAGCGGACCATGGCCAAGCTGAGAGACCTTGTCGCTGAGGCCGCAGGTCGAGGCGCCAAGCTTGCGCTCTTTCCGGAGGCCTTCCTGGGCGGGTATCCCAAGGGCATCGATTTCGGGGTTCGGGTCGGATCGCGTTCGCCGGAGGGTCGGGATTGGTTCCGGAGGTACTTCGAGGCCGCGATCACGATTCCAGGCCCCGAGACCGAGGCGCTCTGCGAGTTGGCGAAATCCGCGAACATGGTGCTCGCCATCGGCATCATCGAGCGCGAGGGAGGCACCCTGTACTGCAGCGTGCTGTTTATCGGCAACGAGGGCAAAATCATTGGCAAGCATCGGAAGCTCATGCCGACGGCGGCAGAACGCCTGATCTGGGGATTCGGCGACGGTTCGACCCTTCCAGTATTGGAGACGATCGCTGGACGTGTGGGAGCCGCCATCTGCTGGGAGAATTACATGCCCCTCCTGCGAACCGCCCTCTATGCGCAGAATATCCAGCTCTACTGCGCCCCAACCGTGGACGACCGAGAAACGTGGCTGCCCACCCTGCGCCATATCGCCATGGAAGGCCGCTGCTTTGTGCTCAGCGCTTGCCAGTTCCTGCGGCGTTCGGATTGCCCGGAGGACTACGATCCGATCCAGGGCAATGACCCCGATACGGTGCTCATTCGTGGCGGAAGTTCCATCATCGACCCCTTCGGCAAGGTGCTTGCAGGGCCCTGTTTCGGCGAAGATACGATTCTTACAGCGGATCTGGATTTCAGGGAGATCCCCCGGGCCCGGTTCGATCTGGATGTCACCGGCCACTATGCCCGCCCCGACGTGTTCCAGTTAAAGGTGAACACTAGCCCCATGCCTGCCGTCGAGATGGTCCATTTGTGACCTTCAGTCATTTCCCGCGCAAGAATGACCCGATTCAGATTCCGCCCAGGGCCGATGAAGCGATGGGGCCCAACTCTACGAACAACCCCTGAGCTTCGTGACGGTCTTCGCCGCCTGCATGAGAGGTAGCAAGAACCAGCCAAAAGGTAACCGCTCACCCCCGGTCCAGTGAATCCAGCAGGAGAGTGGGATGAACGGCTGCCGCTCTGTTAGATGGGTTTCCCAGTCTTTCCTGGCTTCACCTTCTTGGCTTTCTCTGGCTTCTTCTCCTTCTTCATAGTCGCCTCTTCGCCGGGGTTGGATTTGTTCGAAAGGAAGGCATCGAGCGCCAGGTTGATGACATCGGTGTATTTCAAAGGGGACGAAACGCGCTCTGAGTCCACGTTGTGGGCGTTCAGATAGGTGTCCAGCATGACCCGCACGGCAGGAGCGACCTCGGTGACGACGCGCTTGGTTCGGGCTGTCTTCTTGCTTCCCGATTTTTGCTTCGCGGCCATCAAGCAGTCCTCCCCGTGAGGTATTGCACAAGTGCCTCATTGATCACGTGCGCAGGTTTGATTTTTGGCGTCACCCGGCCCTCATCCTCGTTGTATGCCTTGAGATAGGCCTCAATTCTCGCCCAGTTCGCCAGCGGGATCTCGACATGCAGTTTGGTGGGTTTCTTCTTGCCGTTCTTTTTTGCCTTTTCCATGAATGGCCTCCGTTCATCAAGCCAGGGACCAGTCTAGCGAATCTTGCAACTGCATGAAG
>JANYIU010000250.1 GCA_025361955.1 Holophagaceae bacterium
TTGACCTTGTCCCCTCCTCCTGCATCCACCGTCACCCATTCCGCGTGACGCGGCGACTTGTTCAACTGCTCGAGCGCTCCGGTTTCCCCCGGAGGCAGGGCCTGACCCGCCTGGGCCGCGGAGAACAAAAAAAACGAAAAGACGAGGTATGGTAACGCTTTCATCTTCTTTACCCTCCTGTAAAAGTTGGGACTGCCAAGCTTGTCTATATCGCTTGGAATACACCGCAGTCATCCTCCGCCTTTCGGTTCACCTGGAATTGCTCCAAGTTCCTTGGATGTCGGCAAGGATCTGCCGTCTCAATTTACGCGGCAGCGGGATCAAAGGCTGTGGAGGTGCCCCATGAAGCTGGTCTCCATCGAGCCAACACCCAATCCCAACAGCATGAAGCTCAACCTGGACGAAAGCCTCCCCAAGGGCGTGACGGTTACCTACCGCCCGGAAGGCAAGGCCAACTACGCCGAAGGAATCCAGCGGCTTCTGGAGATTCCCGGCGTACAGAGCGTCTATCACGCAGGGGATTTCATGGCCATCCAGCGGGCCCCTTCAGCCGCTTGGGAAGGGATTCTCAGCCAGGCCAGAACCCTGCTTGGCGGCGAAGGAGCGCCCTTGGCAGACCTGGGGGCGAAGCCGGAAGGGGAGCACTGGGGTGAGGTCCGGATCGCCCTGCAGCAGTTCCGCCGGATCCCCATGTTGGTCAAGGTTTCGGACAATCGAGAGGAGGTGCGGGTGGCCCTGCCCGAACGTTTCGGGGTCGCCGTCCAGCGCGCCTCCCCCGCGTCCCCCAACATGCTGCTGGAGCGCCAGTGGCTGCCACAGGGGCCGCGCTACGGGAACCTGAAGGAGGTAGGGGAAACCGTGGTGATGGAGCTTGAGGCGGCCTACAACCAAGCCCGGCTGGATGCCTTGGTCCAGCAGGCCTTCGAGATTGGCCAGGACGGTGCTGAGCTTCGGCGCAGGCCCAAGCCGGAAGACTTTGAAAGTCCTGACTGGAAAGGGCGCTATGCGGCCCTTGAAGCCATCGGAGACGACCCCGAATACCTCCCGCAACTAGTTCGGGCAATGCAGGATTCTCAGATTCCCGTTCGCCGCCTGGCAACGGTCCTGGTAGGGCTCCTTGGAACCCCTGCGACCCTGGAGCCTTTGTGCGCAGCCTTGAAGGATTCCGCGGTCGCTGTGCGCCGGTCGGCCGGGGATGCCCTCAGCGACATCGCCAATCCAGCGGCCATCCCCGCCATGGCCGCAACCCTTAAGGATCCCAACAAGCTGGTCCGGTGGCGGGCGGCCCGTTTCTTATATGAGCTGGCGGGTCCGGAGACTTTACCGACCCTGACCGAGGCGATGCATGACCCAGAATTCGAAGTGCGCATGCAAGTCCAGCAGGCCATTGAGCGCATTGAAGGCGGAAACGCGCCTCAAGGTCCCGTTTGGATGCGGATGACGCAGGGGTAGAACTCAAGGCGATCAGCGTTCCTGCGGTTCCCTCTTCTGGCGTGCCGCTACCCAGTTCATGACTTCCAGCGGCGTCATGCGGCTCAGATCCAGGGCGTTCAATTCTTCCCGCAAGGGGTCGGGCTCTGGTTCAAAGAGGGGCAGAGCGGGCTGCACGGCTTCCAATCTTCGGCGCACGGGTTTGATGATGGCGGGATCCTGGATTTCGGCGAGGATGCGCTGGGCGCTGGTGATCACGGAGCGCGGAATGCCCGCCAGGCGGGCCACTTGGACGCCATAGCTGCGATCCGCCGGGCCGTCGGCGATGCGGTGCATGAACAGAAGGCGTTCTTCCCATTCCTGTATCTCCACATGGAGATTCCGGATCCGGGGATCGTCCGCGAGTCGGGTGAGCTCGAAGAAATGGGTGGCGAACAGGGTCCGGGGCGCGCCGCCGCGCAGATCCCGGAGATGCAGGGCGATGGCTTCCGCCAGGGCCAGGCCATCGCGCGTCGAGGTGCCCCGGCCGATTTCGTCCAGAATCACCAGGGAACTTGAGGTCACCTGGTTGAGGATCCGGGCGGTCTCCGTCATTTCCACCATGAAGGTGGATTGACCCTTGGCGAGGAAATCGCTGGCGCCGATGCGCGTAAAGATGCGATCCGTGAGTCCGAAGCGCATCAGCTCCGCCGGTACGAAGGAGCCTAACTGGGCGAGGACCACCAGCAAGGCGGCGGTTCGCAGGAAGGTGGACTTGCCGCCCATGTTGGGGCCCGTGACCACGGCCATGGCTCGCTCGGGCTGCAGGTCCAGATCGTTGGGGATGCACTCCCGACCCAACCGGGCTTCCAGCATGGGATGCCGCGCCCCGGCTAGGAGCAGCGCGCGATCCTCGGACAATTCCGGTTTCACCCAGCCGGAAAACCGGGCTCGCTCCGCCAGCGCGGCCAGCACATCCAGTTGCGCGACCGCCTGGGCAAGACGTGTGACCTCCGCCCGGTATTCGAGCACCAGAGCCAGGAGGCGTTTGAACTGGACTTCCTCCAGTTGCAGTTGGTCCGTCTCCGCGGAGAGCAGACGCTGCTCGAAGGCCAGCAGCTTCTCGGTAGTGAAGCGTTCCGCGTTGGCCAAGGTTTGCTTGCGGATGAAGTGGGAGGGCGCTGCGGCGAGATTTGATTTGGTGATCTCGAAGTAATAGCCGAACACCCGGTTGTACTTGATCTTCAGGTTACCGATGCCGCTGGCGCCGCGTTCCTCCTGCTCCAGTTCCAGCATCACCTGCTTGGCGTCCCGGGCCAGACACCGCACCGCGTCCAGTTCAGGCTCCACGCCCTCGTTGATGGTCCCGCCCTTCTCCAAGTCCAGGGGCGGGGCCTCCGACAGACAACGCTTGAGTTCTGCCAGCAGCTCGGTGCAGAGCGGTGTGTCCTGGGACCAGAGAGCAAGCTCCTGCGCCTCCTGGAACCAGCCGCCCTCGGCGATCATGGCAGGGAGCCGCTGAAGCTGGGTGAGCCCTGCGCGCAGCTGACCTAGTTCCGGAGGGGAAGCGAGACCGAGGGCCACACGACCCAGCAGGCGATCGAGATCCGCTACGGAGGCCAGCAGTTTCTGCAGAGGTTCCCGCCTGCTGTCTTCTGTGAGCCAAGCTACCTGGGACCACCGGCATTCGAGCGGTGTCTTCTCTCTCAAGGGCTGATCCAGCCAGGACTTCAGCAAACGCGAGCCCATGCGCGTCCTGCAGGAATCCAGAAGCTGGAGCAGGCTTCCGGCTCTGGTTCCATCCAGGGTATTGGCGAAGATCTCCAGGTGCTTGGCGGAAGTGGCATCCAGCAAGGGACCCACCGCGCCTTGTTCGAGCGTGACACCTTGAAGGTGCGCGGGCCGTCCCTTCTGGGTGGTCTCCACCTGGTCCAGTAGGGCGCCCAGAGCGCCGATGGCCGCGGGATAGGGATCGAGGCCGACCCCTTCCAGGTGAGTCCAGCCGAAGAAGGAGAGGATCTGTTGCCGAGCTCGTTCGGTTTCGAACCGCCAGGAGGGAAGCCAGGTGCGGGCCGCAGCCCCTTCGAAGGAATCCAGTGAACCTTCCGCCAGGATCAGTTCTTGGGGAGCGAGGCGCTCCAACGTGGCAACCAGGAAGGCGGTTCCCTCTCCAGGAATCACTCGGAGCTGACCTGAGGCCAACTGCAGCAGCGCGATCCCCCAGGATTCTCCGCGCCGGTGCAGGGCAGCCAGCCAGCGCCCATCATCGTCAAGCCAGGTGCCGGGCGTGATGATGCGCTTGATGGCCCGTGGCAGTATGCCTTTCACTTCCTCTGGTTTCGCCGTGGGGTCGGCGATCGCCGCGGAATAACCCGCCGCGAGCAGTTTAGGAAGATAGGATTCGAGGGCGAAGTGGGGCACTCCGCACATGGGTGTCTCGGAATCAGTGCCCTTGCCCCTCATCGTGAGGGCGATCTCCAGGATAGGGGCGGCCTTGATCGCATCCTCGCCCAGGATCTCGTAGAAATCCCCCATTCGAGTGAACAGAATGGCCTCCCCGGCCTCGCGTTTGAGGCCGGCGATCTGCTGCATCATGGGTGTGGCCATGGAACTACGACACCAAGACCCCGGGGAAAAGGCAAGCTGATTGGCGTAAGCCTTGTGCAAATGATGTTTGTGAATTGCAATTGATGGGAGAAAACGAGCAATAGAAAAAAATCTTACGTTGCGATGGCTGAATGTAAGTGTTTACACTGGATGCACCGCACACGAGCGAATCGAAAGCGCGCGCTGCTGCGGCTTTGCTACGTTTCTGCCTCACCACGCGGAGAGTACGCCTATGAGCCTCAGACTCAACGTCCCAGACTATGTACGCAATGCCAAGGCGATCGCCTGGATCGAGGAGGTGGCGGCGCTTTGCAAGCCCGACGCCATCCATTGGTGTGAGGGTTCTCAGGAAGAATACGATGGTCTCTGCGAGCAGATGGTGCAGGAGGGGACCTTCAAGCGACTGAACCCCGCCAAGCGGCCCAATTGTTTCCTGGCCCTTTCGGATCCCAGCGATGTAGCCCGGGTCGAAGACCGCACCTTCATCTGTTCTCTGCGCAAGCAGGATGCGGGCCCGACCAACAACTGGGTGGATCCGCGCGAGATGAAGGCGAAGCTCATGGGTTTTTTCGACGGTTCCATGAAGGGGCGCACGCTCTATGTGATTCCCTTCAGCATGGGCCCCTTGGGCTCCAACATCGCCCACATCGGCATCGAGCTCACGGATTCGCCTTACGTGGTCGTGAACATGCGCATCATGACTCGCATGGGTAGGAAGGTCTGGGAGGTGCTCGGCGGCGGCGATTTCGTACCCTGCCTGCATTCGGTGGGGAAGCCCCTCCAGCCCGGCGAGAAGGACGTCCCCTGGCCCTGCAATCGGGCTGAGAAGTACATCGTCCATTTTCCGGAAGAGCATGCCATCTGGTCGTACGGCAGCGGCTACGGTGGCAACGCCCTGCTAGGGAAGAAATGCTTCGCCCTCCGCATCGCCAGTTCCATGGCCCGGGACCAGGGCTGGCTCGCGGAGCATATGCTGATTCTCGGCCTGGAGGAACCTGATGGCGCCAAGAGCTACGTGGCAGCGGCCTTCCCGAGTGCTTGTGGGAAGACCAATTTCGCCATGCTGCAGGTACCCGAGCAGTTCCGCGGCTACAAGGTCACCACCATCGGCGACGACATCGCCTGGATCAAACCAGGCCCCGACGGCAAGCTCTACGCCATCAATCCCGAGGCGGGCTTCTTCGGGGTAGCCCCGGGCACGGGCATGAAGTCCAATGCCAACGCCATGTTCACTATGACTAAGAACAGCATCTTCACGAACGTAGCCCTGACTCCTGATGGCGATGTCTGGTGGGAGGGCATGACTGACGAGGAGCCCGACAAGCTCATCGATTGGCAGGGGCAGGAATGGACCAAGGGCTGCGGGCGCAAGGCCGCCCACCCCAATAGCCGCTTCACGGCGCCGGCCAGCCAGTGCCCCTCCATTGATGCCGCCTGGGAGGATCCTAAGGGCGTGCCCATCAGCGCTTTCATCTTCGGCGGGCGGCGCGCCTCCACCGTGCCCCTGGTCATGCAGGCATTCAGCTGGAGCTTCGGCGTCTACATGGCCGCCACCATTGGCAGCGAGATGACCGCCGCCGCGGCGGGCAACATCGGCGAGGTCCGGCGCGACCCCTTCGCCATGCTGCCCTTCTGCGGTTATCACATGGGCGACTACTTTAACCATTGGCTCAAGATGGGCCGCGAGATCAAGAACCCGCCCCGCATTTTCTGCGTCAACTGGTTCCGGAAGGACAAGGGCGGCCGCTTCATCTGGCCTGGCTACTCTGAGAACTTCCGGGTCCTCAAATGGATCCTGGATCGGGTGCATGGCAAGGCCTACGCTGCGGAATCACCCCTGGGGTGGATTCCTCAGGAGGGGGACATCGACCTCACCGGATTGGAGGGTTTCGGCCCCGCCCAACTCAAGGAAGCCATGCGAATTCCTCGGGACGATTGGCGCAAGGAGTTGCTCTACCATGAGGAACTTTTCGAACGGCTGTATGACCGCATGCCCAAGGAATTCCTTCACATGCGCCAACTCCTGCTCTCGAATCTCTGGCGCACCCCCCAAGAAACAGGACTGGCCCCTGAGCGCTGAAAGCCCTGGAAGCCCTGCGAATGCAGGGCTTCCTTTTTATAAAAGGATGCATTAAGGAAATTATTGATAAAATCTTAGTTGACACGCATCAAGTTTGATTTTACTTTGGACTTGGAGGGGTTCCATGTCCCAGTTACCTTTTACTCAGAAAGCCAATGATGTCCTGGTGGCAGCCCGAGCAAAGGCGATCCAGGGGCAGCATCCGGAACTGCTTCCGCAGCATGTGTTCCTTGCCCTGATGGCGCCTGAAATAGGGCTGAAAGCTGTCCTGGAAAGGGCAGGCCTGGAGCTTGAAGCCCAGAGCGGCCTGGTCGATGGGGCCGAAGAAGTGCTGAACCGTTTGACCAAGGCCATTGGGGGCTCCGAGCCCCAGGTGGGACCCGCCCTGCGGAATTTCCTGGAACTGGCCTCGGACACCGGCCGAGGCTTGGGCGATCGCTTCCTTTCGACGGATGCCATGCTGCTGGCCTTCGCCAACGCTCATACCGATGTGAAGAAGCTGTTGGAGCGCTTCGGCCTGGATCGCAAGAAGCTGGAAGCCGCCATCCGGGAATCGCGCAAGGGCGCCCGGGTGGAGGATGAGCGGGCCGAGGAAAAGTTCGCCTCCCTGGAAAAGTACGCCAAGGATTTCACGGCCCTGGCGGAGTCGGGAAAACTGGATCCGGTTATCGGCCGCGATGAGGAGATTCGCCGCGTTCTGCAGGTCCTTTCCCGGCGCACCAAGAACAATCCTGTGCTGATCGGTGAAGCTGGCGTCGGCAAGACCGCCATCGCCGAGGGACTGGCCCAGCGGATCGTCAAGCACGACGTGCCCGAGAGCCTCAAGGGGATCCGGCTGATGGGCCTGGATATGGGCTCCCTCGTGGCTGGGACGCAGTACCGGGGCCAGTTTGAAGAGCGGCTGAAGGGCGTCATCCAGGAAATCGAGGCCAGTGAGGGTAAGATCATCCTCTTCATCGACGAAATGCATCTGCTGGTGGGCGCAGGTTCCGCCGAGGGCAGCATGGACGCGGCCAATCTGCTGAAGCCCGCCTTGGCCCGGGGCGACCTGCGGTGCATCGGCGCCACCACCCTCAACGAGTATCAGAAGCACGTGGAGAAGGATGCGGCGCTGGCCCGACGGTTTCAGCCGGTCTATGTGGAGGAGCCGTCCATCGAAGATTCCATCAGCATCCTGCGCGGTTTGAAGGAACGCTACGAGCTGCACCACGGGGTGCGCATCCGGGATGCGGCGCTGGTGGAGGCCGTGCAGCTCTCCAGCCGTTACATCGCGGACCGATTCCTGCCCGACAAGGCGGTGGATCTCATGGACGAGGCGGCCTCCAGCGTCCGGATGCAGATCGACAGCCGGCCCCTTGAGATTGATGTCCGGGAGCGCCGTGAGATGCAGTTGCAGCTGGAGCGCCATGCCCTTGCGAAGGAAAAGGATGTCGTCAGCAAGGCGCGTATCCAGGAGCTCGACAAGGAACTGGCCGAACTGAATGAGGAACTGGGTCGGCTGCGGGCCCAGTGGGTGAACGAGAAGAAGCAGATCGAGCAGACCCGGGCCATGCAGAAGCACTTGGACGATCTGCGCATCGAACTGGACCAGGCCAAGACCCGCGGCGAGTACGAACGGGCCTCACGTTTGGAATACGGCGAAATCCCTGCTCTTGAAAAGCAGATCGAGGGCGGCTCCAGGGGCGAGAACGCCATGCTGCGCTTGGAAGTGGCGGAAGAGGACGTGGCCTCGGTGGTCAGCAAGTGGACGGGTATTCCCGTCACTAAGTTGATGGAAGGGGAAATCCAGAAGCTCCTCCACATGGAGGACCGCCTGCGCCAGCGGGTGGTCGGTCAAGAGGCCGCTCTGGTCGCCATCAGCGATGCCCTCCGGCGCAACCGCGCGGGCCTTTCCGACACCAAGCGGCCCATTGGCAGCTTCCTGTTTCTGGGTCCCACGGGTGTTGGCAAGACCGAGGTGGCGCGCTCCTTGGCCGAATTCCTCTTTGACGACGAGAATGCCCTGGTCCGCATCGACATGAGTGAGTTCACCCACGAAGCCGATGCGACGCGACTCATTGGCGCCGCCCCCGGCTACATCGGCTATGAGGAGGGCGGCCGGCTCACAGAAGCCATCCGGCGCAGGCCCTATTCCGTGATCCTCCTGGACGAGATGGAGAAGGCGCACCCGCGGATCTTCGACCTCTTCCTGCAGGTGCTGGATGATGGCCGCCTCACGGACGGCAAGGGCCGCACCGTGAACTTCCGGAACACCGTGGTGCTGATGACTTCCAATGTCGGCAGCTCCGCCATCTTCGAGGCGGGCGGCCAGGTGGACAAGGCCCAGGACGAGGTACAGGCGGCCCTCCGCGCCCACTTTCGGCCGGAGTTCCTGAACCGGGTGGACGAGGTCGTCACCTTCCGTTCCCTCAGCCAGGAAGACATGGTGTCCGTGGCCAAGATCCAGATGGCCCGGGTGGAAGCCATGCTGTCCAAGCGGAGGATCGGTTTACAGACCCCCGGAGAAGCCATGGCTTGGCTGGCCAAGGAAGGATTCGATCCGCAGATGGGTGCCCGGCCTTTGAAGCGCCTCATCCAGCAGGTGGTGGTGAATCCCTTATCGCGACTGATCCTGGAAGGGAACCTACAACCTGGTCAGATGGCTGTGCTCAGCATTCAGGAGGGTGAATTGAAGGTGGCAACGGAGGCTGTGCAGTAGCCGAAACTTGTCCAAGTCAGGAGCCTGGACGATAAGATGGCGAGAATGGATCGTCCATGGAAAAACATCGCATCCTGATCGTCGATGACGAAGCCGACTTCCGGAACCTCCTGGTGGAGGCCCTGGATGGCATGGGCTACCCCGTGGAGGGTGCTGAAAGCGCTGAAGTGGCCGTGGAAATGGTCAAGGAGCGGCATTATGCCATTCTCTTCACCGACCTGAACATGCCCGGGGGTTTGTCCGGTCTGGAACTCCTGAAGGAAATCCAGGCCATCGATCCGAAGACCTTCTGCATTCTCATGACCGGGTATGCCACCACGGAAGCGGCCATCATCGCCCTGAAGCGGGGAGCCTACGATTTCATCCAGAAGCCCTTCAAGCTTGCGGAACTGGAGGGCAGCCTCACCCGGGCCCTTAGCCACTACCGATCGCTTCGAGAGAACGAAGCCTACCAGTCGCGACTTGAAGAAATGGTCATGGAGCGCACCCAGGAGATCCTGGGCCTGAAAGAAGACATCGAGAAACTCTTCGATGGGTTCGTTCAGGCCAGCGTGCTGGCCATCGAGGCCCGGGACCCATCCACTTCCGGACATTCTTCGCGAGTCGCGGAACTGACCGTTGGGCTGGCGGAGGCCGTGAACCGCACCCCCAACGGGGCTTATGGCACCATCCACTTCACGGACCAGCAGATCAAGGAAGTGCGCTATGCCAGCCTCCTGCATGATTTCGGGAAGGTAGGTGTGCGGGAGCAGGTGCTGGTGAAGGCCAGGAAGCTCCAGCCAGAGCGCCTGGAGCGCATTCTCCAGCGCCTCTACCAGCGCGATATGGAGATCGCCATGATGGCGATGGAACAGGCCTGGGTTAAAGACGAAAGATTGAGCGGGGCAGGCTTCAGGAAGCTTCTGGAGCAACGACGAGCGGAAAGTCGCCGTCTGGTCGATCTGATCACCCGATGCAACGAACCCCAGGTGCTGCCGCAGGAGGTGGTGGAGGCCATGGACGACCTGGAAGGGCTCGAGTACACCCACTGGGAGGGAGCGAGCCAGAGGATCCTCGAGACCGAGGATATTTCCGCCTTGCGCATTCCCAAGGGCAGTCTCTCGACGGCGGAAAGGGACGAGGTCAACAGTCATGTGACCCACACCTTCCGCTTTCTTAGCCAGATTCCCTGGACCGGGTCTCTGGCGGGGTTGCCCGAAATCGCCTATGCCCATCACGAGCGCCTCAACGGGAAGGGTTATCCGCGCGGGCTCACATCGGAGCAGATTCCGCCGCAGAGCAAGCTCATGGCCATCGCGGATGTCTACGATGCCTTGGTGGCGGCAGACCGTCCCTACAAGGTGGCGGTGACGGTTCCTCGCAGCCTGGAGATTCTGGAAAACGAGGTGCAATCGGGCCTGCTTGATGGCGAGGTCCTGAGGATATTCGTGGAAGCCAAGATCTACGAGCTGACCATTCCCCGCTTCAGGTCGTAGGATAAAGGTCATGATTCCTGACCCCATCCTCATCGTGGACGATGAACCCGATCTGCGGATCCCCCTGCGGGACGCGCTGACGGCGGATGGTTACACCGTCGAGGAGGCTGGCGGCGCTGAGGCAGCCCTGGCCCTCATCGAACGCAAGCACTATCCCGTCATCGTGACGGATCTACACATGCCCGGAGGCCCCTCAGGCCTGGACCTCATCGCCGCGGTGAAGGGACGCGATCCCAGAACCCTCTGCGTAGTCATCACCGGTTATGCCAGCCTGGATGTGGCGGTGGAAGCCATCAAACGAGGGGCCTACGACTTCGTCCAGAAGCCTTTCAAGCTCGTGGAGATCGAGGCTGTCCTGGACCGGGCCCTGGAACATGCTCGCCTGCTAAGTCAATTGGAGGCCTACCGGAGGGATCTGGAAGCTCGGGTGGAGTCCAGGGTGAAGATGCTGAAGACTTTCCACGAGGAAGCGCTGTTCTTGAATACCCTGTTGACGAGCGCCCAAGGCGAGGTGGATGAGGCACGTTTGGTGGCGCCCTTCATTCGCTACCTCGCGACCAGGTTCGCGCCGGATGCCTATGTCGTCCTACTCTCGACCTCCACCGGCTGGGACATCCTACTCAGGAAGGGTGAGCGCCCCTGGGCGGCGGCTGGCGACCTGCCCAAGCCGGAAGATTTTCATACCGTCCTGGAGTGGGGCTGGACGGGAGGGTACCCGGATGGCTATCTCATTCCACTGAGGCAAGGGGAACTAAGCATGGCCGCCCTCTTCCTGGGGTTTGAGAAGCGCTCCGCCTTCGACCCACAGGATCCATCCTTCGTGCTGCTCACCGCCCAGATGGCAGCAGCTTTTCACGGGCTCCACTGCGCTCGCATTCATGCGGCCGCTGAGGTCCGGAAGGCGCTTGGTCGTTCATAAAGGGAACAGCGATATGGTGAACCCTGAGGGTCATGAACTCCTCTGGATCGGTTTCGAGGGCAAGGACGGCACTCAGGTGAATCCGGGCTTCACGCCTGGCGGGCTGGTGTTCTTCGC
>JANYIU010000073.1 GCA_025361955.1 Holophagaceae bacterium
GGTGCCGCGGTTCTCATCGGTGGCGCTGATATCCAGGAACACCACCTCGTCGGCCCCCTCGAGATCGTAACGGCAAGCCAGTTCTGCGGGATGGCCCATATCGCGGAGGTTCTGGAACTTCACCCCCTTCACCACCCGGCCGTCCTTCACATCCAGACAGGGAATGACTCGCTTGGCGGCCATCAAACACCTCCTTCTGCAGCTGCCATCGCGGCCCGCACCTCGGGGTTTTCCAGCGAGAGAGCGCCATCCAGCAGAGCCTTGCCCGAGATGGCCCCCACGACGCCAGGAATGCTTTTCAAGGCTGCCAGATCCTTCAGGTCCCGCAGCCCGCCGGAGGCCTGCACCCGGAAACCGAGCCCAGCCACCTTCGCGATCGCGACCGTCCCTGGGCCTTCCATGGTCCCATCGCGGCTTACATCCGTGACCAGTGCCCGAGCAAAGCCCAGGCCGCGCAAGGCTTGGCAGATGTCCTCGGTGCTGCGCGTGGCAGTGGCTTCCCAGCCGCGCGTAACGATGTCTCCGCCCTTGATATCCAAGGCCAGTACGATGCGCTCACAGGGCAGCCCAGCGAGCGCCTGCGGATTCTCCACCGCCAGGGTGCCCACCACCGCGTCGAAGCCCAGATCCAAGGCACCCTGCACTGCTTCGCGGCTGCGCAGGCCGCCGCCAGTCTGGAAGTGGACGCTTGGCCAACGCTTCGGGAAGGCCCGGAACACGGGTTGCAGGGCTTCACCGAAGGCCCCGTCCAGATCCACGAGGTGGATGCGCCAGGCACCAGCCGCCACGAGTCGCTCGATCCAGGCCTCCGCAGTCCAGTCGTAGTAGGTGGCCCAGCGCCGGTCGCCGTGCCGCAAGCGGACGATGCAACCGCCCAGGAGATCCATGGAAGGGATCAATTGCATGGCTGCCCCCCGACACCCTGAGAGGTTTCCCCCATCCAGCCAAGCGCCTTCTGCAGCAAGACGAGCCCAAAGGGACCGGATTTTTCCGGATGAGGCTGGAAGCCAAGCACGCGCCCCCGCGCCTTCACGGCGGAGAACGCGCGCCCATGGAACGCCGTGTAGACGGTCTCCTCACGGGGTTCCAGCGCGTAACTGTGGACGAAGTAGAGCCAGCCACCCTTGGGATCGGGCAATGCCGGGTGCGGCGCCTGCTGCTGCACCTGGGCCCAGCCCATGAGGGGCACCTTCACCCCGGGCCCCAGCCGCCGGGAGATGCCCGGCAGTAGTCCCAGCCCGGTATCCTTTGGACTTTCCTCGCTGCCCTCGGCCAGGAGCTGGAGGCCAAGACAGATGCCGAGCAAGGGTCGCCCATCCGCCACCAGCTGCGGTATCTCTCGCCACCAGCCTCTGGCTTTCAAGGCTTCCTGGGCCGCGTGGAAGTGGCCCACGCCAGGCAGCACCAGCACGCCGTTCTGCGCGGCCTCGTCGGGCCGCTCCGCCCGCAGGTGCGGCAAGCCAAGACGGTCCAGGGCCCCTTCCAGAGAATGGAGATTGCCTGCACCGTAATCGATGAGCGTGATCATTGGGTCTCCTAGTTCGTCAAGGTTCCCTTGGTCGAGGCAATCTCATCGCCCACCATGCGAACCGCTTGCCTCAGGGCGCGGGCCAGAGCCTTGAAGAGGGCCTCGATGCGGTGGTGCACGTTGCTGCCGTAGAGCACAGAGGCATGCAGGTTCAGGGCTCCCCGCGTGGAGAAGGCGATGAAGAACTCCCGCACCATCTCGGTCTGGAAGCCGTCCCCAAGCACCATCAGGGGCAAGTCCGCATTGATGACACAGTGGGGTCTGCCCGAGAGATCCACCACCACCCGGGCAAGGGCTTCGTCCAGGGGCACATGGGCCTCACCGAACCGCGCGATGCCCCGGCGATCACCCAAGGCTTCCCGCAGGGCATCGCCCAGACACAATCCCACATCCTCCACCAGGTGGTGGCTGTCCACCTTGAGATCACCCTTGGCCTCGATCGTCAGGCCGAAACCGCCGTGTTTCGCGATCTGGTGGAGCATGTGATCGAAGAAGCCGAGGCCCGTGGAAATGGCTGTGACGCCTCCATCCAGGGAGAACTCCACCTGGATGTCGGTCTCGTTCGTCCGGCGCTGGATAGTGGCCTTCCTCATGACAGCCTCCGCTTGATTTCGGGGAGCAGAGCGCGCAACGATTCCCCGAGCAGTTCGCCACCGATGCGCTCACGATCGGGGCCTACGGCCGCAAAGGACCACTGGATATCCGGCCGCAGGATCCGCGCTGCACTTAAACAAGCAGCGTCGTCCCGCGTGTCCCCCACAAAGAGGACTTCCTGGGCTCGGTAGGCATCCGCCAGTTGCAGCAGCCCGTCGGGCCTCGGCTTGCGCAAATGCGGGGCAGAATCCGTGCTGGCGGGTAGTGCGAAACCCAGCACTGTCACTGCCATATCCCATTCCTCCGGTGGTCGACCGGTGAAGACCACCACCTCGACGCCCAGTTCCTGCAATTCCGGCAGGCTGATCAAAGGCATCTCCAGCGCCTTGGTCATCGCGTAGTGCCGCTGCACTACCTCCTGGCAGCGGGGTTCCAGGGCCTGGATACGAGCTTCCAGGTCCGGAAAGCCGATGCCCTCGGCCTTCCGGAGCCGGTCCATCTCGCCGCGCTCCGCCAGGGCCAAGGCCCCTGCCGCAAGTCGGAAATCATTGTTGAAGCCGCCGACCCGCTTGAAGGCGAGGAAATCACTGTCGTCCCAGGCCTGTTGAGGAGCCAGTTCCTTCAGGGCGCGGCTCACGGCTTCCGCGAAGCTGCGGTCGGCGTCGATCATGACCCCGTCCACGTCCAGCACCAGCAGACACCGACGCGGACTCCTCAAAGGTTCCGCAGGCAGGTGGTCCCCCAGCGCTTCCGAGGTGCGTCGCACCTCCTCCTCGGTCCCGATGGACACCCGAGCCACGCCCATTCCTGGGAAGGCTCGCACCATCAGGTCCGCCTCAGCAAGCACGGGCGCGGGATCAGGGGCCACATAGAGGTAGTTCGCGGAGCTGGGCGCCGCGCCGTAGGGGCCAAGATGGTCACGCAAACGCTCCCGGCGCCGGACGATGCCGCGGATCTCCTCATCGAATTCCCCAGCGAAATCCAGGGCTACATCCAGCGCCTCGAGACTGGCGGATGAAATCGAATAGGGCAGCTGCAGAGCGGCCATCTTTCCGACCAGCGCAGGGGCCCCGATAAGATAGCCCAGGCGCCAGCCCGCGCTGGCCAGGGCCTTGCTGAAGGTGCGCAACAGGAGCACGTTCGGATAGCGTTCCACGACCAGTCGGTGCGTGCGGGGTGCGAACTCGGCGTAGGCCTCGTCGAGGATCACGAGGGGGGGCTCGGGACGCCGGGCCGCCGCCTTGAGCAGGGGTTCCAGCTCTTCCGGGGAAAGCCAGGCGCCTGTTGGATTGTTGGGCAGGGTGATCCACATCTGCCGAACCCCCGTTGCCAGGGCAGCGAACCAGGGTTGCAGCGGGAAGCCCGTGCCCACGGGTACCTTCAAGGCCTGGCCCCGGTGCCGGGTGATGAGCAGGGGATAGAGGCTGAAACCCGGGTCTGGATAGGCGATGGCATCCCCCGGCGAGAGCCCGGCCAGGGCGACCAAATCCAAGACATTGCCACTGGAGGGCCCCAGCAGCAGCCCCCCCTCGGGCACGCCCAGACGCCGCCGCAGCCGATTGGTGAGCTCCGCCTGGCGCTCGGGATAGCGGTGGAAGGGCATGGCCGCGAGGCGTTTCAGCAGAGCCTCTCGGGCTGCGACAGGCCAGTCCGCCGCCGCCTCGTTCATGTGCAGGCGGGCCTTGCCGATGCTCGCGGTTTCGGACGCTGGGCGCGTGTACGGCTGGATGGATTCGAGATCGGGTCGGAGCAGGCTCATGGGTTTGCCTTTCAGATTAGGCGCAAGAAAGGAAAAGATTCACCACCAAGGCCGCTTCGCGGCTGCCCAAAGAATGGAAGGAAAGGGCACCAAGAAGGAAAAGCACGCTTCCCGTCACCGCTGTGGGAACCCGGTAAAGCCAGCGCGATGCTTTAGCGGCGAGAGCCCGTGGGCAGTGGGTTAGGCTCCTGCTGATGGGTCGAAGTCCCCTAGCTTTCCTGGGAGCTCTGGGTGCGTTGGTGGTGGATTTTTGCAGCATTTGGATCCGTTCTCATCGAGGTAGACTCAGTCCAGGCTCTCAGAAGCAAGCAACGCCGGTGGCGAATCCGGCCGCTCAGGGCTGATGGGCGCCGCGCAGCCTTGCGCTGGTGGCATGGTGGTGGAGACCCTCCGCATCCGCCAGGCGGCCCACCTGAGGAGCCAGTTCGGCGGCCAAGGTTGGTTCCAGGCTCAG
>JANYIU010000281.1 GCA_025361955.1 Holophagaceae bacterium
GGCCGCAAAGACGACATCATCAAGAGCCGAGGCGAAAAGGTCGCACCCAAGGAAGTCGAGAATGTGCTTCACATGCTTCCGGGCGTCCTTGCGGCTGTTGTTGGAGTGCCGGACCCGATCATGGGTCAGGCCGTGAAGGCGTTCGTGGTGAACCATGGTCAAGCCCTGACCGAGGCCCAGGTCCTGGCCCACTGCAAAGTGCATCTGGAGGATTTCATGGTGCCCAAGTACGTGGAATTCCTGGAGGAGCTGCCCCTGACCTCCTCGGGCAAGGTTTACAAAGTGGGACTGACTTAGATGTGCGGCATCGTAGGGATTCTCAACCTTGCCGAGGGAGCGCCAATCCAGGAGCCGATCCTCCGGCAGATGCTGGCGATGATCCGGCATCGCGGCCCGGACCAGTTCGGGATCTACCTTGAGGAGCAGGTCGGCCTGGGCAACGCCAGGCTCAGCATCATCGACCTGAAGCATGGCCAGCAGCCCATCCCGAACGAGGACGAGACGCTGTGGATCATGTTCAACGGCGAGATCTTCAATGATCCGGATCTGCGGCAGGAACTGCTGCAGCGGGGACACCGGTTCGCCACCAACTGCGACACCGAAACCATCCTTCATGCTTACGAAGAATACGGTCCCAACTGCCTGAGGAAGCTCAATGGCCAGTTCGTCATCGCCATCTGGGATACCCGCGACCGTTCGCTGTTCCTGGCGCGGGACAGGCTGGGCGTTCGCCCCCTGTTCTATACTGTAGCTGACAATGCGCTGATCTTTGGTTCCGAGATCAAGGCGATCCTGGCCGAACCGCGCGTGCGGGCGGAGCTGGATCCGGTGGCCTTGAACCAGATCTTCACGTTCTGGAGCACCCTCTCGCCGGGCACGAGTTTCCGCGGGATCCGCGACTTCCCCCCCGGCCATTTCATGCTGGTGCGGGCTGGTCGGATCTCCTTGAACCCTTACTGGAAGCTCGAATTCCCCGCGGAAAACACCGCGGTCGTTCGCAGCAAACAGGAATACCTGGATGAATTTCGCAGCCTGCTCGTCGATGCCACGAAGATCCGCTTGCGGGCTGACGTCCCCGTGGGTGCCTATCTGAGCGGCGGCTTGGATTCTTCCACGACGGCGGCCATCATCCGGAACTACACGAGCAATCGCCTCGACACGTTCTCCATATCCTTCAGTGATCCGAACTACGACGAGAGCGACTATCAGAAGCAGATGGCCCGCTTCCTCGGCACGGACCACCAAGTGGTCTATGCCTCCCACGCGGACATCGGACGGATCTTCCCTGAGGTCATCTGGCACACCGAAGCGCCGATCTTGCGCACCTCGCCCGCGCCCATGTTCCTGCTTTCCAGACTGGTGCGCGACCGGAACTTCAAGGTCGTCCTCACTGGCGAGGGGGCGGACGAGGTCCTGGCCGGCTATGACATTTTCAAGGAGGCCAAGGTCAGGCGGTTCTGGGCCCGGAGACCGGATTCGAAACTGCGACCCGCGCTGTTCAACCGGATCTATCCGTGGATAAGCGGTCTCGCGACGGGCAATCCAGCCTATCTGGCAGCCTTCTTCGGCATGGGCCTCGCCGACACGGAGGCGCTGGACTACTCGCACAGCATCCGTTGGCGCACCACGAGCCGCACCAAGCGCTTCTTCAGTCAGGAGACGGTGCAGGCGATCCATGCAGCCACTGCCGAAGGTGCTGCGGCCCCCAGCTATCCCTCAGGCTTCGAGGACTGGGATCCTCTGCACCAGGCCGAGTACCTGGAAATCACGATCTTCCTGTCGCAGTATCTGCTGTCTTCGCAAAGCGACCGGATGGGCATGGCGAATTCTGTCGAGGGACGGTTTCCCTTCCTGGACTACCGAGTGGTTGAGTTCTGCAATCACCTGCCCCCGACCCTGAAACTGCGCGGGCTCACGGAGAAGTACCTGCTGAAGGAACTGGCCCGCGAGTGGCTTCCAGCCGAAATCTGCGATCGCCCGAAGCAGCCCTTCAGGGCGCCCATCCATCGCAGTTTCTTCAATGACGAGAAGCTGGACTACGTCCAGGAGCTGCTTTCGCCTGCCGTGATCGCCTCGACAGGACTGTTCGATCCGGCGGTGGTCGGCCAGCTCACCGCGAAGCTGGAGCGCGGTCTGCCTTTGGGCGAAACCGATGACATGGCGCTCGTGGGCGTGCTGTCGACCCAGCTGGTGGCCAGGCAGTTCGTCACCAACTTCACGAAACCCGCACCGCTGGCGGCTGCCGACGATGTTAAAGTTGTCCTCGGCAAGCGGCTCGCGACAGGAAGGTAATCATGGTTTTCAGCCGCAAGGTCCTCGAACTCGATCCCGCCGTGGAGTCAGAGCGCATCGTCTGCTGGCTGCGAGAGAACATGCGGGGCTTGCGACGCACCGGCGCCGTGCTCGGCATCAGCGGCGGCATCGATTCCGCGGTCTCGTTCGCGCTCTGCGTGCGGGCGTTCGGACCCGAGAAGGTCACTGCCCTCATGCTTCCAGAGAAGGATTCCGACCCTGAGTCGGAGCAGTTGTCGAGGCTTCTGGCGAAACAATTCCAGGTGCAACCGATCCTGGAATGCATCACCCCCGTGCTGGACGGGTTCGGTTGCTACCAGCGCCGAGACGCAGCCATCAAGAGGGTCTTACCTGAGTATGATGCGGAGGCAGGCTACAAGGCCAAGATCGTCCTGCCCGGCAACCTGCTCGATGGGAACACCCTGAATATCTTCTCACTCACCATCGTGACGCCGGATGGCCAGGAAGTGCACAAGCGGCTCCCCCCGCAGGAGTTTGCCCAGATCGTGGCGGCCTCCGATTTCAAGCAGCGCACCCGCATGGCCATGCTTTACTACCACGCCGAGTTGCGCAACCATGCGGTGATCGGCACACCGAACAAGAACGAGCATGAGCAGGGCTTCTTCGTGAAGCATGGCGACGGTGGTTCAGATCTGATGCCGATCGTCCACCTCTACAAGACCCAGGTCTATCAACTGGCACGCTACCTCGACGTGCCCGCCATCATCATGCTTGGGGTTCATAAGCCGTTCGCAAACATCAACTCTCAAATGGCTATGACCTTTTCCCCGTTTATGATCTCTATCTTGGGATTCAGCACAGTCAACGACTTCAGTAGGCTGTTTTCAAAATCCGAAAACGTGGAGCTGCTGATTCAGCGCATCGAGCGCGAGCCGCAGCAGACCATCAACTCCAAGGAGAACTAAT
>JANYIU010000304.1 GCA_025361955.1 Holophagaceae bacterium
CCACTTCAATACCGCCCCCACGATGGCTGGGTTACCCACATGAAACAGCGAAGAGCCACATTTCCCCGATATTCCATTGCGCAATGCCAATCAACCCAATTCGTATGGGTTCCTTTGCGCATTACTATGCGCAAGTTCCTCTCTCAAGACCAAGCACTAGGGGTTGCCAGAGCCAGGAAAATGGCCTCCTGTTCCAGCGGCCCATAGGCCATGAGGAGCTTTAGGATTCTGTCCATCTCTGGGGAGACGCCTCGTCTTAGACGGGCCAGCACACTCCGGTTACCGGCCGCCTCAAGGAGGTGCCGGGCCGAAAATCTCCGGAAGAGGTCCTCGATCCCGTCCGGGATAAAGAGCCGCACTCGATCATCAAGCACGGCTTTTAGGCGACAGAATTCTTCAAGGCCCACCGGGTCGTAATCCCCGAAATGCAGGACCTGGATCGATGGCTGCCCACCGAGCCACTCGATGAACTCCGACCGCAACCTCCCGCCGGTGTTGCACCGAAGGAACAAGTCCACGCCCTGCACCGGGATGATTTCGGAGTGTAGGAAAGACTCCTGGTTTTCGATGGTCATGACGGTTGATCCAATCGGGAGTTCTGGCCAGGCCAAAGGGCCAGCCGCAGTATCAAGGACAATCCCTAGGGCTCCGAACTGCCGAGTAATATTGGCGTAAGGGGCGAAAGGGCTAGCCTCGTCCACATGGTGAGACCGGGCCATTAGGACGAAGCGGTCGAGGACCTTCCCCCCGGTCTTCGAATTGCGCTTGGCGCCGATACCCGCCGCCCTAGGAAGGACTGACTCAATCTGCGGGTAGACGCTCCCCAGGAATGCTTCGAACTCCAACAGGCGCTGCACCTGGATTGTGGCACCACCACCGGAGCGGGTGCGACCCAGGAGTCCTGCCTGGAAGGCGGGCAGGAGAGTCTGGGTCAAGCCGGGGCTGATCCGGCTGGCCGCCACCTGCCCCTGCTCCAAGAGGTCCTGGATGACCCTAGGTCGTGACATTGGCAGTCTCGGCGTCAGTAGTCGGCAACGGCATGGTCTCAAGGAAGTCAACTTCCAGTGACTCTTCAGGGTAGATGTAGGTCACCTTCCCCTCGGGCCGCAGGAAGTAGAGGCGCCGGGCGTTGGCTGGGTTGGGCGAAGCCATAATGAGGGTGAACCCAAGGGACTTAGCGCAGGCCCGGATCGTCTCCTGGTTCGCATCGTCCAGCGTGTCCACCTCATCCACAAAAATGAGCAACTGCGATTCGTTCCGATTTCGGTAGAGGTCGCGCAGCAGGTGAGCCAGGAGGACCACCTTAAGTGTGACCGAGGTGCCGGTGCTCTCGGCGTCCAGAGAGAAGTAGGTCTCCTTCTCGCCGTCCTTGACGACATCGAGCTCGACCCGGAAGAAGTCGTTGAGCCGAAACTCCTCGTTCCTTTCGATCCACTTGGCCACCTGCTCCTTGGCCTTTCCCGCCAGGTCGTGGTCGTTGAAGAGGTCGTTCTCGGCTGTGAAGCGTCGAAGCACGTCCGTTCGAGCTTTGTTCTCGACCAAGCGCAGCTGGACGTTGGACAGGTTTGAGACAGCGAAGTCAGTCATCTTCCGGTTCAGCCGATGCGCCCGCTCCTCCACTCGCTCGTAGTCCCGGAGCATCATGGAGAAGGACGTTTTCGCCGTGACGGCGATGTGCTGCCACGTTGCATCTAACATAGCCTTCTGGTCCGGTAGGCTCTCGACCAGTTCCTGCAACTGGACCAGCTTCTGATCCTGATCGCCAGCCAGCATTCCGCCGAGCGCGGCATCCACTTCGTCGAGCCGCCGGGCAATGGCCTGCTGCAGCGCTGCAACGTCGCGCCAGTCGTTTTCGATGCGCTCTAACAGGACATCGAAGGTTTCGTCCTCCATATGGACCAGCAGTTCGGCCTCGGAGACGTCGACAATTTCTATGCCGAGGACGAAAGCGATCTGTTCCTTGTCTCGAATCGCACGGGTGCGGACCGCCTCAAGACGATTCCTGAGAGTCGCCACCTGGCCCTTGTAGACGCCGACGGAGTGCTTCGCCTCCTCGTGGGCGGTGATGGCATTCTCCCGATCCTCGTCCATCTTCCGACCTGCAGCCTCCAACCTGGCCGCATCCACTTCGAGGGCAGGGATCTCAAGGCCCTCCTGCTCCCAAGTCGCGATCTGGATCAGATCACGCTCCAGGTCCTGGATCTGCTTGCGCAGGTCCTGACGACGGGCCGTCAGGCGCTCGCGCACGTGAGTCTCGCTGGCCTGCTGCTCCAGGCGAGAGATGTCAGCCTCCAAGCGTTGTGCCTTGCCCTCATAGCCCTCGATCTGCCGCTCCCGAGCCAAAGGATCTTCCACGACGACATCTGGGGATGGAAGGGCACCGAGATCGATCTCCAGACCCTGAGCCACAAAGCGCCCCGTCCGCGAGGCATTGGCGATCGCCGTGATGAGCTGGCCCACCTGCGCCGGCGAGGTCACGTTCAACCCACCCGGTCCCTCTGGCAGGAGGAGGAGAGTCGGGTTTATCAGCTTGAGCAGGGGCCCACGCTCTTCCTCGGGGTACTCCTCCAGGATCGCCATGAGTTTGGTCTTGGTGAGCTTTACGCCCTGTGTCCGAAGCCGCTCGGCCATGCTAAGACAGGAAGCCCGCTCCCGCTTGAGGTTTTCAACCTTGGACCGCAGCGTCACACTACTGTCAGTGCCAGGCTCGTGGAGCGCCAAATCACGCAGCACTTCGGACTCGTCTTCACGCAAGGAAGCCAGTTTGGATTCTTTGATGGCTTTCGGTTCCTCCGCCAAACGCTCCGCAGAGAGACGGCGCATGTCGAGCCTGGTCTGGATTCCGCCGAGTTCACGATCGTTCTGCTTCTTGCTTTGGTCCAGGTCGCGCCGACGCTGGCTCCAGACGGTGACGGATTCTTCGGCATCCTCCGCGGTGGTTTCGGCATCCGTGATCTGACGGGTCAGCATGGCCGCCCGAGACTGAGCCTCCCGAAGCACTTGCTCCAGCAAGCCGGGAAGTGTGTCCCGGTATTCCCGGAGATGGCACCCATCCGCATACAGGTTCTGGGCCGTTCGTTCCACCCCAAGGACACGATCGTATTTAGCCTTGGTCTGATTGGCCTTAATGTATTCCTCCCCCACAACCTCAGCAAGAGAGACAATACCGCGCCGGCGCACTTCGCCCGACTCGAGCTCGTGCTCCACCGTGGAGATGAGAAGGTTTTTCAGGTCGTCCGGTTTGCTCTTTCGCAGGGTGAGCAACTGACGGAAGATCTCGATGAATGTGTCGTAGTTCCCACCACCGGGGACCAGCTCTAGACGGAAGGAGTTGCGTTCCCCTCCCACCCCACGAAGGGCATTTCGTAGCTGCACCTGGGTAAGTTCCACGTATCCGCGGCTGGCAAGCCGGGCCTTAACGTCCTCCCAGGTGCGGGGCTGTCCGTTCTCGGGGGCGATCCAATCGTCCTTATCATAGGGTCCGTTGTAGCCGAAGCGCTGCCAGTCGCATCCGGCTATGCTTCCTAGCCCATGGAACCCCACCGTGCGGGTGCCCCACTTCGTGTCGGCCTCGAGGAGGATCGTACTGCGCCCATGGGGCTTGAAGTAGAAGGGTTTCGTTTTCCGCTGGAAATCGTGGGAGCCGAAGTGCATCGTCGTGATGTTATCGATGTACAGAAATTGAAGGGCGTTCAGCAGCGTGGTCTTGCCTGAGTTATTTGGGCCGGCGAGGTGGACGCTCTCTTCCAGGTCGATCTCAGCATAGGGATAGACCCCAGAGTCGATCATGACCAGCTTGCGGGGCCCGGTGGTGATGGTATTCGGGTTCACAGGGAAGCCTTGTCAGGAACGGGGACCTGCTCAGACCCCTCGGCGTTGGGAGAAGCATTGGGCCCAACCGCGCGCCCCGCCATGTTAATGACGTCCAGGAGACGATAGGCGCCGGTGCGGAAGCGCCAAATGCCCGCGGCCTCCCGGTCCGGATCGGCCAGTCCATAGCGGGCCATGGACTTGAGGATGCCGATCAGCCCATCCTCCCGGTCAACGCCGACCTCGGCCATCACGGTACGGTATTTCTCATGCTGGAGGTGTGGGAGGCGAGCCGGGTCGATCTGGATTGCCAGGAGATCTTGGTTCGAGTTGTATCCTTTGTCGTCAAGTTGCTCGAGCAAGATCGCCATGAAGAGGAAGATCCGCTCGGCCGACTTCGGCGCCGAACGGATTTCCTCCTCAAGATAGTAGAAGCCTCGTTCGTGCCGGACCAGCTTCAGGCCAAGGCCCACACAGAGGTTCTGGAAGCCTTCGCAGTGCGACTCCAACGCAGAAAAGAGGACACCATCCTCGATGGAGATGTGGCGTCCCCTTCGGAGCTCCGTGTAGATCTCCTGGAGATTCGGGAGTTCATGCAGATCCATGGCGGGTCCCTCCGACTGGCTGTGACGTGATGAGGGCACCCGGGACTGCCAAGACCCGACGTTTGCCACCCCTGGTCACGTCGTTGATCTGGAGCAGGTGATGGTAGGCTCGGATGACCTCGCGCAAGGAGGCATCCGGGAACACTGCTGTGATCCAGACGAGAAGGTCCGGCGCAGCCCCGCCACAGGCACGGTAGCGCTGTTCCAGCATTCGGGCGGTCAGCGGCATCCGGAAGACCACAGGTGGGGGCGCAACTACGTACGGAGACGGCGTCGGTCTCTGGTAGAAAACCTGCGCCAGCCAAGTCGCCATCTCGCCTGTTCCGAAGGGCCGCTGATCACGGTCCTCCCAAGGGTCCATGACGCCAAACCAGCAGTCCCAACACGTCTCATCCAGAGGCTTCGCTAGTCCCTTGGAAACTTGGTAGTAGTGAGCGATTAAGGATGAGGCCGCAGCCGCCACCTGGGCATTGCGCTTTGCCTGCTCATAAAGGGGGGCCACCTCCCGGGCGGAATCTTGGTAGGCGCGAAATGATTTGGGGCGCAGACGCCGGAGGTCGTGCCTTCCCCACTGAAGGTCCCCAATGACATGGGAGGGAGCCCGATCCTCTGCCCGGTGAAAGGTGGCCAGCAGCCGGCTCAGGGTCTCATCCAGAGGGCCGTTGGGCACGAAGAGCGCCTGCATCGTCACCACGTAGCACTCCCATACCTCTCGGATGCGCCGCAGGCACTCCCGAGAACTGAGGGGTGGGTCCTTCCGGTAGGCCTCTGTGAATCGGTGGATGGCCTCCTTGTTGGACTGAGCGGCATCGTCGATCTGTTGGGTCACCGTGCGGACGCTTGCGACAAGGTCGGTCACCCTGGTCCATGACCTTGAGCGAAGCATGTCCTCGAGGAGACCCCGGAGCATATCCAATTCGTTGACAGCTGCCTCGATGAGCGTCGCATCCACGTGGTGGCGCCGCTGCAGAAGACGATCCATGAAAGTCTTGAAGTGGCTAACGACCGCGTAATGGTCCCGGGCATCGTCGTGATCGAGAATCCCCGCGTCCATCAGCCACCGCGGAGTCAGGTTCGTGGCGGGGGCGAATTCGGAAATCGCTTCCTCAACCTCGCCGACTGAATGGGTGCTATAGCGGCAAAGCACTTCCATCAGGTCAAAATGCTCATCCAGGAACCGGACTTGGGATTTCGGTGTAAGGGGCATGAGGTCCTTTGGGGATTCGAAAATACTCGATTGATGATAATCGTTCGGACCTTGCTCAGTTGATGGGGATTGTTGTAATGGGTATCCTCAGACTCGGAACGCCGGCAATTGTTCTCCAACAAGGATGACGCTTAGCGATTATCTGTGGATGGAGCAAGGATAAGTCACATCCATCAATGTCAGTCGATCTGGCCTAGTCCCTTTGGATGGTAGGTTTTGATACCACTTCTAAACAACCCATTCCCCACTCTTCAAGGCCACAAGCCAGGCTTCCACGGGAAGGCCCTCCGATTCGCGGATCACATCCGCATAGCGGGCAAGTTGACCCCGATAGCCATCGAGTTCTTCCGGACTAAAGGCCTTCGAGTGCTTGAAGTCCAGCAGATGAATGCGGTCCTCATCCCAGATCACCAGGTCGGCGCGGCCCAGGGCACCGCTCGCTGCGGCCCCAGCCAAAGGCAACTCGGTTCTCCGCCGCAGGTGGCGCCATCCCCTACCCTCGAATTGTTCCAGGAAGCGCAGGGCATTCTCGCGAGCGAGTTTGATTGGAGGTGGCGCGTTCAAGCAGGCCAAAAAGGCCGCTGGATCCTCCCAACGAACCAGAAGGTCTCGCAGATACTCGTGGATCAGTTCGCCTTCCTGACAGGCTTGGGCGCGAACCGCTGGGGATGCGCCAGTATGAGCGGAAGGCTCCTTCGATTCCACCGACAGGGGCGTCTTCTCTTTGGGGCTCTCCGGGCAAACGGTTTCGAGCTTGGGAGTCCGCTCCACCTCGGGTGGGATGTTCAGCATCTTTAGCTGGTCGGCATGCGCTGTCACGAGATACTGCCCCCACTGGGCCCAGGTCTTGGATTCACATGGAGGCTTGGGTTCTTTCGTGGCTGCGGGTTCCTGCAGAAGCAGGCACATTCTCTCGCGAGTACGGGTGCAGGCGACGTAAAGCAGGTTGAGGTCGTCGCGTCGCTGCCGACCTTCAACGATGGGTTTGATTCTGCGGTAAGCCGCTCCGGGATGGTTCCCCAGTTTCCAGGCCAGCAGCAAGGATCGAGTGTCGGGGTCCGTCCGCAATTCGCCGCGGCGGAAGCTCTGCGGCATGGCATTAAGTAGGGGCAGGATGACGTCATCGTATTCCAGTCCCTTGCTGGCATGAACCGTCTGGATGATGAGATCTACTCCATCCACAGAGGCAGGCAAATCACCCCGCTCTCTCCCTGCCCGTTCTTCTTCCAGGCGTGCGTAGGCCGCAACTGGGCTGGCAGGGAGATCGATGAGCATGGAGAGAAGCGCGGCCAAGTTCCGACGAGCCCGCAACGGCTCCATGGCACCGTGGATGTGCAGCGCACAAATCATCTTCAGCAGCGCGCCCTGCATCAGCAGAAGCCCGGCCAGTTCTTGCGTGGAGGCATGGCGCAGGTCGAGAAGCCATCGCGCGGGTTCCCGGTGCTCAGACGGAAGCTGTTCGGGATCCAGAAGCCCCAGGCCTGGCAAACCTGGCCGGCCTTCTTGCGCGAGCGTAAGAGCTGTGATCTCACGATCGTTCAAACCGACCACGTTTCGCAACAGAGCCGCACACGGCAGCGCTCGCTCGGGATGTGCCACCGCCTCAAGCGCCGCCATGATCAGACGCACTCCGGGGCTATCCCAAAACCCTTCCTTTGCCACCACGTATGGCTGGATGTTTTTCCTCTTCAGGCATTGGAGGAGCGCAGGGAGTTTGGTCCGCTGGCGCAAGAGCAGGGCGCGCCGACGGGCGGTCTTCTTGGCCGGATCTCCCAGAGCCTTGCTCCATCCCTCCTCGCTGGACAGCGTCACGATCCAGTCGGCCAAGGCGGGGAGGTCACTTCCACGTGCTGGCGCTTGGGAACGGATGAGCCCGACGGGAAGCTCACTAGATCCTACAGATTCCTGCCCTCCATCCGCAGTCTTCGCTTCCGGGTCGAGTTGAGGCCAAACCTCTTCCACATAGCGGTTGGCCAGGGCCACCACCTGGGGCGTGGAGCGAAAATTGGCAGGCAAGCGGAAGGCCTGTTGCCCAGCCTGACCTAGATGCTCTCGAAGCAGGTCTGGATCCCCGCCGCGGAAGCCGTAAATGGCCTGCTTGACGTCACCCACTCGAACAATGCGTTCCGCACCAAGCGCCGCCAGAAAAGCATCCTGGGCTCGGGAAGTGTCCTGATATTCGTCCACCAGCAGCAGGCGCGGGCGGGGCGCCGCCAGTTCTCCCTGCGCAACGCCCTTCAGGGCCTTGCGCACTAGGTCCCCGAAGGTAGCCTGACTGTGCTCGACCTTCTGTTCCTCGAAAAGGTGGAGCGCACCCACCAATAGGCTTCCCAGCCATTCTTCCCATGCATCAGCTACCGGCCCGAGGGTGGCAAAGGCCTCCTTGAATTCTGCGGTGTAGTAGCCCGGCAGTTCCTCCTTGGCTAGACAGCACTTGCTCTGCCTTTCCGCCCAACGGATGCGACGGGTCAGATCCGCAGTGGGACCCGGGATCGGAAGGATGCAGGAGGCTTTGAAAAAGCGCCGGCTGCCACTTGCCTGGTCTTTCGCATTCTCAGGTTCTGCGGCAAAGGGTGCGAGGGCAATTTCCGCTTTCGCCAGGGCAGACAGGCAGGCGTCACGAACGTAGGCCGTTTCTCGCAGTTCCAGATGCCCCATGGCATCCCGGTGCCCGTCATGCCCGCCGGAAAGTTTCTCCCAATTCTGTTCGGCCCAGGCGAGGAGCGCCCGGGATGGCACATGGTCGGGATGGTCTTCCGAATGGGTCAGTTGCTCGCGCACGGTCTGGCGGAGAAGCCTGAGCAGCGCAGGATGAGAGGCGTCCAGGATGGCCTCAGGCGCGCCTTCGCCCTGCCTCAGGAGGCCCAGAGCCAGGCTATGGATGGTGGAAACCTGGAGGAGTTCCGCCTCGCGGCGGGTGCGGCGCCAGAAGGCCTGGGCGTGAGCCGGCGAATCCGCCCAGGGGGTTGCCTTCCATTGCGCAGCAGCTTGGGCGACCTCCTGGCAGGACTTACTCAAGCGCTCGGGGAGCGACAAGCCCTTCAGGAGCGTTTCGACGTTCCCGAGGTCGGGAGTCCCGATCACCGGGAGCAGCGCCCCCCAGGCGCGGCCATCCAGCGCAGCGAGGAGATCCAAGGGGCGAAGCAATCTTTCCCGCAAATCGGCCGAAGCGGCCTCGCTGAAGGTGGTGGCCAGGATTTCATAAGGGCGGATGTCGCCCTGCCCCAGGTTGGCGGTTACCAGCACGGTCAGCGTGAACGTCTTGCCTGAGCCGGCGCTGGCGCTCACGACAAGGGATTGTTCCAGGATATGGGGATCGCTCAGGTCCAGATTACGCATCTTAGTCACCCTCCTCTTCGCCTTCCACATCCACCGGACGACCGCAGAGAGCACTCAACTCGCACCTCTGGCAGTGATCTCCAGGTGTCGGGGGAAAATCGCCGTTTTCCAGCCGAGCGTCGAAGCGTGCCAAGCTGCGCCTCATCCGTTCACGCCAGGAACCCGATGCCGCCTCCTCCCGCGCAAGCGTCCGCAGGTGCTTTGTGAAGGGTTCGGGTTCCTCCTCGCGCAAAGGCAGGAGTACGGCGGTGGCTGCCATCCCGTGGATGGCTTCCGCGAGCATCATGTAAAGGGGGGTCTGGAGGTGGGACGCGAACGGCGCACCATCCTCGGCGTAAGCTCCAAGGGTTTTGTCCTTGGACGTCTTATAGTCCACGACGCGCAAGAAGGCGAGACCTTCTGTGTGTTCCCAGCGTTCCAGCCGGTCGATTTTCCCGACTACAGCCAGGCTGCGACCATTCCCTAACTCAAGATCCACCGGACCCAACTCGCCCTCCAGAGCCAGAAGGGTTCGTGTCCAGCCGTCCTGCAAGGGCGGATCCTTCCGCATGGTTTCGGCGATATCCATGGGGAGTCGTTCAGGGTAGAGGAAAGAAACTTCCCATTTGGTGGGCCCCGTAGCTTTCGCATCCCCCAGCAGGGCCGCCGTGAGATTGGGGAGCAAAGCCTCCAGGTCCAAGCTCACCTGGGGCCATTGCTCCTGTGGGATATCGCGAAGCCCTGACAGCCAGCCCTGCTGGTTGGCTTCCCATAGACCCTGGAGATGTTTTAGTAGGGTCTCCGGATCATCGTCGGTGACTAGCTCTGACAGGAACTTGGCGGGCCAATCCTTTTCCCCTAAAAATGGCGTCAGGACACTCTCCAGAACATGGTGAGCCAGCGTCCCCACAGCCATTCGAAGGCGGCTTCGGGCGTCAAAACTGCCCAGGCCCCAGATCCGGTCCGCCATGGATCGGAAGGGGCAGACCGCAAGTACTTCCAGCGCCGTTGGGCTGGTATAGGATCGCCCCTTGAGCCACGAATTGCGAACACCTGGCACGCGATCCGATTCGGGTGCCTCGCTCAGGAAGGCATCCTCGGTGGGCTTCGCCATGGCCGCCATGGCACGATCCTCGGAAGGCGCATCGGCTTCGTAACCTTCCCAAAGCAAGCGAAAACGGCTGCTCACCTTGATCGGCTGAGGCATCCAGGCTCCAGCCCCCTCCAAGGCAGTCCAGAAGGGTCCCTGTGCTTTCATGCGACCCTCGGCGTCCTGGGCAGGGCTGAGCACCACGAGTTGTTCCCGCGTCATGGCCAACACCTTATTGAAGGCATAAGCCTCCTGTTGGAAGGCTCGCGGAATTTGATCCCCGTGCTCGCTTCGGGGGAGCCAGAAACGTTGCAGAGCTGGCGGGAAGACCGACTCGCCTGCAGCGCGGGTCGCCCTCAGGAGGGCTTGGTTGATGGCAGCCCTCCGGTTCCAATCCAGATCCGGATTGACGGCATGACCTGCTGGCCAACCGCCTTCGGACAGATCAAGCAAGAGCGTGGCTCTGGAACCGGTCCACTCATCGAGGATGGTTCCTGGGGCGATGAGGCGCAGACCATCCGGAGCGCGAGGGACCCGCGCACTCCGCGCAGCCTCCAGGAATGCCCGGAGCGAAGTGAGCATTTCCGAGAAGGTCCACGTCTCCGTTCTCCATGTCTCCTTCAACAGGCCGAGAGGGGCAAAAAAGTCGTCCGGATCCATAGGCAGACGCAGCGTCCCGGCAAGGGATTCAAGACGGACGGACCATTCCTGCGCGGACAGGGTGGTCTCCCTCCAGGTGATCAGTTCTTGCCAGACTTCCTTCGCCCCTTCCTTGGCCCATTCCTTCAGATGCATGAAGCTGCTCTCGAAGGAAGGCATGCCATCCTGGTCGGCCACGGCCAGGATGTCAGCCCATTGCCTCATGTCCCGCCTCTGGGAGGCTCGAAGCCCTGCGGAGACAGCGCAGGGATCCAGTCTCATGAGACCCAAGAGAAGCATCCAGAGCGGGCTCCAAGCTTCACTGTCGATCAGAGGCAGCAGGCCTCCCCGAACGTGCAGTGGAATACCTTCCGCTGCGAGGATGGGAGCCAGAAAGGAGGCTACCTTTTGGGGTTCCGGGTGAATGACGGTGATTTCTCTTGGCTGGAAGCCTTCCTCTAGCCAATCGCAAACCTGTTCCATGGCGTGACGCAGCAAATCCACGGGCCCCTCGACCAAGCCACGACGCAACTGATCCCTATACTTTTCAAGCTCCAGCGGCCCTTCAAAGAGACCTCCCAGGGACGCAGTCCACGGAGCCAGACCCCATCCTTCCGGCTGTTCAAGATGAAGTTCGTTGGGGAGGCACTGTCCATGCTCCTCCAGTCCATCCAGGAGCCATTCTACGAGAGCCAGCGAGCCACCGAAGAGTCCCGAGTTGCTGTCCCCCTTGCGGGTGGCCAGGGCAAAGGTAGCCCCTCCGAGGCCGCGGACACACCCCAGAGCCCGAAGCCTAGCAGGAAGTAGATCGTGGAGGCCGGCAGAGACAGGTCCGTCCGCTTCGGTTCGCTCGATCCACAGTCCGCGTTTCCCACTGAGTTCCCGGTCCACGGCTCGCCAAAGGGCTTCGTCGGGTTCCAGGCGACCTGCCCGGTCCACCTCGGCCAGGTAGGCCTCCAGGTGGTCCACCAGACTGGCCAAGCTGTGCGGCACCCTAGGGTCGCCCAATTCAAGGCCGTGATTTTCAAGTCCCCGAAGCATGCTCGGGAGCAGTCCTTGAGCCATAAGCTCCTGGCAAGCCTGGGCCTTGGTTTTAACGGTATCCAGGGAGGGTTGGAACTGGCCGTTTGCCCAAGCCGTGCGCCGCGCCACGCGCAGGTGCAGGAGCATGGCCTCGGCCCCTGAGACGGGCGGCCTCGCATCATCCAGCAATACCCCGTCAAAAGGCGCGTAGCTCATGCATAACCTCGAAATCCGGCCGTCTTCAAACCATCCTCGCAGAACCCGGGAGGTGGCGTTAGGACATGCAGGTGGGAAGTATTGTGATTCTTAAGACATGACAATGGTTGTCGCGTGGGATGGAAGGTCCAGACAGGTTCGCACCCGGCCTTCGTCAAAATTTGTCGCTCGCCAGTTGCAACAGCGGTCTGAACCAAGTCCTACCGATATGTTTTGTTAGATTTCGTCCGATGCCTTACAATCTGACCCTATGCCCTACACACATTTTTAACATCGCCATCGCTTTGCAGTTTGGGCTGCCGCACGGGCGACCCAGCGAGGGTTCGCTTCGGTCCAACAACTCCGAGACGCCCTCGAGTCGACGAGCATCCTCGACATCGTCCGCAACGCCGAAGTCGCCGACATCGATGAGCCCCAATTCAATAACCTGCACGCGGAATGGTGTACTCAAACGATGCAATATCTGCACGACTTTGCGGGACTTGAGCCAACTTTCGGACGCGCCGCCAAGCTGATCGCTGTGTATCTGAAATCAATGGTCGTGATCGGCGAAGCCCGCAACTCCAAATTGGCGGCGGTCGCCCATCCACCCATCGATGCCGTGCTGTTGGGCAACATGTCGCGGCTGGACGTCCACCCAAAGGATCACCGCGCGCGCTGGCGGC
>JANYIU010000055.1 GCA_025361955.1 Holophagaceae bacterium
AACAGTGCGGAGTTCCGATGTTGAGTTCCTCTCCATCTCCAAGGGTTACCAGACTGTTAAGATTCGAGAATCAGCTTATAGGAGTTGAGAGATGCCCAAGATGTGGACCAAGACCTCCCTTGCGAAGACCATCGACCATACCCTGCTCAAGGCTGTCGGCACCGCGGCACAGATCCGGGAGTTGTGCGCCGAGGCCCGAACATTCGGTTTCGCCAGTGTGTGCGTGAATCCTGTCTGGGTCGCCCTTTGCGCCCAGGAACTGGCCGGGAGCGAGGTTCTGGTCTGCACGGTCATCGGCTTTCCCCTCGGAGCCAACCGTCCTGAAACCAAGGCTGCGGAGGCCCGTCTCGCCGTGTCGCAGGGGGCGGATGAAGTGGACATGGTGGCGAACCTCGGGGCCGCGAAGGCTGGGGACTGGCAAGCCGTTGAAGAGGATATTCGAGGAGTCGTGAACGCCGCTGGTGATGCGCTCGTGAAGGTGATCATCGAAACCTGCTATCTGACCGATGACGAGAAGGTCAAGGCTTGCGAGACCGCGGCCAGGGCAGGGGCTCGCTTCGTCAAGACGAGCACGGGTTTCGGTAGCGGCGGAGCGACGGTCGCAGACATCCGGCTCATGCGGCAGACCGTGGGCGACCAGCTCCAAGTGAAGGCTTCAGGAGGGGTGCGGACCTGCCAGGACGCCCTCGCCCTGCTGGAGGCCGGAGCCGATCGAATCGGAGCCAGCTCTGGCATTGCGATCGTGAATGATCTGAAAGGGTGAGAAGACTGGGTAAGCCAACCATCAAGGGGATAACCCCTTGCTTCAGCTTCGCCGACTTATCAAGCCCCTTCTTTAGTTATTCAAAGTTGTCCGCAACAGTTGTCTGGGCTATGAAATGGGAGCATCATCCTTAGGCGGCAAGCAAGCCATCATTAATACTCATCACGTCATTCAAGGAGAACCTTCATGAAGAAAAACCTCATCCGCGCCTTTTGCGCCATGACCCTCGCGACCTTCGCGTTCGCCGGGCCCACCAAGGTTGGTTTCGTGACCGACGTCGGCGGCATCGACGACAAGTCCTTCAATCAGGGCACCTGGGAAGGCGTCAAGGCCTTCGGCAAGGAAAACAAGCTGAAGGAAGGCAAGGAGATCAAGTATCTGCAGTCCACCGCCGAGGCCGACTACGTGCCAAACCTCAGCACCCTGGCGGATGAGAATTTGGATCTGATCATCGCCTCTGGCTTCCTCTTCGAGAATGCCATGATCGAGGTTGGCGGCAAGTACCCCAAGCAGAAGTTCCTCATCATCGACTCCGTGGTTAAGGACAAGGCTGGCAAGACCCTGCCGAACGTTGCCAATGCCGTCTTTGCCGAGCACGAGGGTTCCTTCCTGGTGGGCGTTGCCGCGGGTCTCAAGGCCAAGGCCGACAAGAAGAACGCGGTGGGCTTCGTGGGCGGCATGAAGTTCGCGCTCATCGAAAAGTTCGAGGCTGGGTTCCAGCAGGGCGTGAAGGCTGTCTTCCCTGATTGCAAGGTCCTGGTGGATTACGCCGGTTCGTTCGGCGATCCTGGCAAGGGTCAGGCCCTGGCTGCCAAGCAGTACGGCGCGGGTGCCTATGTCGTATTCCATGCCGCGGGTGGCACGGGTAATGGCGTCATCAAGGAGGCCAAGGAACGCACCCAGAAGGGTGATGTGCGCTGGGCCATCGGCGTGGACAAGGACCAGTTCAGCGACGGCGTCTATACCCCTGGCAAGTCCGCCGTGCTTACCAGCATGATGAAGCGCGTGGACGTGGCCGCCCACGATGTGGCCGTGATGACCCGCGACGGCAAGTTCCCTGGCGGTCAGGTGCTCACCTTCTCTCTCAAGAACAAGGGTGTCGGCATTCCTGCCCACAACCCGAACCTATCAGCCGACATCCTGAAGAAGGTCGCCGAATTTGAAACCAAGATCGCTTCTGGCAAGCTCGCGGTCTCCGAAATTCCCGCCAAGTAGTCTGCGGCGCGACGGCTAAGTCAACTGCCCCCGGCCTTTGTGTTTGGGGGCAGTTTTGTTTGGGCTCGAATCTTCATGAGAGGGCATGGCGTGGCCTACGTCATCGAAATGCTGGACATCTCGAAGGCCTTCCCTGGCGTCCGGGCGAACGATCGGGTCACCCTGCAGGTGGAACAAGGCTCGATCCACGCCCTGCTGGGAGAGAACGGAGCGGGGAAGTCCACGCTCATGAGCATCCTCTTCGGGCTTTACCTGCCCGATTCCGGCTCCATCAAGGTGCGCGGCAAGGATGTCCGGATCACCAATCCGAACATAGCCAATGGGCTCGGCATCGGCATGGTGCATCAGCACTTCACTTTGGTGCACAACTTCACCGTCACGGAGAACATCATCCTGGGGCTCGAACCCCGTTCCGGTCTCGTCATTGACAGGAAGCGAGCCGCGAAGCGGGTCCGTGAGATCTCGGAGCTCTATGGGCTCAAGGTGGATCCGGATGCCAAGATCGAGGACATTTCAGTGGGTATGCAGCAGCGTGTCGAGATTCTCAAGATGCTCTACCGCGACGCCGAGATCCTCATCTTCGACGAGCCCACCGCCGTGCTGACGCCTCAGGAGATCCGCGAACTCATGGGCATCATGCGCAGGCTCGTGAAGGAAGGGAAGACCATCCTGCTCATCACCCACAAGCTGCGGGAGATCAAGGAGGCCGCGGATTTCTGTACGGTGCTCCGCCGGGGCCGCCTCATCGGCACCGTCCCGGTGGCCGAGACCTCGGAGCAGCAGATGGCCGAGATGATGGTGGGGCGCGAGGTGAACTTTCACGTCGGGAAAGGCCCTGTGAAGCCGGGTGCGGTGCTCCTCCAGGTGGAGCATCTGAACGTGCGCAACGCTAAGGGGCTCCTGGGCGCCAAGGACATCTCTCTCGAGGTGCGGGCTGGGGAAATCCTGGGCATCTGCGGCATCGATGGCAATGGCCAGACCGAGCTGATCCGGGCCATCACCGGGCTCACTGGGATCGAAAGTGGGCGCATCCTCCTCAAGGGCGAGGATATCGCGGGGCTTGGCATCAAGGAGCGCACGGAACTCGGCATCGGGCACATCCCCGAGGACCGACATAAACATGGCCTCATCCTGGATTTCCGTCTTGACGAGAATTTCGTGGTGCATTCGTACGACCGGGAACCCTTTTCGAAAATGGGGGTGCTCAACTTCGGGAACATCCGGGCCAACGCCGAACGGCTCATCAAGGAATTTGATGTGCGCTGCGGTCAGGGAGGCGTCACCTCGGTGCGCTCCATGTCTGGCGGCAATCAGCAAAAGGCCATCGTGGCCCGGGAGATCGATCGCTCCCCGGAAGTGCTGGTGGTGGCCCAGCCCACCCGGGGTCTGGATGTGGGAGCCATCGAATACATCCACAAGCGGATCATCGCCGAACGCGACAAGGGCAAGGCCATTTTGCTCATCTCCCTGGAACTGGATGAAATCCTCGATATGTCGGATCGCATCGCAGTCCTCTACGGCGGTGAGATCGTGGGGGTGGTGAATGCGGCTGAGACCGACGAGAACGAACTCGGTCTCATGATGGCGGGCGCCGCAAGGAAGGTGTCCTAGGCCATGGCGAAATCCAGATCAGCACTCGTTGTTCCCAGCATCGCCATCCTCCTGGGCTTCGCCTTGGGCGCGGCGGTCCTCCTCGCCACCGGTCGCAGTCCCATCGACATGTTCTACGCCATGCTCCAGAGCGTGAGCGGGAAGAATCTGAGGGCGGACACCTTCAACCCCCGCTACATTGGCGAATTCATCGTCCAGTCCATGCCGATCATGCTCACGGGACTTTCGGTCGGGTTCGCTTTCCGGACGGGCCTGTTCAACATCGGCGCCGAAGGGCAGCTCATGGTCGGGTCCATCGCGGCGGTGGCCGTGGGGCTCTGGGTCCAAGCGCCCCCGGTCATCCACGTTCTCCTCGTGCTGCTCGCAGCCATGCTGGCGGGAGGCCTCTGGGGGGCCATTCCCGGTTTCCTGAAGGCCCGGTTCAATGTGCATGAGGTGGTGGTGACCATCATGCTCAATTATGTCGCGCTCTATCTCAACAACTGGGCCATCGTGAGCATCTTCAAGAGTGTGGACCGGATCAAGACCGAGGTCATTCCCGCCACGGCCTTGCTGAAGAGCTCGGCGCTCGCTGCGCTGACCAATGGCTCCCGGCTCAACTGGGGCTTCGTGCCGGTGCTCCTATCCATCCTGGTCTACTGGTTCCTCATTGAGAAGACCACCTTCGGCTACAGCCTGCGCGCCGTGGGCTTCAATAAGGATGGGGCTCTGTATGCGGGCATGAAGGTGAACCGGAGCATCGTCTCCTCGATGATCATCGCCGGAGTCTTCGCGGGCCTAGCCGGGGCCGTGATCACCGTGGGCACCTTCAGCTTCGGGCGCGCCCTGCCCGCCGCTGAGGGCTACGGCTTCGATGGCATCGCGGTGGCCCTGGTGGGCGGCAACGCGGCCATCGGCGTCTTCCTCTCTGGGCTGCTCTTCGGCATGCTCAAGGCGGCGCAGCCCCTCATGCAGTCCCAGGGCATCCCCAAGGACATCGCCAGCATCATCCAGGCCTCCATCGTGCTCTTCATCGCCATGAAATACGGCATCGAGTATTTGATGAAGAAGATCCGCATGCGCAAACCGCCCGTGGCCGTCGAGGAGGTGGAATCATGAACCTCCTCCTCACGATGATCCCCATCGCCCTGGTCTATGCCACGCCGCTCGTGATCGCAGCCTTGGGCGGCCTCTACAGCGAGCGTTCCGGCATCGTCAACATCGCCCTGGAAGGCATCATGATGGTGGGGGCGTTCACGGCCGCCTCGGTGACCGTCGTGCTGGAACCCAATCCCCTGGCGGCCTATTTTGGGATCCTGGCGGGAGTGCTCGCCGGCGTGGTGTTCTCGCTGCTGCACGCCTTCGCCAGCATCAACCTGAAGGCGGATCAGGTGGTCTCGGGCACGGCGCTCAATATCCTCGCGGGCGGCGTCACGGTCTACCTCTGCCAGATCTTCTTCGATCAGCAGAGAACCAACGCCTTCACCACCGGTCTCGCCAAGATCTCGCTGCCTGGCTTGGCTGATCTTCCGGTCCTCGGGGTGCTCCTGTTCAAGGATGTGTACCCGACCTCGTACGCCGCCATCCTGCTGGTGCTGCTCACCTGGTTCATCGTCTACCAGACGCCCTTCGGGTTGCGCCTGCGTGCCTGCGGCGAGAACCCCCAGGCGGCGGCCTCCATGGGCATCAGTGTGCTCGGGATGCGCTACACGGGCGTCCTCATCTCCGGCGCCCTCGCAGGTCTCGCCGGAGCCACCATGGTGCTGACCCAGGACATCCAGTACACCTTGGGCTCCGTGCATGGAGCGGGCTTCATCGCTCTGGCCTGCCTCATCTTCGGCAAGTGGAACCCCTTTGGCGTGCTGGGGGCCGGTCTCTTTTTCGGGTTCTCCCAGGCCCTGTCCATCTACGCCGGGGACATCCCCTTCCTCCAAGCCGTGCCCCTGGACTTCTTCTACATGCTCCCGTACATCCTCACCGTGATCGCCCTGGTGGTGTTCAGCGGCAAGTCCGTGGGCCCCAAGGCCGCAGGCGAGCTCTACGACGCGGGGAAGCGGTAACACCAGCTCTAACTAAGAACACCCAAAAGCCTTTGCCTGCTGGGTGTTCTTGGGGGTGAACCTGGTCCTGTTTGCCTACGTGGTTCCGAACATGCGGTCACCGGCATCGCCCAGGCCGGGCAGGATGTAGCCGCGCTCGTTGAGGCAGCGATCCACGGCGGCTACGACGATGCGCAGATCCGGATGGTCGTTCTGCACCCGCTCGATGCCTTCGGGGGCGGCGAGCACCGAGGCCAGGGTGATGGTCCGAGCGCCTGCGGACTTCAACTGCCGTACCGCCTCAGAGGCGCTGCCGCCCGTGGCCAGCATGGGGTCCAGCACGAAGACGTGGCGCTCCTCGAGGATGGGGGGAAAGTTCCGGTAGTAGGGCACCGGCACCAGGGTGTTGTGGTCCCGATAGAGGCCGAGATGGCCCACCTTGGCAGTGGGGAGCAGCTTCAGGAAGGACGGCACCAGCCCAAGGCCGGCACGGAGCACGGGCACCAGGACGGAATCCAGGGGCAACAGGCGGCGCGCCTGGGTGCGTTCCAGGGGTGTCTCGATGGCCACGGATTCTGTGGGCAGGACCCGCGTGGCTTCCACTGCCAGCAGCATCCCAAGTTCCTCCACCAACAGGCGGAACTGGCTGCCTGAGGTCTTGCGGTCCCGCAAGTACGAGAGCTTGTGATGAACCAGCGGGTGGTCGAGAACGATGTGGCTCATAGTTAGGCTCCCTTTGGCATTGTTGCCGTTTTCCGTGAGATGTCCTAGTGGCTTCAGCGCGGATGTTGCAACCACGCGGAAAGGGAGGGTGAGCGGTAGGCGACGTTGAAGCGGACCCAAGGGCTCGGCAGGCGCTCCGGGTCGAAGGCGCTGCCGGGTGCGAGCCAGAATCCGGCCGTGGCCGCGACCCTGGCCAGGAGCGCGGAATCCTCCCAATGGGGATGGCGCGCCCACACGAACAGGCCCCGTCTGGGCCCTGGCAAGGTCAGCCATCCGGCGCGCTGCAACTCCCCCTCCCAGGTTTCCTGGGCGACCTGGAGCCGTTGCCGCAGAGCGGCTGTGAAGCGCTCGTAGCCGCCCTCGGTGAGGGCGCGGTAGACCACCCGTTCGACGAACTCCGAGGAGGCGATGCTTGTAAGCAGTTTGGCTCGGGTCAGGGCGTCGATCAGCGCCTCACTGGCCACGGCATAGCCCACTCGGAGGCTCGCCGAGAGGGTCTTGGTGAAACCGGATAGATAGATCACCCGGTGCAGACCGTCCAAGGCGGCCAGGCGCAAATCCTGCTCCTCCGCCAGATCTCCGTATGCATCGTCTTCGACGATCAGGAAGTCGTACTGTTCGGCCAGGAGCAGGATTCGATGGGCAGCGGCCGGGCTCATGGAACTGCCAGTGGGGTTGTGCAGCAGGGATTGTAGAAAGAAGATCCGCGGGATGTCTCCTTGCTTCAACATGGCTTCGAGGGTTGCCAGTTCTGGGCCGTCCGCAGTGCGGGGCACTTGCCTCATCCGGAGGCCCGAAAGCTGCAGGAGCCCGAAGAGGTTGTAGTAGGCCGGATTTTCGACGAACACCAAGTCCCCGGGATGGCAGAGCCCGCGGATGACCAGTTCGAGGCCCTGGGAGATCCCCATGGTCAACACCACCTGCTCGGCCGCGCAGGTGATCCGCCGCCGGATCAGCCGGCTCTGGATGGCCTCCCGCAGGGCCGCGTAGCCCAAGGCTGTGCCGTAGCCGTATAGATTTGCGGCGGGCTGGGCGGCGACACTCCGGATATGCCGTTGCAAACCCAGTTCCAGCAGCCACTCCTTGGGCAGGGCACCACTGCCGCACTTGAGCAAAGGGCTCGGTTCGACGAAGCCGCGGATCAGCAGTGCGGTATCCAGGAGGCGGTCCAGATTGGGGGAATGGTGAGGCAGCAACTCACTGGCCCGGGCGAAGGACGCTACATAGAAACCGGAGCCGTGACGGGCTTCCACCACCCCAAGGCCCGCCAATTCCTGGTAAGCCGAGAGCACTTGGTAACGGCTGACTCCTCGCTCATGGGAAACCTTCCGGATGGAGTCGAGTTTCGTTCCAGCCCTCAGCTCTCCGCTCTCGATCCGCTGTCGGAGGCTTTCCGCAAGGTGGGTTTCGGGGCCTTTTTGCATCCTCTTGGCTCTCCAAACACTTTTGGAATTCTAGCAAACTGTTTGTCATAAATGTGCGGAAGTGTTTGATCCCGAACCCCAACCAGACCCCATATTGGACTTAAGGAATGGTGTGTTCATGACGACGGCGGAGATGCTGGAGCTTCGAAACAAGGCGCAAATGCGGGCGGTACTGCCTGCCGAGGGCATTCCTGTGCCGACCGCCCGGATCAAGCGGCTCAGGGAGGCTTGGAAGGCGGCAGAGCCGCGCTTGTGCATTGCCCGCGCCGTGCTCTACACGCAGTCGTGTCGGGAGCATGGCGGTGATTCCCCGATCGTGCGCAGCGCCCGTGCCTTCCAGGCTGTTTGCGCGGGCCTGCCCGTGACCCTTTTCCCAGACGAACTGATCGTGGGAATCCCTGGCGCGGAGCGGCGTTCCGGCTCCGTGGATCCCGAATTGTCCTGGCAGTGGATCGAAGCGGAACTCGATGACTTCCAGAGCAGAGACCAGGATCCCTACCTGGTCACCGAAGCGCAGAAAGCGCGGTTGCGGGAAGAGATCTTTCCCTTCTGGAAGGGGCGGTCCCTGGAAGAGGCCTACCTGGCCAGGCTGCCTGAGGAAACAGCCTGGGTAACCGTGGACACCGGGGTAGTGGATAACGATTCCAAGTGGCGGTCCTACGTCGGGGAGAACACCCCGGACTTCCAGGACATCGTCTTCGCCAAGGGTTTCGCGGGGCTCCTGGCGGAGGCCCGGGAACGGCTGGCTGCCCTCGAACCCACGAACCGTGAGCAGCTCGCCAAGCTTGAGTTCTACAAGGCCGCAATCCTAAGTTGCGAAGGGATCATTGAGCTGGGTCGGCGTTACGCTCAGGAGGCCGCACGGCTGGCTGGGTTGGAGCGCGACCTAAAGCGGAAGATGGAGCTGGAACGGATCGCTGAGGTTTGCCAACGCGTACCGGCCTTTCCACCCCGCAGCTTCCGCGAGGCGCTGCAGATGCTCTGGTTCGTCCAGGTCGGGCGGGTGCTGGCCGAGAACGCGGTGGCCCTCAACCTGGGTCGGCTGGATCAGTACCTTTACCCCTACTACGTCGAGGATGTGGCGAAGGGGATCCTCACGCCCTCCGAGGCCCAGGAACTCCTTGACTGCCTCTGGATCAAACTCTCGGAATGGATCTGGGCGGTGTCTGCCAATACCGCGCGGTTCTTCGCGGGCTATAGCGCCTTCCAGAATCTCACTGTGGGCGGAAGGCGTCCCGATGGCTCGGACGGGACCACAATTCTGTCTTATATGTGCCTGCGGGCCGCCGCCGAGGTGCGGACCCACCAGCCCAACCTAAGCGTCCGCATCCATGCGGATTGTCCTGAGGAATTCCTCTTGGCAACCTGCCGCTTGGCACGTTTCGGCATGGGTTTCCCGGCGATCCACAACGACCGGACGGGGACGGCCATGCTGCTGGCGACCGGTCTCTCGCCGGAGGATGCCCGGGATTGGAGCAACTGCGGCTGCGTGGTGCCACACTCCCGCAAGATCGGGGAGTGGACGGCGGCGGCCAATATCAATCTGGGCTCGGCCCTGGAATTCGCCCTGAACGATGGTTGTTCCCGCCTGGACGGCAGGCGTCTGGGGCTTGCCACCGGGAAGCCGAGCTCCTTCAAGAGCTTCGATGAACTCAAGACCGCCTTCTTCATGCAACTGGCCTACCTCGTCAAGCAGGCCTCCATCGCCACGGTGGTGGCCCAGCAGGTTCATTCCGAGCTGGCGCCTCGCCCCTTTTTCTCGCTGCTGGTGGCAGGGTGCATGGAGCAGGGCAGGGATCTCTCCCAAGGGGGGGCCAAGTACAATGTAGGGGCGGTGCTCACGGGCATCGGCCTGGCGGACGCGGCGAATTCGCTGGAAGCTGTGAGAACCCTGGTGTTTGAGCACCCGATCGTGACGCTCCCCGCCCTTTGCGAGGCCCTCGACCGGGATTGGGAAGGCCACGGGGAGCTGCGGGCCATGGCTCTGAAATGTTCGAAGTATGGCAACGATGAGGAACAGGTGGACCGCCTCGCCGTGACGATCAGTGACTTCTTCCAAAAAGAGATACGGAGTCGCTGCGACTGGTTCGGGAGCCCCTTCAACAGTGCCTTCATGGGGATCTCCAACTACCTCCCCGCGGGCTCGGTGGTAGGGGCCACCCCGGATGGCAGACGGGCCTGGAGCCCCCTCACTGAGGGTTGCTCGGCCCATGCGGGCACCGATGCCACCAGTCCCACCGCGGTGATGAAGTCCGCCGCGAAGCTCAATCACGAAAGCCACTCGGGCGGCACTCTGCTCAATATCAAGTTCTCGCCAGGGGCCCTGAAGACGGACCGGGATATCGCCAACCTTGCGGCCATGATCCGCGCCTACTTCGAACTGGGAGCTTTCCACGTCCAGTTCAATGTCTTTTCGAAGGAAACCCTTACGGCCGCCCAGAGCAACCCGGAAGAACACCAGGACCTGCTGGTCCGCGTGGCCGGCTACAGTGCCCGCTTCGTCACCCTCTCGAAAGATGTCCAGAACGCCATCATCGCGCGGACTTCCTACGAGCACCTCTGACTGGACCCGGAATGACCCAAGGAGACCCACCTAGTGGAGTCATTTTCGATATCCAGCGTTGGTCCACGCAGGACGGACCTGGGATCCGCACCACGATCTTCTTCAAGGGCTGTCCCCTGCGCTGCGCGTGGTGCTGCAATCCGGAGGCTTGGTCGTTGCAGCCACAGCTTGGGCTGTTCCAGGACAAGTGCCACGGCTGCGGGGCGTGCCTCCGCGCCTGCACCCAGGGAGTGGCGCGACCTGCGGCAGCGCACATCCGTGTTGAGGCCGCCTGCACTGCTTGCGGGGTCTGCCTGACTGTGTGTCCCCAGGGGGCGCGGCAGCTCTTCGGGCAGCACATGGCCGCCGAAGCGATCCTCGCCGAGGTCGAACGGGACCGCGTCTTCCAGCGCCGGTCCGGGGGCGGGGTCACCTTCTCGGGTGGGGAGCCTACCAGCCAGCCTGAGCTGTTGCAGTACCTCGCTGAGCGGCTGGGAGGCTCGGGAAGCCCGCTCGTGTTGGAGACCTGCGGGCAGTTCTCGTGGAGCGACAATAAAGCGGCACTGGGGCTGATGGCACTCGTCTACTTCGACCTGAAGCATATGGACAGCGCTGCGCATGAGCGGCTGACCGGCGTCGGCAATGCCCTCATTCTCGAGAATGCTGCCAGGATCGCGGCGGCGGGTATCCCCATGAGCGTACGCCTGCCGCTGATTCCAGGCCATAACGATGACAACGAGAACCTGGCACGGACCGCCCTGTTCGTGACCGGACAACTGGGGGCGACGGTGCCCATCGAGATCCTGCCCTATCACGTCCTGGGACGCCACAAATACCCGGCGATCGGTGCAAGGTATGCCCTGGAAGGCCTCGTGCCTGTTTCCGCCGACTTCCTCGCCCAGACTCAGACAAAGCTTGAAGCCTTGGGAGCCAGGGTGAGCCGTTGAGATCCCGACGGCTGCTTGCTCCGTCCAGCTTCGAGCGTATCTTTGGGGAATCGGCTGGAGTGCGGATGTTCAGGATGGTATTTTCCATTTACTTGATGGTTGTGCCCATGGGCAGCCTCTTGGCCCAGCAGCTCACCATCTACTGTGAGGAGGATCCGCCCTTTCAAATGATGGGTTCGGATGGCCAGCTCACGGGGCTGACCGTGGAGATCACTACCGAGATCCAGAAGCGCACCGGCAACCAGGATGCCATTGAGATGGTGCCCTGGGCGAGAGGCTATGACGCAGTCCAGAAGAGGCCTAATACGGTGCTCTTCTCCATGTCCCGCACCGCAGCGCGGAATCCGCTCTTCCACTGGGTCGGGCCTGTGCTCGAAGCGAGCTACAGTTTCTATGCGAGGGCGGATTCGAACCTGGTGATCAAGAACCTCGGGGACGCCAAGAAACTCAAGCGCATCGGGGTCTATATCAACGATGTGCGGGACTCCTTCCTCACCCAGGCAGGGTTCAAGAACCTGGACCGCACCACCAACAACATGCAGAACTTCAAGAAGCTGATGGCAGGACGGGTCGATGTCTATGCTTCCGCCTCCATCTCCATCGAGGAGGAAGCCAGGGCCGCAGGCTACAAGGCATCAGACGTGAAAGAGGTTTTCACCTTCCTGCACTTTCAGCTCTACATCGCCCTGTCCAAGGGGACCCCTGAAGGCGTGGTCAAGGCCTGGTCCGACGCCTTCGCGAGCATGCAAAAGGATGGTTCCTTCGCGCGCCTCCACCGCAAGTACTATCCGGCTCTGCCCCTGCCAGGGAAGGCGATCACGACCTTTTGATCAGGGTCGGGCGAGAGGCCCTCGCTCACTGCGCAGCATCTGATCAATTTCGACTTCCGCTTCCATCCAGTCCCGGACCGAATCTCCTTTGCTAAAGCCTCGGCGCTCAGCGCGGCAGTAGGCTGCGTCACAGATCATTTGCTGGCGGCGGTCGGCGGTCATGCGGGCAGTTTCGGGCTGGGCCGACTCGAGGGCGGTGATGGTCGTTGTAGCCGAGCCCTGGCTCTGGGGAGTGCTGTTTATTTGACCCTTCGCCGCAGCCCTGCTTGCGGCTTTGCCTGGGGTCGCGGGCTTGGCGAGGGCGGGGTTCTCTGTCGTTCGGGCTCCGGTTGTCTTGCTCGCGGGGGTGGTTTTTGTGATCGCCATAGGGTGTGTTCCTCCAGGCAAGGGCTGCGATGAATAAGGGCAAAGGCGTGACTAGAAATCAACGAGAAAAAAAATTAATCTGATCGTAATATTCATGATCCCTGTTAAAAGGATACACTATCACCTGTGGGCATGAGGTGGAAGTGAATGAAATAGTCTTTTGGACCAAGGAAAATACAGCAAACGTGGTTCCCCTGAGCGGATTACTCAAAGACGCCAATTCCATATTCCGGAACGCCGTCCTCGAGGCGCTGGCGAAAGAGGGGTTCGAGCTGGACGAGACCCTGCCCAACCTCCAGCTTGCCCGCGAAATCCTGGACGCCATCGACTGGCTGGAAAGCCGCGGGCACGGCCATCATTGGACCCGCTTCCAGGATGCCCTGCTGGCTGCCGACAGGGAGGGTATTCTTGTGGACCTGGGGGCCTTCGGGCATGGGGTCCGGTTGTTGGGAGTCTCGGAATGACGCGGGTTGCGCCGAAGTTTTAGCCAGTGCGCTTCCGCCCCAGGAAGCCCAGCACCAGCTCTGCATCCTTCTCGGCGTTGTCCAGGCAACTGGTGGCGCCCGGAGAAGGGGTCATATTGAACAGGATGCCCGTGCCCGGATTGATCTTGGCTTCACCGAGCAGCATGATCTTCTTCGCCCGGTCCACCACCTGGGGCCGAATGCCGCCGACGCCGGCAACTGGCTTGAAAGCCGTGAATAGGGCCATTGGTGGATCCAATTCAGGGAGGCCCTTCTGACTGTCGGCAGGAAGGGCATGCCTTGAATGACAGGTAGTGAAGGCACGTGGAAGTGATTGAGACTTTTTGTATTTATAATCTAATATTCTATGGTATTAATTTTAAGTCCAATTATGGATCTTTACATTCTCACTAATTGTCCTCTGAAATTGAACGTAACCATATTGATATTCGTGTGTTTGTAAAAATTTTCGTGGGTCGATTTATATAAATATCTGGGTGTAGCGCGTAATTGTCTGATATCCTGTCGAATCATAAATATTTGTTATGGAGTTTCCGATGTGGGAGTCCCGTTGTTTTGGGATGCGGGCGCCGATGGGCGCCCTGTGTGCGAGCATCATCGCCGCACCGTTGGCGGGGCAAGGCCTGGCAGCGGCGACGGTTTCGGTGACGCCGCCGGTAGAACCCGGCAACCCCCTGCACATTCAGGTGGAGACCCAGGGTGCCCTGGAGTGGGTGACCTTGTTCTACCGCGTTGCGGGCGGGGA
>JANYIU010000095.1 GCA_025361955.1 Holophagaceae bacterium
CCGGCCTTCACAGCCTCATCCTTGGTGGAGAAGGGGACGCTGTTCCCGGGTTTGATCTTCAAGACCAGCTTGCAGGCTGGCGTGTGATAGATCATGGCCTCCTTGTTGCCCAGAAATCCAGCGGTGGCAGGAATGGGCGTCAGAGGAGCTTGGGCGGATAGCCCAAAAGTGAAGAAACCCAAGGCGATCATCAGGAAAGTGCGCATATACCCTCCAGGGGTAGGCCACAGAATAACCCTCTTTGGACCCTCAGAGCCAGCCGTGGAAAATACAGATCCTGAAAAAAATTCCCCTGGTTCAGAACACCGATGGATCGGGACCGGTGCCTGTGACCAGGGGAGGGGAGGCTGATCTAGGTGTGCGTAAGGAGACGGAATAGTTCCGAACTTTTTTATGAATTTTCGGGCTACCTAAAATAGAATCTAAATTGCCAGGACAACTTGGCACTCTTCAGCCAATTTTAAGTCCATTTATAACCTTTCGCTTTCGTAGGTCTACGCTCAGCAAATATTGCCCCTTCTAGCGCGGATAAACCGGTAGAACTCGATCTTGCTCGGGAGGGTGACCGCCACGGCCAGGATTGCGTTGAAACCATAGCATAAGTTGTTTATACGCCGATCGAAGCGATTCGCAGCCACACCCCACTTCACCTCGAAGCATAGGAGGTTCTGCGCGCTGGGCCTGGCGTCTCGGGTGTACCAAACGGCAAGGCCCACCACTGTGGGGAATCGCACACCCCTGAGCCCATTCCCACAAACGGACTCAAGGAGGACTGACTACCTATTCCAAGTTCAAGTTCATACGCAATGGGCATAAATCCGGGGTAGAAAGTAAGTCAACAGGATCTTTGGTTTCGTTCAGGCAGGTGGACATTCCGCTGCAGGAGAGGAATGTGCGAACCGCAGGAAGACCCATATGCCTTCTCTCAAGCAGCGTGGATACGGCGACGTGCTCTCTGGTTACGGGACACACAAACGATTTCCCCAAACTCGGCATCTTCTCTTCTCGGCTATGCAAGTTTACATCGGGTAACGCCTGCCCTGCCTTTCAGTCTTCCAGCTCCGTGGCGGGATTCTGTGGGAAATTGGGGCTTTTACCCGCCCCCTTCTGAGGACTTCAAATCCTATTAGCCTGCCGCAGCCCCGTAAAAATATCATAAAAATTTAGGCTCGATGAACCCAATTCTTCAATGGTCAAACACAATGGGGAACGCTGGGTTACCCAGCTCAGCACCTTTTGGTTGATGAACGAGCCCTCCAGCAATGGGGGGCTTTGTCGTGCCAGGGTTGACACCAATTCAGGCGAAAAGTGGGCAAGGAATGCGGTTCAGATTCAGACAAAAGGTAACGGCTAGGAATCCCGCCATTATGGGAGCCCCACCCTTCGCCTTAGAGATGGAGATCAGGTATTCCTTGATCCACTGCCCAAGTGCAACATTGAAACGGTTCTCAACCCGGAAACCCGGGTAAGCGGGGGACGCCAAAGTATGTGCGAGTTCATAGGAGGTGGCGAACATCGCAAATCGACCGCAAACGCTCACTCCTCATTGTCGAAGAGCCCAGGTGGAAGCGGTGGTTCTGGTCTCCTGACCCCCTTCGCCGTTATTGTCACGATTGCTCTGGCCTGCACCGTGAGCACATCTCCCACTAATTCCCAGTCAACACACCGGATACGTGGACCATTCTATGCAGCAGGGGCATGAAGGGCCGAAACATTGCCGGATCCTTATGCATCTAATATCAGAATGGCGGCTGGGGGATGGATCTACCCAAAGGCTAGACCTGCGGGATCCATCATTAAGCCTCAGCGACCTGATTAGCGGGTGTTGTGGAGGATACGTTTGATGAGCGCGCAAAGTCTAGGAGTCATGGTTCTTGCTGTTTTCTCCTTCATAGGGTGTTCAGCCGTCTACACCGCCTATCCATCGGCAGGCGGGCAGCAGAAATCATTGACAGCCAACACGCAAGGCGCCGCCCTGGTGAATGCTAACGATTCCCATATTTGGATCGTGAGTGTCGATGGAAAGCGGGAGGGCGTGCCTTCTCATGGTCGATTCCAATTTCTGCCAGGGCGCCACACGGTGCGGGTGCAGTATTATTGGTCGCATAGCTATGTTGCCTGGACCGGCAATGACCTAGCCGACTACTCCTTCAATGTGAAGACGGGAGCCACGTTAAGAGTCGTGTGCCAACACACTGAAGAACCCGGCCTCAACAACAATTACATCTACAAAGGCACCTGGAAATTCTGGATCGAGAATGGAGTGAACGGTGGTGTCATCACCACTGAGGATTCCGGACCCATCGTTACCAGAGAGGCGACAGGAGAAAAGATTGAACCCGAGTTTTTCTTTCTAAGGATGGGCAAGTTGCAGTGATTTTCTCAACACCCAGTCAGCGATCCAGAAGACTCACCGGCGTATGCCCTCCCTGAGCCTTGCTCTCCTCCAATGCGCGCATGGACCGAGCCTATCCCTTGCCTCTGAGTGGGCTCACCATACGCCCCCACGCCTTCGTCTGAGCGATGCCCTTTAGGTGCAATCCTCCGCCCTGCTCACGTCTATCCAACCCCATCCAGCAGTGGGTTTTGAGCATCGTTTGAGCATGCAGCTATAGGCGGAAAATCCATGCCTATATAAACAAGTGTGATCTAGAGTTCTCTATGTCTCTTTGGTCAGCGCGAGAAGATTCGAACTTCGGTTCGCTCTCGCTCACCCCGCGACGCTGGGCTGCGCCCGGCCATCCGCCGTTGGCGGAACGCTGCGGACGCAGTGCGTCCTGCGCTTGGCCTAACGGCGCGCCATCGTCGATCGGAAGTTCGAATCCTGGACGTTCAAAAACAAAAAGGAGACCACTGCGGGTCTCCTTTTCGTTTTTGGTCGGCGCGAGAAGATTCGAACTTCCGACCCCTACCACCCCAAGGTAGTGCGCTACCAGGCTGCGCCACGCGCCGTGAACCATCTACTCTATGATCTCCGGGCTTATGGGTCAAGCTCTGGTTTCTGCTGGGTGAGGTCTGTGGGGGGGCTGGAGAGGCGCTTCACGAGGGCTTTCAGGGCTTTGACCACGGGTTTCAAATCGGGCTGGCGTCCTAGAAATTCCTGCTCCGCTGGGGAGGGTTTCCGCCTGGGGGCTATTACTGGGGGCTGGGGTAATTCCTCTAGGCCCAAATCCAGGAGGGGGCGGGCTAGATGACCGGTCAAGAGCAATTGGCGGCAATCCGCGACGGTGAGTCCTTCGGATAGCCAGGCCTGGATCTTCTTCAGTCGAGGGATTTCGTCTACGTGGTAATAGCGAAGATTGCCCTTGCTGCGGCGGGGACTGAGTTCGGGGATGATGCGCTCCCAGTAGCGCAACTCCTTGGGCGTTGCCCCAATGCGCTTTGCGGCTGCTCCAATCTTGAACCAGAGGCGTTCGGTCATCCGTGCCTCCTGGGGGCCAATGGCCTCGTGTGCCGCCTGACGGTCATGACTCCCTCGCCTCGATGCCCAGGGCTTTCAGGCGTTTGTAGAGATTGGAACGATCCAACCCCAGGCGCTCGGCCACGCGGGTCATGTTGCCGCTCTGCAGCTTCATCTCCCGCTTGATGTATTCCCCTTCGAACCAATCGCGTCCTTCGCGCAGGCTGGGGAATTCCGGGAAAGAGAAGGGGTCCGGTTCGTTGATGAGCCGCGCGGCAAGGGGGCCAAGATCCCGGGTGGTGATATCGGCACCCCGTCCGAGGATGAGGGCGCGCTCCATCAGGTTCTTCAGCTCTCTCACATTGCCCGGCCAATCGTGGCGAAGCAGGGTTTCGCGGGCGTCTGGCGACAACCGCTTCGGCGCCCGGCCATAGCTTCGGGCCAGTCTCTGCACGAAGGCTTCCGCCAACTGGATCAGCTCCTCGGGGCGTTCTCGCAGGGGCGGTACCCGCAAGGGCACCACCGCCAGACGGAAGTAGAGATCCTCGCGGAACCGCCCAGCCTTGATCTCCTCGATCAGATCCTTGTTGGTGGCGGCGATGACGCGCACATCCACACTGACGGCACCGCCACCACCCACGGGCTCGATCCTGCCCTCCTGAAGGGCCCGCAGGACCTTGGCCTGGGTCTTCAGCGACATATCTCCCACTTCATCCAGGAACAGGGTCCCGCCATGGGCTTCCCGGAACTTGCCCTTCTGATCCCGGATGGCGCCGGTGAAGGCGCCTTTCACATGCCCGAATAACTCCGATTCGATGAGTTCCTCGGGGATGGCCGCGCAATTCACTTCCACGAATGGCCCCGGTTTCCGGGAGCTCTGGGCGTGCAGGAGCCGCGCGATTTCCTCCTTGCCACTGCCGTTCTCACCCATCAACAGGACCCGGCCCTCGGTGGGGGCCACCAGCTTCACATCCGACAGCAAGCGTTTCATGGCGGGACTCTCGGCCATGAAGAAGCGACCGTGCGCCACTTCCTGGAGCAGGCGCTGATTGTCCTGCAACAGTTGCCGCTGTTTGATGGCATTGGCGACCACCAGCAGGAGGCGATCCAGATCCACGGGTTTTTCCAGGAAATCGAAGGCCCCCAGTTTGGTGGCATTGAGGGCGGTATCGATGTTGGCGTGCCCCGAGATCATGACCACCGGCAGTTCCGGACGCAGCAACTTGGCCCGCTGAAGGGTCTCCAAACCATCAATCCCAGGCAGCCATACATCCAGGAGCACCAGGTCGATGCCATCGCTATCTGGGTTCTCCAGCAGCTCCAGGGCTTGTTCCCCGCGCTCCGCCTTCAACACCGCATAGCCCTCTTCCGTGAGCGACTCCCCAAGCGATCGCCGGATGCCGGGCTCGTCGTCCACGATCAGGATGGTCATCAAGGGGCGCATGAAAAGAGCTTAACGCGACCTGGCGCTTCGATCGCGGGGCTGCCGAATAGTTGGGATACCTTACGGGAGATGAGTGCCTTCTGCCAACATGGGAAATGGAGAAGGCCATGCTTGTGGATGCCCACTGCCATCTTTCCAGCAGTCAGCAGGAAAAGGCAAATCTGAATGCCATCCTGGATCGGGCTCGATCAGCCGGCGTGAATGGCTTCATTGCCGTGGGCACAGATCTGGCAGATTCCGGCGCTGTGCTGGCCATGGCAAAGGAAAATACTAATATTCAGGCCAGCCTGGGTGTGCATCCCCACGAGGCCAAGAGCTGGAATTCCTCCACGGAATCGCTCCTGTCGGCACTGCTGAGTGATCCGGAGGTGCGGTTCGTAGGCGAGACAGGCCTGGACTGGCACTACGATCTGAGCCCGAGGGAAACCCAAGAAACGGTCTTTCGCGCCCAGATCCGACTGGCTCGCCAGCTCGGCAAGCCCCTCATGATCCACACTCGGGAGGCGGGTGTGGACACCCTCCGGATCCTTCGGGAGGAAGGGGCCGAACAGGTTGGCGGGAGCATCCACTGCTTCAGCGAAGACAAGGCCTTCGCGGCCCAAGCCTTGGAGCTGGGCTTCTACCTGAGTTTCTCCGGCATTCTCACGTTCAAGAAGGCTGAGTCCGTCCAGGAGGTAGCGGCCTGGGCGCCCGAGGACCGGATCCTCGTGGAGACGGACTCCCCCTACCTTGCCCCGGTACCCTACCGGGGCAAGACCAATGAGCCGGCCTACGTGACCTACGTGGCCGAACAGTTGGCGGCCCTGCGCGGCCTTTCCTTCTCCCGGGTCGCGGAGATCACCACGCGGAATCTGGAGGCCCTGTGCGGCTGGGCACCTTCCTCCTGATCCCTGCGGCCTTGACCGCCCAAGCCCCCTTCCCCTGGGATAAAAGCCCGGAGCTGCCTTGGGAGACCTCCATTCCAGGTGATCCTCCCCTACCCTTACCGTTGGAGACCGTACCGGCCACCCCGGTCCCTCAGCGCCTGGTCTCCCTCTCCGGAGATGGCACACTTCGCATCTCCGACGCCCAGGGCAAGGTCTCTCTCCGCCTGGGGCTCTCGGGACGCCCCGCAATCTTGCTGCGGGATGCGGGCATCCCCATGACCCTAGGGGACTTCCCTTACCATTTCCCCGCTGAGACGCCGCTGACCAAGGGGCTAGGGAGCCTGCCCCTCGCTGGAGGCGATTTCCGAGCCGCTCTCAAGGGGCTGCTCTGGATCGTGGACGATGGAGAACGGCGGATAACCCTCGTGCATCCCGCGACCCACCAAGTGGTCTACCTCCCCTTGCCTTTGGGGCAAAATTGGGCGGTCTACCTCTATCCTGAGCGGCTGGAGGTCCGGGAAAGGCCTTCCCTGGCCGAAGAACACCAGGAGTCTGTCTGCTGGTCCATTTCATGGTTGATCCTGCTGCCCCAGTTCGTGCGGCTTGGCCTGCCCCCGCCCGCAGGCAACCCGGGAACCGCCTTCCACCCCTTCCCGGTGGATTGACCCTGGCACGCCCCTGGCTTAAGGGACTGCAGGAACCGACCCTTCAGGGGTACTGAGTTCCTGCGTGATGATTTTCAGGAGGCACCTTATGGATCTCCATTCTTTCTCGGTTTCCGCACGCTGGGCCAGTGCCCTGCTGGTTCCAGCCGCCCTCGTAGCGTTGGCTCCCACCCTGAGCGCCCAGAGCGACGAAGGCGATACCTATATGGGTGAAAACCCTGACCGTTATGCTTCTGTCCGGGTTCTGGATGGCGAAGCCACCATCCGCAAGGGCGAGGTGGAAGAGTCCCTCAGCCGGGGCGTCCCCATCGCCGAAGGCGATGTGGTAGAAAGCCATGGTCGTGGCGTCCTGCAACTGGCCGACGGGACCCGGGTGGCCTTTGGTTCGGATACCCGGTTCCAGGTCGCCACCCTTTTCACGGACAAGGATCAGGATCGGCAGGTGCTCCTCCGGCTTGACTATGGGCGACTGCGCATTGCCATGGGTCGGGAGAGTGAGGCCAAGATTCGCATCGATATGCCCTCGGGCAGCGCGATCCTGGCGGACGGATCCAGCGCCAGCTTCGAGATGGAACGGGATCGGACCGCCCGCGTGAAAGTGCTCTCCGGCCGGATGGTCTTCCTCAACGAACGGGAGCAGGCCTCGCTCCTCGCGGGCGAGCGACTGACGGTCTATAGCAACCAGGATCGCCTGGACCGCATCCAGAATTTCAACACTTACGAAGGTGATGCCTTTGATTCCTGGTCCGATCGCTCTCTGGCGATGCGTCGCGGCCCAAGCTGGGAGAAGGTTCCCCCGGAGATCCGCTACTACTCCGACGATCTCGACAACAACGGCGAATGGGTCTATGTGGATGAATACCGCACTTGGTGCTGGCGTCCGCTGCGCGTCTCCGCCGACTGGCGCCCCTACTGGCGGGGCCGCTGGGGTGCTTACCCCGGAGGCATGACCTGGATCAGCGACGAACCCTGGGGCTACGTGACCTATCACCACGGCCGTTGGGGCTGGGGCGCAGGCCTCGGTTGGTACTGGATTCCAGGGGTCTATTATTCCCCGGCCTGGGTCGCTTGGCAGTCCTCCGATGCTTACTTCGGCTGGGCGCCCATGGGCTATTACAACCGCCCGGCAACATGGGGCTACGGTGCCTGGGGAGGCGGCTACAGCTGGAACGTCGTGGAGATCAACTTTATCCATGTCGAGCGCATTCACACCCACACTCGCCAGGATCCTGACCTGATCCGTAGCTTCAATTCCGGCAATGGATCCGGGGGATGGAGCAACGGTCCCGGTGGCAACCGGCCCTTGGCACACCCTTGGCGCCAAGGTCCCCTGGTGGTGAGCCAGAACGAGTTCCGGCACCCCGACCAGATGCAGCATGTCTTCCAGGATCCTAATGCGGCAAAGAATCGCCTGCAAACCTATGAACAGCAGTCCGGGAGGACCATCTACCGTCGGCCTCCCTCCGACCCGAAGCTGCAACCCCTTGCCTCACCGCCTTCAGGCGTGACCGGCTTCGAGGACCGCAGCCATCTGCACGCACCGGCGGAACACCCCATCATCCGCAGTGGACCCCCGGTGGCAGGCCCTCGGCCCCTCACTCAACCCCAGCGTTCGACGCCTCCACCCACGATTGATCGAACAGCCCCTGGGACGATTCAGCGGGAACAGCCGATCCAACCCCACGGGAGCACAAATCCCAGCAACGTACCGCCCCCTCAGCCCCCCAGTGGCCGAACAGGCCCCAACCGCCCCATTCCACGTGAGCTGCCGATGCAGCAGCATGGGCCCACAAACCCCGGCAACGTTCGACCCCCTCCTGCCCAGCCGCCAAGTGGCAGGGGCGGCCCCAATCATGCCCTTCCGCGAGAACTGCCGATCCAGCCGCATGGGCCAGCAAACCCTGGCAACCTACCACCCCCTCAGCCTCAGAATGACCGTCCTGGCGAAAACAGCCCCCGTGTGCAACCGATCCAGCCCCGCGAGGTACCCCACAATGACAATGAGCAAACCCCGGATGGCTCGCAACCCCCGCCGCCTTGGCTCAAAAAACAGCGGCCGCTGAGCCGGCCATGACCCAAGAAGGGCCCCAGATCGGGGCCCTTCTTACTGTTTCGCTTGAGCTTAGTATTGCTCGATGGGGTAGAGGCCTTTCTCGATGAGTTGATCCGCGATGCGGGCTCGGAGCTTCGAACTGGAGGCAGGGAGGTAGCCCGAGAAAACCTGCAGTTCATTCAGGGCTGCGACCAGGGCAACTCCCTCCAGGACATCGCCCAAGAGCAAACGGGCGTGGGTTTGGACCTTGTAAAAGTTCTCGTTGACGTAGGCTTCAGCGAAATCCCTGGCGAGGTCCGCCCAGCGATGACCCGCTTCCGCCATTTTATCGGCCCGCACCACGGCGGATTCCATCGCGTAGATCTCGGTAAGCATGTCCGCCGCTCGGGCCGCGGCTTCCTGATTCTCGATGAGCTTCTGGCCGCAGATTTCCAGGGCCGTCGCGGCGGCGTAGCCGCACTGGCGCTTGTTGAGCTCCACGGCGCACTTGGCGGCAGCCAGCTTCCCAGAGAAGTCAGCCACCGTGGGAACACCGGCGATGCTCTTGGAAATGGGCAGGGTCTGGTTGCTGGCCTTCTTGAAGAGGGCGCCCGCGGTGATCATGCGGTTGATCTCATTGGTGCCTTCGAAGATGCGGTTGATGCGGCTATCGCGGTAGATCTTCTCGGGGGGGTATTCGGAAGAAAAGCCGTAGCCGCCAAAGCACTGCACCGCGTCGTCGGCGGTGTAGAAGAGGGCTTCGCTGCCCCATACCTTGGACATGGAGGCTTCCATGGCGAACTCGTCCATGATGTCCAACTTCCGCTGGGCAGCCTTCTCCTCGTCCCAATGGATGGCGGCCATGCCGTCGTTGATGTAGCCGATGGTGCGGTAATTCATCGACTCGCCCACGAAGATGCGGGTGCCGATGTCCGCGAGGAATTTCTGGATGAGGCCGAAGCGGTTGATGTTCTTGCCAAACTGCTGGCGCTCGCTGGTGTATTTCAGGGTGTAGGCCAGCACCACCTTGGAAGTGCCCGTGCAGCCTGCCCCCAGCTTGAAGCGGCCAATGGTGAGGATGCCGAAGGCGATGCGATGGCCTCGGCCGATCTCGCCCAGAAGCCGGTCTTTGGGGATCCGCACGTTTTCCAGCACCAGGGCGCGCGTGGAGCTGCCCTTGATGCCCAGCTTCTGCTCCTCAGCGCCGGTGCTGAATCCGGCATCCTCCTTCTCAACAATGAAGGCGCTGAACTTCTTCCCGTCCACCTTGGCGAAAACCACGAAAAGGTCGGCGAACCCAGCATTGGTGATCCACATCTTGGTGCCATTCAAGATCCAGTGGTCGCCGTCCAGCACAGCGGTGGTCTTGGCGTTCATGGCATCACTGCCTGCCCCAGGCTCGGTCAACGCATAGGCCGCCAACAGCTCACCGGTGGCCAGTTTGGGCAGATACTTGGCCTTCTGTTCCGGGGTCCCGAAGTAGACGATGGGCAGCGTGCCGATGCCCGAGTGGGCCCCATAGCTCACGGAGAAGGAAGCCTGCTTGCCCAGCTCCTCCAGCACCACCAGGGTGGTCTTCTTGTCCAGATCCATGCCTTCGTAGACCTCAGGGATCTCGATGCTGAGGAGACCCATCTCCCCGGCCTTCCGGAGCAGTTCCCGGCTCAGTTCCGGCTGGAGCTTCTCGATCTCGGCATCCTTGGGCATCACCTCGCCCAGCATGAAGTCCCGGGCAGCCTCGCCGATGGCCTTGGTCTCGTCATCCAGTTCCTCGGGTGTGAACTGAGGCTGGGAGCCGATGGGAGCCAGCAGGAAACTGCCGCC
>JANYIU010000123.1 GCA_025361955.1 Holophagaceae bacterium
AAGCTAGTACTTCCGCCAGGAGCCACCTATGCCCGAGGATGACGTCATTCTGTCCTTCCCTGCCGGGTTGGCAGGCTTTCCAAAACTCACGGAATTCAGGCTTTTTGAGCCTTCGGGGGGGTACCCGCTGCGTTTCCTCCAGGCGGTGGAGCAACCCGAATTGTCCTTTGTGTGCATGGATGCCGCCGCCATCAAGATGGACTACGAAGTTCCTTTGAGCGAGGAAGAGGCGGCCTTCCTGGCCCTGGAAAAGCCCGAAGACGCCCTGGTTCTGGTCCTGGTGGTGGTCCCGGAGGATCCCCGCCAGGCGACGGCTAATCTGGCGGGTCCCCTGGTGATCAATGCGCTCTCCAGGCAGGGACGCCAGGTGCTGCTCGATATTCGCCAGTTCCCCCTGAAACACCCGGTTTTCAACTACCAGGAGGATCCGATCATCTCCTTTCCCGCTGGGCTCGTTGGCTTTCCTCAGCTTCACTCCTTTTTTCTGTTCGAACCCACGGAGAGCTATCCCCTCAAGTTCCTTCAATCGATTCAGGAACCCCAGATCTCGTTCACATGCCTCGATGTGGCCGCCATCAAGAAGGATTACGAATTCGCCCTCAATGAGGAGGAGGCCGAAGCCCTCGCGCTGGAAAAGCCCGCAGATGCGCTGGTCCTGGCGCTGGTGGTCATTCCCAAAGATCCGCGGCAGATGACAGCCAACCTGGCCGGTCCCCTGGTGATCAACAGCCAGACCAAACGGGGTCGCCAAGTGATCCTGAGCATTGAAAAATATTCACTCAAATACCGCATCATCGCGGAGCAACCGGAACATCAGCCTCCCGCATAACGCATGAAAGGACCTTGAAGGATGCTCGTCATTACCCGGAAGATCGATCAATCGATCATCATCGATGGGCGAATTGAAGTGGTGGTCATCGCCATCACCAAGGACGGAGTGAGGCTGGGTATCTCGGCCCCCAAGGAAATCCAGGTCCACCGACGCGAGGTCTTCGAAGCCATCGCGGAGGCCAACCGCGCCGCCAGCACCCAAGCCCCGCCCGCAGTTCAGGATGCCGCAGTGCTACTTCGAGCCAGACTTCCTAAAGTCTGAACCCTGAAGAGCCGATAGAGCAAAGACTGGATTCCACATGGACCTTTCGAACCTTTCCCCTGCCTCGGTCAGCGCCTCCCAACTGGCGACTATCCGTGAAACCGCGGGAATACTGGTGCTGCGGAAGGTTCTGGACATGGAAGCGACGCAGGGAGCCATGCTGGTCCGAACTTTGAACCAGAGTGCCGGTCTGGGTCGTAATTTAGACGTCAGTGCCTAGGAGGTAGGATGAGAATCAATACTGAAGCCCAGGTTCCTCTCCAACCCGCCAGAGAACGGCAGCCGATCGTCCTTGAGGAGATCAAGGAAAGAGCCACGAAAATTCAAGAGAAGCCACCGGTAGCGCCGAAGCCGGCAGGGCCAGTTGGAACAAATTTGGACACCCAAGCCTGATCATTTCTGCGGTTGACACGCCGCGCAGAACATAAGATCATCAGCCCTGTCGGACAGCGGGATTCATTCCGTTGCCGGTCTGTTTTGAATACCATTCCCGACCGCAAAGCTTCATCGACCTGAGCGGAAGGACGCGCGAGCGCAGTGCATCTCCGTCCGGCTGCATCCCCAGGATCCCTTTGTGGACTGGCCTGACAGGAGAGATGCAAAATGCTGAAGCGCCTAGGGGTTGTCGGGATCGTCGTGGAGGATACGTCTGCGGCCAGCGAGATCAATGCCATCCTCCACGCTTCCGCAGAAATCATCATCGGCCGGATGGGTATCCCCCACAGAGAACGCGGAGTCTCTGTGCTTTCCCTCATCGTCGATGGCAGTACCGACGAGATCAGCGCCCTGACCGGCCGCCTAGGCAGGGTTCCCAATACTTTAGTCAAGACCGCTCTGACCCGGGACGCGCATGTAGCGTCCGCCCAGACCGGCAAGGAGGCATGATGGTCGCGTACGATCTCAAATCCATGGATGCGAACGCATTCATCAGCCACGAAGAGATCCTGGACTCCCTGGACAAGGCCGGCGCTCATGCCCTGGATCCAGCCACCGTGCGCGCGATCCTGGAAAAGGCCGCCAGCTATGGCGGGCTCACCCACCGCGAGGCCGCCGTTCTGCTGGAAGTGAAATCCCCTGACATTCTTGCCGAAATCTTCGCCCTGGCCCGCCGCATCAAGGAGCGCATCTATGGCCGGCGCATCGTCATGTTTGCGCCGCTCTATCTGTCCGACCACTGCGTCAACCGCTGCTCCTATTGCGGCTACAACTGCGACAACAAGTTGACTCGGCGCAAGCTCAGCCAGGAGGAACTGGCTGAGGAAGTGCGGGTGCTCGAGAGCCTGGGCCACAAGCGACTGGCCCTGGAGGTGGGCGAGGACCCCGTCAACTGCCCCATCGAGTACGTTCTGGAATGCATCAAGACCATCTATACCCTCAAGTTCGAGAACGGGGACATCCGCCGCGTGAACGTCAACATCGCCGCCACTACGGTAGCGGACTACCGCAAGTTGAAGGACGCGGGCATCGGCACCTACATCCTGTTCCAGGAGACCTACCACAAGCCCACCTACCTGGCGGTCCACAAAGGCGGTCCGAAGCGAAATTACGAGTGGCACACCGAAGCCCATGACCGAGCCATGACCGCTGGCATCGAAGATGTCGGCGTAGGGGCCCTGTTCGGGCTCTATGACTGGAAATACGAAACCCTGGGCATGCTCATGCACGCCGAACATCTGGAAGCCGCGCTGGGCGTCGGTCCGCATACGCTCTCGGTGCCCCGCATCCGCGCCGCCGAGGGCGTCGAAGCCAAGGATTATCCGTACCTGGTCGCCGACGAGGACTTCAAGAAGGTTGTGGCCGTGCTCCGCCTCGCGGTGCCCTACGCTGGCATGATCCTCTCCACCCGCGAGCCCATGGGGTTCCGGGAGGAAGTCATCGCCGTGGGCATTTCCCAGGTGAGCGCGGGGTCCTGCACCGGAGTGGGTGGCTACGCCCATAGCCACAAGCTGGGCTTCGAAGACGTGGTTCCACAATTCCAGCCCGAGGATCACCGTTCCCCCATTGAGATCCTGAAGGATCTCCTGAAGGGCGGTTACATCCCCAGCTACTGCACCGCCTGTTACCGAGAAGGCCGCACCGGCGATCGCTTCATGCGATTGGCCAAGAGCGGCCAGATCGCCAATGTCTGCCAGCCTAACGCCCTGCTCACGCTCCAGGAATACATCGAGGATTATGGCGACCTGGAATTGCGCGTGATGGGCGAGCAGGTCATCGCCAAAGAACTTGCCAGCATCACCAATCCCAAGGCCCGCGAGGTGACCGAGCGCTACATCCAGAGGGTCAAGAGCGGTGAACGCGATCTGAGATTTTAAACGACCCTGCCCACTTGGAGCCCTGGCGTTGCGCGTCAGGGCTCTATTCTTTTGACCTCAAAGCATTTGCGATGGAGCTCGACCATATACATCATAAAACGATGTAAATTAATTTTATTTACTACAAAATAAATCTAAATCTATTGACTTTTGATCTAATCGACAGAAAATTACGTCATCCGTCAACAAGGAGGGATAGATGAGCAAACCAGAACCGGCCTCGACCCCGTTGAGGACTTTCCTCGAAATCCCGTACGAGCAGCTCGAGGAGATGAACCTCGAAGCCAAGCAAGCGCGGATTGACCGCGTCCCCGCCGACAAACTCCGCGAACTGCGGCTCAAGTACCTCACCGACGAGCGGCGCCTCAAGGCGGTCACCGTGTGCTTTTCCGACCTGGAGGGACGGTTGCACATGCTTGACTACGACAAGAAGTACCTGCTCCAGTCCGAAGGGAATCTCACCTTCGACGGCTCCTCCATCCGCGGCTTCTCCGCGCAGCAAGAGTCGGATCTCCGCCTAGCCATAGACTGGTCGGCCTTCTACTGGCTCCCTGCCGATGTATTCGGACCTGGGAAAGTACTGGTATTCGCAGAAGTGCTCGAGCGGAACGGCGATCCCTACCCCGCCGACATACGCAGTCGCCTGAGGATCTACACCGACCAGCTCTATAAGAAGAAGCAGATCACCGCCTACTTCGCGCCTGAGATCGAAGGGTTCCTGTTTCAAGGTCGGGACGCGGAGCGCCGCTACAACGAGACTGGCCGCTTTGACTGTGTCTCCACCGGCGGCTACTACCACTCGCTCCCAGGTGATTCCCTGAGGCAGTTCATGGACACCGCCGCCGAGGTGCAGCGGGCCATGGGCTTCGGGAACGAGAAGGACCACCCCGAGGTGGCCCCCAGCCAATTCGAGATGAACTTCAACTATGCCGATCCCCTCATCACCGCCGACCAGGTGCAACTCTATAAGCTCCTTTGCCGGCAGGTGGCCGCCAAGATGGACATGACTGCCTGCTTCCTCCCCAAGCCCCTCACCGGCATCAACGGCAGCGGCATGCACTCCAACCTCTCGCTCTCCAAGGCCGGGACGAACCTATACTGGGACGCCAAGGGGCAGGACAACCTGTCCAAGGCTGGCTGGGACGCCATTGATCGCCTCCTCACTAGCGCCACCGATCTGGCCCTCATCTTGAATCCCTCGGTGAACGCCTATCGCCGCCTGGATCCCCACTTCGAGGCCCCGAATCAGATCAAGGCCTCCGCCAACAACTGCGGCGCCATGGTGCGCATCCCCGCCGGCAACGCCAAGAGTGCCCGCCTCGAGGTGCGCTCCGTCGCCCCCGACGTCAATCCCTACATGGTCTTCTACGCCCTGCTGAAGGTGGCCCTCGAAGGCCCTACCTCCGCCGGCACGGACGAGGCCAAGCGCAGCCGCACCCGCTTCCTGCCGGACAATATCTACGACGCCATCCGTATCTTCAAGTCCTCCCGCGTCGCCTCCGAGATCCTGGGCGAACAAGTGGCCCTGAAATACGCCGAACTCAAGCAGGCCCAAGCTGATCGCTGCCCCAAGGCCCTCGGCGCCACCATCAAGGTCCCCGAGATCCAGTTCCACCATGAAGTGACGAACCAGTATCTGTGGGGATTGTTCTAGCGGTCACGAGCAAACGGAATGTCAAGCCCCCGACCACTGGGGGCTTTTTTCAAGATGATGAGCCCGGGAGGTTTACGTGATCTTGAACAGCTTCCCGGTGGCCTGGGCATGGATCTGCCCCGAGGCGTCGCAGATGCGGCTTTCGGCGGTGATGATGCGGCCATGCGTTGCCAGGACCTGCCCCGAAAGGAAGTAGGCAACGCCGGTGGCGGTGGGCTTCTTGTACTTGACGGTAAGCTCAGCGGTGACGCACCTGATGCCGATCGCCGTCGCGGCTTTAATCATGATTTCATCGAGCACCGTGGCCAGCAGCCCGCCATGCACCGTGTCCTGCCAGCCCTGCAGGTGGGTCGGAAACACGACTTCGGCTTCGACCTCAGGGCTGGACGCTTTGCCCCGGAACTCGAGCTGGAGCCCGGCCGGATTCCCCTTCCCGCAGACAAAGCATTTTTGGTCGTCCTTGAAATCCACCATCGCTCATATATACACCCACGAGCGCATCCGCGCTGCTGCGCCGTTGGGATACCCGCAAGGCGGGCAACCCCTGCGGCGGTAAGCAATGCGCCCACTGCTCTGCCATGAAAACTTCTCGACTCAAAGTGTTTGCATAGATTCCTTGGACAGTCGCCGAGAATTCTATACGCTAGATCACTTTCCGCTGTGGAGGCAGGACCATGAAGACGTTTGCCTTCAAGATCGACCCGATGACGGGCGAAGCTTACTACGAGGTCTACTCCAGGGGGCGGCAGCTCCTGAACGACCCGCACCTCAACAAGGCCTCCGGCTTCTCGCGAGGGGAGCGGCAGGCTTTGGGCCTGGAGGGCCTGGTGCGCTCCGCCGTCCTCCCTTTGGAGGTCCAAGCAGACCGAGCCTACGAGGCCTTCCTCCGCAAGCCGGACGATCTGGAGAAATACATCTTTCTGGTCGCCCTTCAGGACCGCAGCGAAGTGGTTTTCTACAAACTGGTCACCGAACACCTCAAGGAGATGGTGCCCATTGTCTACACCCCCACCGTCGGCACGGCCTGCCTGCAGATGAGCAGCATCCAGCGACGCTTCCGGGGGGTCTACATCACACCTGAGAACGTCGATCACATCGACCAGGTCTTCCAGAACATCACCCTCCCCCAGGTAAACCTCGTCGTCGTCACTGACGGCGAGCGCATTCTGGGCCTGGGGGACCTGGGGTCGGATGGTATGGGCATCCCCGTGGGCAAGGTGAGTCTGTATGTGGCTGCGGGCGGCCTCCATCCGCATGTGTGTCTCCCGGTATGTCTGGACGTGGGCACCAACAATCAGCGACTCCTGGATGATCCCGCCTACCTGGGCTACCGGCACCCCCGTCTGCGCGGGGAGGTTTACGAAAAATTGGTCGAAGCCTTCGTTCTGGCCGTGAAGCGCCATTTCCCCGACGCCCTCCTTCAGTGGGAGGATTTTGGCAAATCCACCGCGTTCAAGAACCTGGAGCGCTATCGGGACCGGATCCTCTCCTTCAACGACGATATCCAAGGCACCGGCAGTACCTCCCTGGCCGCTCTCATGACGGCCATGCGCATCAAAAAAAGCCGTTTTCAGGACGAGCGCTACCTCATCGTGGGCATGGGCCAGGCCGGCACCGGCATCTCGCTGAACATCCTGGCAGCCCTGGCCGAGGAGGGCCTCACCCCCGAGGAGGCCCGCGCCCGGCTCTTCGCCGTGGATGTCCAGGGGCTCCTGTTGGAGGGCGATCCCGCCCTGGAAGCCCCCCAGCGCCCTATGGCCCAGCGGCTCGCCAACGTGGCCAACTGGAAACTGGAATCGAGCAGCCGGATCTCCATGCTGGACGTGATCCGCAACGCCCGCCCCACGGTGCTCATCGGCGTCACCGCCCAGACCGGGCTCTTCAGTGAAGCCATCCTCCAGGAGGTGGCCAAGGTCACCGAGCGGCCCATCGTCTTCGCCCTTTCCAATCCCACGTCCAAGTGCGAAGCCACTCCCGAGCAGGTTTGGAAGGCCACCGACGGCAAGGGCCTCGTGGCGACCGGCAGCCCCTTCCCCTCCATGGAATGGCATGGCAAGACCCTCCGGCCCTCCCAGTGCAACAACATGTATGTCTTCCCCGGTGTGGGTTTGGGCGCCCTTGTGGCCAAGGCCAGCAAGGTCACCGATGGCATGTTGATGGCCGCCAGCCGCGCCATCAGCGCCATGGTCACCCCCGAGCAGGAGGCCATGGGTCTCCTGCTCCCGGCCATGGAGGATATTCGGAAGGCATCCGCCGTGGTGGCCCTAGCCGTGGCCAAGCAGGCCCGAGAGGAAGGGCTGGGGCGACTGCTGGACGACGAGCAGCTGGAGAAAACGGTGGCCAAGGCGCAGTGGGACCCGCATTTCACGCCGTTCCGTGCGGGGTAGCGCAGGACCTCCATCCTTACTCCTGCAAATACAGGATTTCACCGACACTTGCCGGTGGACGTTGAGGTAAAGCAGACCTGGGATCTTTGCCAGCACCATGGCGCGAAGCGCATCTGCGCCTGGTGCGGCAGCGAAAGGGTTCAATCCCTGCCAACAAACGGTGATCCTTCGACCTTGTGAGCCTCCCGTTCGAACCAGTTCGCGAAGTACGGGTCCCGCCCTTTCAATTTCTGGATAAGACTGGATCCGATATACAAGAAAGGGAACAAAGGACCCCAACGTTCGTACTGCCTGACATGGACAAGTTCGTGCTCACGGTAGGAATCCATGGCCGTCCGACTGACCGCATAGATCACGTGGCCATGGGTGAAGGCCACTATTTTGAGGCGGGTAGGGAGTCGACAGATACCCGTGGCCAGGCGCCCTCCAATGACTTGGAGCGTTCCGTTGCGAACTTGCGCCTTGGCTCCGAGCAGAACAGCCACGCACGCGATGACCAAGCCCGCGACCGAACAGGGCGCCGCCCAAAGATAGCAAGGCAAGCGGGCAAGGGTGTTTTGGATAGTCATGCCTTAAGTGTAAGTGATTGGCCATCGCCATCAGGCCAAGACCGCAGCATGAAACGTCACTGGGCATTGATGCCGCCGCAATCCAAGGCTGTGGATGCCCCACGGCCTGCAAAGAGCCTTTTGGCTTGCTCCAGGATCGCCTTCTTCCACTGCCCAACCTGCACCGGATGAACACCATATTCCTGCCCGATCTCGTTGATCGTCTTAACCCCTCGCACTGCCTCCAGTCCTACCTTTGCCTTGAACTAGGACGTGTGGACTTTGTGCTTCTTTGTTTCGCTCATGTTTTCCCGTTCCTTCGTCTAGAAGACAGCTTAAATCGCTGTCTTGAAAACGGGGTTCCCTATAGCCTTTACCCTATTCGCGCCGCTTGATTGATCTTTTTCAGAATTTCTTTCATTGTGAAAGGTTTGGGAACGACCCCCAAATGGGGCTGTTTGAAACAATTCCAGTCTTCGATGTCGGGTTGACCGGAAACGATGAGGATTGGTAGATCTGCATGCAGGGCTCTGATCCGTTGCAACGTTTCTATGCCGTCCATCCCCGGCATGTTCAGGTCCAGGAGGATGATATCGGGAATGCTGCCTGCGGCCAGGCTGTCCAGTGCCTCCTGGCCTCCCGTTGCGACTGTCGCCCTGAACCCTGCGATCTCAAGTATTTTAACCGTAGTAATCCGGAATAATTCATCGTCATCGATGAGAAGCACCTGGAGTTGCCTAGGGGCTTGCGGGCGGTGAGAATCTGTATAAACGGGTGCAGAATTGCGAGGGATCCGAATTTCTTCAAAGTTTTCATCGCCCGCTTGGTTAGAGGTATCCGGAGTCATGCCGTTGGCCTTGATAGTCTCAAACGCCATAGTCAAGCCGAGTCCAGTTTCCATCTCAACCTCCCATTCTTTCAGAGAGTCCATCAATGTAGCTCGAAATTGATTCTTGGTCGATGGGTAAAAGCACCCCTTTTGGAGTTGAAATCTCCTTATTGATGAACCACACCCAATTTCCTAGACCCCCACGAAGGGGTAATCCATGACAAGTTTTCAAGCAACTGGCCTGACTAGGACGGAGGTGGCGGGCGTCATTGAAAACCGACCCCTTGGTGTCAGAAGTTCTGACCCCCCTGATCACCCTGATGTCGACATTTCCGAGGCACCCCACTCCCGAAGGTGCATCTCCCTGCAATGCCCGGGAGCAGCCTACGCCATCTGTGAACATGGGCCTCAGCCCCCATGTTTCGACGTTGCGTGTTCTGGTTGGAAAGGGGTTGGGTTCAAGGCAAATTGAGCCAGCTTGGCCAGGATTTCCTCCATCTCGAACGGTTTCGAAATGACGGCCACATTCGGTTGTTGGAAGCAAGCCCACTCCTCGATATCAGGCTGCCCCGAAGAGATCAGGATTCGCATATTCGGGTGCAAGGCGCGGATCTTTTCCATGGTCTGGATTCCGTTCATACTGGGCATGTTCTGGTCCAGGATGACGAGGTCCGGGGTGGTACCTGAAATGAGGCTCTCCAGGGCTGCTTCGCCACTGGCCACAGCCTTGATCTGAAGACCTGCCTTCTTGAGCATCCGGGCGACCAGGGAGCGGAAATCGTCATCGTCATCCACCAGTAGCACCGTCAAGGGCCCAAGGGCTGGAACCGGGGCCTCGGCGGTCTGCTTCAGCGCGGGAGCATGGATTCGGGGAATCCGGAACTTCACGATGGTGCCCCGACCTGGCTCGCTGGAAACGTGAAGAGTCCCGCCATGTGCCTTGATCACTCCGTAGGTCATGCTAAGGCCTAGTCCGGTTCCTTTGCCGACTTCCTTCGTAGTGAAAAATGGATCAAACACATGGGCCAGGACCTCCGGGGTCATGCCTACACCGCTATCTTCGACGGATAGTTCGATCCAGTCCTTTTCAGGAACAGTCGTCCGAAAGGTAAGCGTGCCCTGATTGGGCATGGCATCCAGTGCGTTGATGCAGAGGTTCATGAGGGCGTGGTTGAGGTTCCCAGCATCCCCATTTATCCAAAAAGGCTCTCCAGAAAACGATTTAATGATCTTGATGCGATTGCGGGTGGTGTTTTCCAAGAGGACGAGAACTTCGGTGATGAGCGCATGCAGTTCAAGGGGTGCTCGATTCGAAAGGGAGGGCCGGGAGAATTGCACCAGCGATTTCGCCACATCTCTGCCGCGTCTACAGGCCTGGACGATGATTCTGTAGGTTTCCAGGTCCTCGATGTCGGCCGCTACCCCTTCTCGCATGGAAGCAGCCCCCATGATGGCCGCGAGAACGTTATTGATATTGTGCGCAACGCCAGCCACCAGAACGCCGATAGCTTCCAGTTTCTGGACCTGGCTCATCCGTTCATCGAGCCTGCGCCGCTCTTTCTCAGCCTGTTTGCGCTGGGTGATGTCGGTTTGGGTCCCCATCATCAGCAGGGGTTTCCCATCCTCAGTCCAGGTCGAAACTCGGCCCCGGTCGAGCACCCAAACCCAGGTTCCGTTCTTGTGCTGCATCCGCACTTCAAAGTCATAGTAATCAAGGTCGCCCTGGAAGTGCTTTTTCAGCAGTTCGCCGCTGGCCTTCAGATCATCCGGATGCGTGAATTTCATCCGGGTTTCAATGGATATAGGAGCCAGCTCTTCCAGCGTGTAGCCAATGATGTTGGCCCAGCGCTCGTTGAAAAGGATCTCCCCGGTCTGAACATTCCACTCCCAGGTGCCAACATTCGTTCCACTGATGATGCTTGCAAGGCGCTGGCGCTCGCGCCGCAGCTCATCCTCGACCTGCTTGCGCTCGGTGATCTTGGCCTGCAATTGCCCATTCACTGTTTCTAATTGAGCGCGGGCCGCCAACACGTCTTCCATCAAGTTAAGGGTGGCAAGGTGGGCTTGGCGGCTGGCTTCGTTGGCTTGCGTCAATTCCTCGGCACGCTCGCGAAGGGAGCGGCTGAGGTGCTGGTTGCGGACAAAGGATCCCACCCTGGCGAGCAGCTCGCGATTGGCGATCGGTCGGCCGATGTAGCCATCCGCGCCCGACTCGAGCCCCTCTGCCTGTTCGTCACTATCCGTGCGGGAGGCCGAGACGATGACCACGAGGGTGTCCGCCAGGGCCGGATCCCGCTTGATCCGACGGCAGACTTCCATGCCGTCGATGCCAGGCAGATCGTGATCCAGCAACAGCAGCCCCGGACGTTGATCGTGCACAGCCTGCAACGCTTCCTCGCCGGTCGCGGCCGTGTCCACGGTGTAGCCTGCCTTGCCCAGCAGACGCGCCGTACTGCTCAGGATATCGGGATCATCCTCTACGACCAGGATGCGAATGGCATCGCTCATGACGCCTTCTTCGCAGCATGGTTGGGCTCGGGCGGGATGGGGTCCGCCAGTTGCTCGTCACTAATCTTCACGAAGGTGGGAATGTTGACAATGAGCCACTGGAAGAAGGGGTAGAGCTCCGCGAAAGTCGAGGGGGCGAGCCGCTCACGGACGATCTCGACGAACGTGTCCAGATTGGCGGGCCAGTAGGTGGTTTTGAAACCATGCGAGCGGTAGGCCCGGAACACCCACAGCGCCGTCTGCGCCAGCACCTCTGGCTCATAGGCGAGGAACATCGTGCCCATGAACCGACAGAAATTGCGGCTGTTGTCCTGCATCATCGGCCGGTTCTCGGGGCCGATGAGCCGCTCCAGGTCGGCACGGGCCAGCATCCGCCGATTGAGTTCCTCGGCAAGGCCATCCGCCGAAGTCTGGAATTCAACAGCCGCGTGGCTGGTCGGTTGCTGGAGTTGTTTCGCGGTCTGCATCAGGTATTGCAAATTCATGGCCGTCTCCTCAAACAGGCGGGACCTGGTTTCACGATAACTGAATCCTGACCGCAGTTCATGCGTGATCGCCCCCAGGAGCTATCGGCAAGGAAACGAAAAAGGTCGAACCCAGGCCCGGCACGCTTTCCACCCAGAGCCGCCCGCCGTGGGCTGCGACCACCAACCGCGCGATAGCCAGGCCAAGCCCCACGCTGCGTTCGCCTGCGGTTTTGCGGGTGCCGGCCCGTGCGAACGGAGCGAACAGCTTGGTCTGATCCTCGGGTGCAATGCCGGGGCCTTGGTCACGCACGCTGAAGACCAGTTCCGCGTCGTCTCGGTGGGCGGTGAGCCAGACGCGCTGCCCGGGCTTGGAGTGTTCAATGGCATTGCCCAGAAGGTTGCCAAGCACCTGCTGGAGCTTGGCAACGTCCACCAGCAAGGGGCGGTTGTCGTCCCCCGCCTCGGTGTGCAATTCGATCTTCTTCCGGGCAGCGAGCAAGCGCACCAGCGGCAACACGCCCTCCACAATCTGGCCCACATCGGTTCGCGATCGCTCCACCCGCAGCTGCCCCGACTCGATCACCGACACATCGAGGAAGTTGTCGATCAACCGCTTCATGCCGACGGCGGCGGCCAGGCTGGTGCGCAGAAAGCCGCGCTGCTCGTCGTCGAGCCGGTCGCCAGCTTCGTCGAGGACGAACTCGCTGTAGGTCATGATGACCCCCACCGGCTTGCGGAGATCATGTGCGGCCATGCCAATGAAGCGATTCTTGACCTGGTTCAGTTCACGCAGCTCCGCGTTGGCCTGATGGAGCAGGCGCGACAGGTCGTTCAACTCCCGGTTCAGCCCCAGGACCTCGTCGCGCAGCTGCTGCTGTTCCTTGAGGTCGAGACTGCCGAGCGCGAGGGTTCCATCGGGCAATGGGAAGAACCGGAAGCACAGGGTCTCGGGCATGCCAGAGGCGGTGCTCAGCGTGAGCCGATGCACGGCAGTACTGCCCTGATTGATGAGCGCGGACAGCTCGAAGGAGTGGGTGAAATCCACGATCTGCTCCGCCAAGGGCCGACCCACGGCCCCGCTGCGCAGAATCTGGCGGGCCTGAGCGTTGGCGGCCGTCACGCGCTGGTTGGCGTCAAGCCGGAGCGCCAGGACCGGAGCCGTCTCCAGCACATAGCTTTGCATCGCCTCGGCGATGCCGGGGGTGTCAAACATGGTTTCGCTCGTCCTTGAGCCACGCCTCGAGGTCGCTCAAGGAGGCAAGGCAGCGCACCTCGGGCAGACCTTCGACCCGATCCCGTCCACCCCAGCGAAACGCCTGCCCGCCGACGAGGATCGGTACCGTCGGAAACTCGGACCGGATGGCCACCGCAGTCTGCAAAAGGGAGTCCAGGTTGAAATACACCGTCAGCGACAGGGCCACGGCATCCGGGCCTTTCTCCCGGATCAGGTCAAGCAGATCACGCAAGGGCGTGTTGGCGCCGAGGAAATAGCCGCGCCAGCCATGCAACTCGAAAATGTCGGCGACCATCTTGGCGCCAAGTTGATGGTACTCGTTGGCCGTGGAGGCAATCACGGCGGTCTTGCCGATGCGCGCCTGCGCGAAGAGCCGAGGATAGGTCAGGTTCAACAGGCTTTCGTTGATCGCCGTAGCCAGGTGCTCGGTGGCCACGGAAATCCGTCCCCGCTCCCACAGATCGCCGACTTCGTAGAGCGAACGCTGCACCAGGTTTTCATAGAGTGTGCCAAGTTCGGCATCGGCTGCCAGCCATTGCTCAAAGCACTCCCGGCACTGTTGGCGGTTGTTGCTCAGCAGGCCGTCCAGATAACGCCGATAGACATCTTCGGAGCTGAAAACCTGGCTCATGCCGGGGCCTCCGTCGCCGATGGCTGTGCGGCTGGAGTTACACCCGCGGCAAACGGCTCAACACCCTCTATAAACACTGGAAGAGATGAAGATACGAATGGTTCATTAGGCGGAGGTTGGCCCTTTTGCCACTTGTCCTGAATACCCTCTTTGTTCCGGGTCATGGGGCGTCTCCGCAAGACGAATGCCGTTCAGGTATTCGGGGAACCTCAGTAGTGTGGCACCGGGCGCAAATCGTCAGGCCGGGAATAGTCAACCGTGATCAAGACTCACCGTTCACGAGCGAGGCCTTCTCCGGCGTTTTGGAGCGGGCTGGAATCGCCATCAGCATGGGTGGGCGGGGACGGTCCTTCGACAATAGCTTCGTCAAACGTCTCTGGCGCCGCGTCAAGCACGAGGATGTGTCTCTGGAGGGCTATGCCACGAGAGGCGACCTGACGATTGGTCTGACCGAATGCTTCGCCTTCTTCAACTGCGAGCGTCCGCACCAGGGCCGCAGAGGTGGCTGCCTCCGTCACGACCCTCTCGGATAGGCAATGCACTCTCGCGTCGCAGTGGAAGCTCCCTGCCAGCCCCCCATGCCTGTCAGCTCCAGCCCTTCAGCCCTGCCTTCATCAAAATACAGTGTCAGTTCACTGTCAAGGGGCGGCGGAGAGTCTCGGAGGAAGATTTTTTTCTCCGGGATCCTCGCTCTTTTCTCTGTGCCTCAGCGTTGAGCTTTTCCCTTCCGCATCCGAACAGC
>JANYIU010000142.1 GCA_025361955.1 Holophagaceae bacterium
CTACAAAATTTCCGAGTTGCTCAAGCACGATCCTGACGCGGAGCGCTTCGAGGGGGGCTATTACCTGACACTCTATCTTTCCCCCAAGGACTACCACCGGATTCACGTACCCCTCGAAGGCCGGGTGACGGCGGTGAGTCGCGTGGAAGGGGAGCTCTGGCCGGTTAACGACGTCAGCACGAACCACGTTCCTCGCCTCTATGCGCGGAACCGGCGCGCCACCTGGATGGCGACCGGCACTGGCAGCGATGAAGGCCTCGAAGTGGCGGTGGTTCTGGTGGGGGCCACCCACGTCGGGGGGGTCCTCCTCGAGGAGCGCTGGCGCGAAAATCGGGAGCTTCCGAAAGACGGCGGCTTCCGGGTAAAGGATTTGCCCTGTCGCCCAGGGGAGGCTCTGGGAACCTTCCAGTTCGGTTCTACCATTATATTGCTGGTGACCGGGCCGAAGGCGAAGGATTGGCTACCGGTGCGGAAGTCAGGGGCCGTGCAGGTGGGTCAGCGTCTGGGGCTGTTCCCATGATCGAGGATCTCTTCCACGATGAGCCCCTGTGGGAGGAAGGTGGGGATCTGCCAGGGGCCCTGGAAGCCCTCTTCGCTGCCACAGGCGAAGTCCTGGACATGGCCCGGCTGCAGGAACTGACTGGCATCCACGAGGGGCCATTGCGGCAAGCCATCGAGAAGCTCCAGGAGCGGCTGCAGCCCCCTCGGGGTTTGCGTCTTCTGGAAGTGGCGGGCGGCTGGCGCATGGCGACGGCGCCCCAGTACGCTGCCCTGGTCTCCAAGCTGGTCACCCGGATCCGGAGCGGACGCCTCACCCCAGCCCAGATCGAAGCCCTGTCGATCATCGCCTACCGCCAGCCGGTGACCGTGCCCGAGATCAATGAACTGCGGGGGATCACCTCCAGTGCCAACCAGGTGAAAAGCCTCCTGGAGCGAGATCTCATCATTCCCATGGGCCGCAAAATGGTGGTAGGCCGCCCCATGACCTATGCCACCACCCAGAAATTCCTCCTCCACTTCGGTCTCAATAGCCTCAATGACCTGCCGCGCCTGGCCGATTTCGGAGAGGGCAACCTGGAGGCCCAGGCCTTGGCCCAGCTGGAACCGCCCCTTCCTCAAGACGGCTTGTTCGCCGGGATCGAGCCGGAGCTGCCCGAAGGTTGAGTCACCCCGTTATATAGCGCTCCAACTGATCGATCTTGAAGGCCTGGAGGGAGATGACCTCCTTCACCAGATCCCCGATGGAGAGGATCCCGAGGAGATTCTGGTCCTCATCCACCACGGGCAGATGGCGAATGTGGCGATCCGTCATGATCGCCAGGCATTCCTCGACGGTCTGGGTGGGCGTCACGTAGAACACGTGGCCGCTCATGACTTCGCGGATGCAGGTGTCCCGAGAGGACTTGCCGGGCAGGGCTACCTTGCGGGCGAAATCGCGCTCCGAAAAGACGCCCACCACTCTGCCGGTCTCCAGGACCAGCACCGCACCGATATCGTGTTCAGCCAGGAGGGCCAGGGCGCGCTGGGCAGTATCCCCTGGCGCGACGGTCACTGGGGAACGGCCCTTTTCGTCCAGCAGGTGTTGGATGGATTTCATACCTTCCTCGCAGTGATACCTAAACCGTTTGATTCGGCCCGGCTGGATTCCGTTCCCTGGGATACCCTGAATCCATGGATGACAGCGATTTCAAGGGCTGGATCAGGCCTGGTCCACGTCCCCCGGGAGGATTGCAGGCCGAAACCGGGGAGACCCTGGACTACCTCTGCGGGTATTGGAAGGTGTTCCAGTACGAGCGGGGGCATCGGTTTTCCGTGGACGACATGCTTACCGCCTGGTTCGGGACGGTCTGCTGCCCCAGGCCAGGGCGGATCGCGGATCTGGGCTCGGGGATCGGCAGTGTCGGGCTCGCGGCGGCTTGGCGCTGCTCCGGCGCAGTGGTTCATACGGTGGAAGCGCAGGCCATATCCGTGCAACTCGCCCGAAAGAGTGCTGTCTACAACGGGGTCCAGGACCGCTATTTCATCCACGAAGGGGATCTGCGGGACCCCGATCTATTCGCAGGCGAGCAACCGTTCGATCTGGTCTTGGGCTCGCCCCCCTATTGGCCGGTTGGCACCCGCTCGGAGGCCGCGCATCCCCAGGCCGTGTCTGCGCGGCTTGAAGTCCGTGGGGATGTGGGCGACTATGCCAAGGCGGCCGCCCGGATCCTGGCACCGGGGGGCCTCTTTGCCTGTGTCTTCCCCTCGGACCAGCTCGAACGGGCCTCCGCAGCCTATCGGAGAGCGGATCTGGTGCTGCTGCGCCGCCAGGCTATCGTGTTCAAGGAAGGGGAACCCTATGGGGTGGGACTTTTCGCTGGCAGCCGGCGGCAGGACCTGCCGCCCGGTTTTGAGGGCGCTGCGGAACTTCCGGTGGTCGCAGACCCCATCTTCATCCGGCGGAAAGATGGCCGGATCCACCCGGGGATGGCAATCGTGCGGTTGGTGATGGGATTCCCCCCAGGGCTTGTGTAGGGCACTCCCTGCCGGACCCTCATGGCCCGGAACTTCCTTCCCGGGAGATTCCTGCCGATACTCCGAGGAGAGGAATGCGATGGATCGAGGCACCTTGCTGGGACTGTTTCTAGGGCTTGCCCTCCTGGGGGTGGCCATCGGTCTCGGACCGAATCCGATGATCTTTCTGCACTGGCCCAGCCTGATCGTGGTCTTCGGGGGGATCATCGCCTCCACCCTGATCCGCTTCCCTCTGGATAATGTCTCCTCGGCCATGGACGTGGCTTCCAGGGCCTTTTTTACCCGCCCCAAGAACCAGTCCGCGCTCGTGGTGGAGCTCGTGGGGTTGAGCCAGCGCGCCCGCCGGGAAGGATTGTTGGCGCTGCAGAAGAACGTTCCCGAGGATCCCTTCATGGCCCAGGGTATCCAGATGGTGATCGATCGAGTAGACAAGGACCACATCCGCGACGTGCTGACGGCGGAGATCCACGCCACCCATGACCGCCATAGCCTGGGCCAGGAGATCTTCCGCTTCATCGCCGGAGCGGCGCCTTCCTTTGGCATGGTCGGGACGCTCATCGGCATGGTCCAGTTGTTCGCCAGTATCAAGGACCCCAGTGGCCTGGGAGGGGCGATGGCCCTGAGCCTTCTTTCGACCCTCTGGGGTGCCATCATCGCCTACCTCTTCGCCCTGCCCATCTCCGGCAAGCTGGAGCTGCGATCCAAAGAGGAGGCCCAGAACAAACAGTTGATCCTGGAGGGCATCCTCGGAATCGCCACGGAAATGCATCCCGCTCAGCTGGAAGAACAACTCAACGCGTTCCTGGCGCCCACGGAGAAGGTACGGCGGCATTCGAGACAGGTGGGCCGTGGCTAAGGTCTCCCTGCGGGCCTTGCGCCGCCGAGGGGTCGATTTCGAGTCCCTCTGGCTCATCACCTTCGCCGATCTGATGATGCAACTCATGGCCTTCTTCGCCGTGATCTACTCCTTTTCCATCCAGGGCCAGCAGCAGTCAAGACAGGTGGTGGAGTCGATTCAGAAAGCCCTCGGAGTGAAGGTCGAAGGGGGTTCGCTGCCCAAGGGCACCGGCATCCTGCCGGGTTCCACCGGCATCGGAACCGACCGGGCCGCGGACTTGGAAAAGCTGCTGGCGGACAGCAAAAGCACCGAGGGCCCGGATGTGGGGGTCCATATGCGGATCGTCTCCTTCCGGGGCTCCATCCTGTTCGAGGAAGGCAGCGCCACTGTGGACACCTCCTTCCAGTCTCTGCTGACGAGGATCTCCAAGCTGGTGAGCGAGTATCCGGGCTTCACGCTCATCTGCGAGGGGCACGCCGCCCCCGGGGAGCGATCCAGGACGGGCGCCGATGCCCTGGAGCTCAGTGGTCAGCGGGCACAGTCCATCGTGCGCTTCCTGGCCTCTCAGGGCCTGGATATGAAGGCCATCGCTGCCGAGGCCCATGGCGATTCCCAGATAGAAGGAGACCCCAGCAGCCCGGAAGGCCGAGCCCTCCAGCGACGGGTCAAATTCCGGTTCCAGCGAGTGTCGGAAAGATAGGGGTCAGTGATCACTCGTCAGGTTCGTCGTATTCGGCGTTATGCCAGACATTCTGGACGTCGTCGTTGTCTTCCAGGAGATCCACCAGCTTGAGGAAGCTCTTGAGTTTGTCACCCGCCAACTGGGTGGAAGTGGAAGGCGCCATGATCAGCTTGGCCTCGATCTGGGGCAACTTGGCGGCATCCACGGCATCCTTCACGGTCTGGAAACCCTCGGGAGAGGTCTTGATCACCCAGGCGTCGCCTTCGTTGACCACGTCATCGGCGCCCGCTTCCAGCGCGATTTCCATGACCTTGTCCTCGGAAACCTCGGACTCCACGACGATCTGGCCCTGCTTGGAGAAGAGATAAGCCACGGATCCCTGGGCTCCCAACTCGGTGCCGAATTTGGTGAAGAAGCTGCGGATTTCAGGGGTGGTGCGATTCTTGTTGTCGGTCATGGCTTCCACCATGACGGCAACCCCGCCGGGGCCGTAGCCCTCGTAGATCACTTCCTCGTAGGTGACGCCATCGAGTTCACCCGTGCCCTTCTTGATGGCGCGTTCCCAATTGTCCTTGGGCATGTTGCGGGATTTCGCGATATCCACCGCGAGCCGCAGCCTGGGGTTGGCGGCGATATCGCCGCCACCTAGTCGCGCTGCGACCGTGATCTCCTTGAGGATCTTGGTGAAGGCCTTGCCGCGCTTGGCGTCCAGGGCACCCTTCTTGTGTTTGATGGTGGACCATTTACTGTGGCCGGACATGATTCTCTCCCTTGTCGTTCAAGCAATCAGCCACGCAGAGCGCGCTTGGAAATACGTGCGAATGGAGGGGGTTCCTGGCGCACCATGGGCCTCTCCAGCATGAACTGGTACCACTGTTCCCCATAGACCTTCATCTTCATGGCTTTGTTGTTCTGAAGCAGGTTCCGGTTGGTAAGCAGGCGCTCGTCGCCCTCGCAGACCTTGAGGCCCTTGTTGAGCACCTCGATGGCGGCATCACGCTCGTGGATCTCGTTCAGAAAGTAGGCATAGACGGCGTACAGCAGGCTTTCCTTCTTGCCGGCTTTGAGGGCTGTGTCGAAAGATGCCTTGGCCAGTTTCTTCTCTCCACGCTTCCACTGAAGGATCGCCAGCATGGTTTTCGCGATGTAGTGCTGGGAGCTGGCTGAGCGGAGCAGAGGCTCCGCCGCCTCATTCTTTTTCCTTAGGTACTGGATCACCCCAATCTGACCATCGATGGAGCCCTTAACAAGGAATTGCCAAGGGCCCAGCTTGTAGCCTTCCTTGATGACCTCGATGGCGGGATCGAACTGCTGCTTCTTCAGCGACTCCCCGGCCCGATTGAAGATCTTCTCCAGTTTCGCCTGGGTTCGACGACCCAGGTAAATGAACAGGCCGATCCCCAGGACGATCCCGAAGGGCATGCTCAGCCAAGGACTGACCTTCAATGCCATAAGAAGGCCCGCCACAATGATGGAAGCGACCAGGCCCAGCAGGAAATTAATCACGCGCTCTCCCCCGATGACCCATCCAGGCCAACCGGCCATTCTACCTCTCCGCCCCGAATGCCGCCAGGACAGTGATTCAGGAGATGACGCCGCTGCGGGGCCGGGAGGTTCGCCGGCGGGGGGTCGCGCGCTTGGCTGCAGCCTTCGGAGATTTCTCTGCCACGACTTTGCGGGGACGTCCGGGGCCCCGTAAAGGTTTCATTTTGGCTTTCTTTGGTTTGACCGTCTTCTTGACCGGCTTGGATTTCTTGATCTTCTGCTTGCGGACCAGAGCTGTGGCAGCCCTCCCGGTGACAACCACGCGAGTTCCATCCTTCAGCTTCTTGACCTTGCTGCCTGGTTTCCGCCCGCGCTTTAGGCTCATGGCCAGGGGCTCCTCACTGAGGAATTCCCGCTCCAGTAGTTGCTGGAATTCGAGCATCTCGCCAGCATCTTTTTCGTGGTCGTAACCGCACAGGTGAAGAAATCCATGGATAACCAAGGTCTCGATTTCACGACGTCGGCTCACACCCAATTTTTTGGCCATTTTTTCCGCCATGGGTAGGCTGATCACGAGATCGCCCAGGTGCTGCCAGGCCCCTTTTTCTGGTTTGGCGGGGAAACTGAGGATGTCCGTGCTCTGGTTTATACCACGATGTTCACGGTTGAGTTTGCGCATGGCGCGATCGTCCACATAGGAGATGGAAATCCCCTGGGACTTGGGTGCCAGGCGCTTCTGGAGCTGCGCCAGGAGCTCGCCGATGGAGCGATCACCAGGACCGCGAAGCTTGCTGCGCGATGACCAATCGATTTTGAATTCATGTATCTGAGAAGTCATGGAATCCTCAAGGACTGTTCTATGGATAAAGATTATTGGTAGAAATACCAAATTTGTCAATAGCTTCGGCTTGATAAAAATAAATTTTGCGAACCTATTTTCAGAAAATGGCGCGGCTTGAATCAAGCCATCGTTAAGGAATAACCACTCCACCAGAAGGCCAGGGATGCCATCAGGGCCCGTAACGAAATTTCGAGCAACGAAAGGGTATTTCCATTCTGGATCCTGATGTCAAAGGATTGTATATAGGCGTTATTGCAAGCTGTGCGACAGTATTTCCAACGACGCGCATTGCGCAGGCTGTCGCGGGTCCCTACCTGATTATCATGAATCAATGTCCATGTCCCTTCCGGCTTCAGCCTCAGTCACCTGCCAGCAGTTTTTGGATCTGCTGGACCTCTGGAACCAGACCCATGCCCTCACCGCACTCCCCAAAGAGACGCGCTTTGAGGAATTGATTCTGGATTCCTGGGCACTGGTTCCTTACCTGGCAAACTTGCCAGCCGGTTCTCGGGTCGTGGATTTCGGTAGCGGAATGGGGATCCCGGCGGTAGTGCTGGCGATCGCCCGGCCGGATCTGGAAATCATCGCCCTGGATAAGTCCAGGAAGAAGATGGCTTTCGTCCGTCAGGCGGCCATGGAGCTCAAGCTGGAGGCCTTGAGGCCGATCGCCGCCCGGGTGGAGGATCTGCCTGTCCTGGAAGCTTCTCTCGGGGTCGCCAAGGCCGTGGGTTCTCCCCAGCTCCTCGCAGCCTGGTGGGCTCGCCACGGGCGCCCGGGAGCTCCGCTACTGGCCCTCAAGAGCCAGTCCTGGGCCCAGGAAGCCTGTCCTGATGAGCAGTGGACACTGCTAGCTCATCCCTACAGCCTGCCCACCCGAGGAGATCGGATCATTCTGGAGATCCGAACGCGATCGAGCCCCTGAGGGGCCCGATCGTTCGGCGTTCGATTGCTGCTCAGCGAGTGACGAGATCGCCGGCCATCACTTCCTCGTAAGCGCGGAGGATCCGGCAGGTGGCGCTGCCCTCGGTGGTCTTCACGACCACGAGCTGGGCGATCAAATAATTGGTCTTACCCGTGGCCGGAGCATTCTTCTGATCGGTGCCCACGGGCCAAGTGCGCTCCCGGGCAGCAAGCAGCACGTCTCCCAGCTTGAGGCCGTCCTTGGCGCCCTGATCGATGATGACCATATCGCCAGTGCCGGAGACCGTATGGTTCTCTCCTACGAAAATGATCCGGGCTTCAGGCGATTGGATGGCAACGGGATTTTTGACATCACTCCTGAGCCGCATGGCTATATTCGCAGGCTCCGAGAAGGGTGCGAGCCTGTCTCCGGTCTGAATGGTATCCGCAGACTTCTCAATGACAGCCACTGCCGCCTTCGCCTCGACCTCAGTGATCCGCGCCACGCCGATCTGCTTGATCACGTCACCCATGCTCTTGGACTGCTTTTTGTCAGCGGGATGATAAAGATGAGTCTTGATGATCTTCAGGGCCAGGAGGCGATCGCCGATCTTGAGCCCGTTGTCGCTGCCACCATCCAGGTAGATCGTGTCGTAGTCACCCAGCTGGGAATGCATGAGCTCCTGCCGGGAGGCGATCTTCAGAGCCCCGATCTCCTTGAAATGGGTCTCGGCCCCGTTCGGTGCGAGGTAGGGCAACTGCAGGTAATCCTGGAAGGTGAAGGCATACTCGTCACGCTGCTTGATCCGGGTCTTAGAGCCGCCGGGCAGCAATCCCGTGACATCAGCCGGCGTTTCTCCAGGCCGGATCGCGGTCCGGCCGGAAGGGATCACCAAGGGATCGCCAGGATAGATCCAGTGCGGATCCGTGACCCACTGGTTCATCTCCCAAATCTGCGGCCAGGAGAAGGGGTTGCCCAGGTACTTATTACCGAGATCCCACAGTGTGTCTCTGGTTTCCACGATATGGAGTTGGGTCCCCTCAGGAAGGGTGATTTCTTTTGGGTAGTCCCATCGGGAATGATGGACCGCTACTTTGATCACCTGACCAGGCTGATAGTCCCGAGGCCCAGGGGCCTGGGCTGAGTCCTGTGCCGTCAGAGCCACGGCCAAACCGGAAATCATAAAAGCCGCACGCAGCCATTTGTGCTGATGCATCACGTTCCCCCTAGGTAGGCTCGATGGATTATAGGCCATTGACACGAATCATGTCTGAAAAAGCTTTCATTCTTCCTTTTATATCGGGTTCTGTGACCATTTCTAAACATTGGGTGCCAAATTTCTCGACGGTGAAACTCGCCATGATAATTCCGGTGAGGGTCGCATGCTTCAGTGTATTCACGTCCGTGCTCTGCTTCGCGGCCAGGTAGCCCAGGAAACCGCCCGCGAAAGTATCCCCCGCTCCGGTTGGATCGAACACATCCTCCAGAGGGAAGGCCGGCGATGCAAATACACCCTCAGGGGATAGCAGCATGGCTCCATATTCGCCACGTTTGATCACGAGAATTTTGGGACCCAGGGCCTGGATCTTCCGGTAAATCTTCAGGAGGTTGTGTTCCCCCGCGAGGGCTCTGGCTTCGCCTTCGTTGACCAGCAGGATGTCCACCTCCCGCAGCACGCGTTCCAGGGCCGCACGGGAGCCGCGAATCCAGTAGTCCATGGTGTCCAGGGCGATCCAGCGTGGGCGTTGGATCATCTGGTTGACCACGTCAAGCTGCAGGGCGGGATCGATATTCCCCAGGAAGAGGTAAGGCGCGACGCGGTAGGATTCCGGCAGGGTGGGGCGGAAATCCTGGAAGACATTCAATTGGGTGTCCAGCGTGGTGGCCTCGCCCAGGTCATAGCCGTAGGATCCCTTCCAATGGAAGCTCTTCCCGGGTTTCCTGACCAGACCCTTCAGATCGATCGGCCTGCCCTCGAAGACCCGCTCGTGTTCGGGTCCAAAGTCCTCGCCCACGACCGCGACCACCTGGACCGGGTGGAAACGGCTTGCGCTGAGGGAAAAGTAGCTGGCGGAGCCGCCGAGGATGTTCTCCTGCCGCCCGAAGGGGGTCTCGAGATCATCGAAAGCGACGCTTCCTACCGCAAGGAGGCTCATAAGGGACATCCTTTCTCAATGAGTGGTCGGGCCTTGCAGGCCAAGGTACAGAATCCACGCCTGGGTGCCACCCATGGGGATGGGCGCCTGTGCGTAGCGCGCGATGAGCCCCGCCTCGGGTCCCGTGAGAAAAGCCAGGAAAGCCTGCCTGAGTTCTTCCGAGGCTCCCAGTTGGATATGGAAGGTCCTCCAACCCAGCAGATGACCATCCAAGAGACGCTCCTTCAGCCGATCGAGGGCGTCCAGGGGGGAATGACCGCGCAGATCCAAGCTGCCATCCACTTCGAGGGCCATGCCTGCGGCAAGTTGGATCAGGGGTGGGCTCCAGCTCGCGGGCTTTGGTTCGGGCACCGCTGTGACTGGGGGGGCTGCGGTGAGAAGGTCGATCGGTGGCTCCGGTTCCGCCTCCGGTGCCGGTGCGGTTGACGGGGGAAGAGGAGGTTGCGTTGGTTCCTTCGAGAGCGGGATCTTTGAGGATGAGACAGGTTTCATCCCCTTCAAGGTCGCCATGGCTTCCGCGAAGTTCGTTGGCTCAGGAGGGGTTGGCTTCGGCGGAGGAGGCACAGCGATCAGGGCATCGGGTGCCAGTGGGCCTGACTTCTTGCGCCCGCCCATGGCGGCCAGGAAGAGGGCATCCTCATCGCCCAGCTCCCGGGGTAGCGAGGGTTTGGGCGCAGGCTTTGGAACCGGAGGTTTAGGGCCCGTGTCCTCTTCGGTCTTCAGTTCTTGCTTCAATTTTGCCAGATCCTTATTCCAGACCATGTCCCGCTCCTATCACTATGAGAGTACATCGCCCCGTTGCGGAACCGCTACATTCGAGGCGATTAGCACCACACGACGGTCGCCTTCTTCCAGACGATAGCGCGGTTTGAGCGCATATTTGAGGTGGTACGGTCCTCGCAATACACAAACCATCTTCCGGGAGGAAACATGCGCATCTGGACGATTCCCCTTCTACTCATCGCCACCGGGCTATCCCTCGCTCTTCAGGCCCAGGAACCCCACTTTGGTGTCAGCCTCAATCTGGGGTTTCCCACGGGTGATTTCAGGAGCAAGACCTATCCCGCCACGGGTCCTGGGACCGTCACCCAGACCGAGGGCTACGACGTCGGCTTTGGGGGTCAATTCACCATCAGTTTCCCGGTGGATCAAAAGGTTGCCATCCGGATGAACCTCGGCGGACTGGTAACAGATGGAACCAACACTGCCGCAGGCTTTGATCGGATCAATCTCCGGCACCAGCTGTACAGCGTGGGCGGTGAACTGCAGGTCTTCCCGGGAACCGGCAGCGCCTATCGGCATGAAGGGACCTATCTGCTGGGCGGCGTCAGCGCGGATTTCGAGCGCTTCGACCGCAGTTTCGGCACCCCGAACTTGGACTTTACCGACAGCACCCGGAAGTCCCGCCTGGGTGGAACGCTTGGGATCGGGCATAGCTTCGGTTATGACACATTCGGCCACTTCACCCTGGAGGGCGCCTTCCACAAGACGCTATCGGGCAACCACACCAATGCTGGAGATCCCCCCTCCACGGACTTCGCGAAACTGAGCCTTGGCTGGGTGTTTTGAAACCGGAGAAATTGTAGCCCATCGTTCCAAAAGTAACATTACGTCCACTTGGTCTGGATGGCATAAGGGGCGGTAGCGAAATGCCAAGAAACTGAAAGGTTATTCCGTACCGTCCCCTAGGGTTTCACCAGCTTTGGTGCAACTTTTGGCTTGGCCCTCTTGGCCGGGGCCGCCTTCGGGGCCAAGTTCTCTGCCGACTCGCCGAGGCCCAGCAGGCCATCGACGAAACGGCGGCAGTCCTTGTTCGCGGGGTCCAGATGCATGAGCCTGCGTCCGTATGCGATCCGCTCGTTCCGGGGCCGGGCCTCGTCGGCCTTCACTTGCAATAACTTGTCGGCCACGTATTTCTGGACTGTTCCGGCGGATTCGATCTCCTGTTTCTCTTTGCTAAGGAAGTCCTGCCAAGCTGCGAGGGACTTGGCATCCGTCTCCTGGTCCTTCTTTAATCGGTCCAGCAGTCCGTCGATCTCCCGAATGGACCACTCGCTGTGGGCAATGGCATTGCGGTGTTCATCCAGGAAGTCCTTGAGTGTGCTGCGCTGTTTCAGCATCTCCTGGGTCAGGCCGGGCTTAGTGTCCAGTTCCTTCAGCTTGGCCTCCGTCTTGGCGGCGGCGTCTTTCCAATCCACCAGTTTCTCTTCATGTTCCTTGCGGATCTTGGAGAAGGTGGAGCCCGTGTTGGCGGTGTTCTCAGTGGCTGTGTCGCTGGCCCTTTGGAGGCTGGCAATCGCATCCTCCCAGGCGCCATCGGTGACACAGGCTCGGGCGGCCATATCCAGCACCGCTACCAGGGCTCGCATCTCGTTGTAATCCGATCGGCTGACCGCCTGCCCCTCCTTTTGCAGCAGCGCTTCGGTGCTCTTCCGCACAGCGGCTCCATCGCCCCGTTCCAAGGTCATTTCCCAGACCTTGTAGCTCTCCTTGAATCGATCCGAAAGGGTCTGAGCCCCCAGGGGCTGCACGAGGAGGGGAATCGAAATAAGCAGGAGGCGCAAGCAATTCATATCATCCCTTCGACTGGGTTTAGTAGGTCCTGGCGGTAAAGGTACCGGAATTCTTCTGCCTTGTCCTCAGCGATGATCGCTGAGGGCCCGGAGCATCATTCCTCGAAACGGAGATTCGGGCTGCGTTCCAGGATCGTCAGGATGAGCCGCTCCAGCTCATCCACCAGGAGGAAGCGGAGGACCGGGGGCCGGTTCGCGGCCTTGATCGAGATCACGCCCGGCTCTTCATTCCCACCGCTGCGGAGAACGAAAAAGAGGCGGTGCTTTTCGAGGGTATGAATCTCCTTCCAGGTCAGGCGTCCGGCCCCCAGCCAGCGCGCGAATCGTCCTGGAACGGTGAGGCATTCCACGGCGATGCCCATTTCGTCCACGAACACCTGGGTGCCTTCCACCAGCAGCATGGCCGCCAGGGAAAGGGCCAGCAGGAAACCACCCAGGACGCAGGCCGTCACGGAAGCTGCCAGACTCACCCAAAGCAGCACGGTGGGTTCTTCGGAGACCTGGGCCAGCCTGAGGGCGGCATGCATCCGCGGCAGGTTCTGGAGGAGCAACACCAGCAGGCGGATCCCCACGATCCAGGACCCGGCGAACAGCAGACCCGTCAAGGATCGCTGCGCGACGCTGGAACGAAAAACGAGCGGGGTGGCGGTGGACATCAGTGGCTCAGCATACGGCGATTTCCGCCAGGATGGCATCGGCGGCGGCGGCGGGATCCGGGGCCTGGGTGATGGGCCGGCCGACCACCAACCAGGTGGCGCCGTTGTGGAGAGCCTGCGCCGGCGTGAGGATGCGGGCCTGATCCTGGGCCGAGGCGCCCTTGGGGCGGATGCCCGGGGTAAGGCGATGGAAGTCTTTCCCGCAGACGGTTCGTACCAGCTCCGCTTCCTGGGCCGAGCAGACCACGCCGTCGGCCCCGCATTCCTGCGCGAGACGGGCCAGATGGAGGGCCAATTCCCCGGGTTCGGTGGTATTGCCGAGCCGGGCCAGAGCTTCCCGATCCAGGCTGGTGAGCACAGTCACCGCCAGGAGCTCCGTGCGGCCACCCCCTTTCCGGTGCGCCTGCACCGCTTCGGCGGCGGCTTCGATCATGGTCGGCCCCCCTTGAGCGTGGATATTGATCAAGCGCACATCCAGGGGCAGCAAGGTCTCCAGAGCCCGGCGCACGGTGTTGGGAATATCGTGCAGTTTGAGATCGAGGAACACCGGCGCAAAGGTCTGAATCTCCTTCACGAATCCTGGGCCCTCCGCGCAGAAGAGTTCGAGGCCCACCTTGAGCATGCCGACCCTGCCCTGGAGCTGGCGGGCGAGGGTGAGGGCCTCCTTTCGCGAGGAAACATCCAGGGCGACCACAAGGCGCTCGGTAGGGGTGAGGGGCTGGGTCATGCAGGCTCCGGGTACACAAAGTCTGTCATTCTCTCAGGGAAGTCTCCCGGAGGACACCCATGCGACGCCTGTGCCTCATGTCCTTCGTTCCGATGCTCCTGGTGGCTCAGGCCCAGGTCCCCATTTCCCTTCCCGAGGCCGAGGCTCAATACCTGCAAGCGTGGGATTTCCGCGAAGGGAACGAAACGCTTGCCGTTCCTGGGGTTGCCCGCAAGGATCAGCCTTCGCTGCGCTGGCTCGCGGCCGCGGCCAATCAAGACCTGCCGGTGAACCCGTTCCCCAAAGGCGGTAAGGCCTGGCGCGAAGCCGAGAGTCTGCGCCGCTTCCTCCAAAGTCCTCCCGAGCGCTGGGCAAGCGACCTGAATACCCTTCCCCTCACCCTCAGCGGGTCCTACCTCTCCCTGTGGCGCTGGGGCCAGCCCAGGGTCCGCGCTGGGCGCATGGACAAGCCCCTGCGCCGCCAGTGGGAAGATCGGCTGCTGGAGGGGAATGGCCCCGGCGTGGTGCGGGACTCGGCCCTTCGGCACGCACTCTGTTTCGCGTTGGACGAAGCGGACGGGGATCGGTTCGCCCAGCTGAAGGATCGTCTGGAAGAGGGCTTTCCCGAGATCTTTCCCAAGTTCCAGAATGCCTTTTCCCTGTTAGGTGCCCCCGCGCCGGTCGTGCATCTCTGGCTCCTGCCCGCGATGAATTCCGTGGATCTGTCCTTGAGCAAGCTAGGTGGCAGTAAGGTGCGCTTGGCACCCGATTCCGGGAAAGGGCTCCCGGAATTGCCTCCGGATACGATCTGGGTGGTACCGACCCGGGAGGGCTCCCAGTCCGAGTCATCTTCTTATCTCGAAGGTGCCAGTCTGGAGGAGGCGAAACAGCTGATCCCCCGGCTGGAAGCCGCCAAGCGCATGGCCTATTTGGCACCTGTCCGCTCGGTGTTCGAGGCCTATGCCCTCATGTATTTTCCGCTGCAGATCGATCTGGATGCCCAGGGTAACGTCCTCCGGATCCGCATGGGCGACGCCGCGCGGGCGAAACATCC
>JANYIU010000176.1 GCA_025361955.1 Holophagaceae bacterium
GCTGGTTCTCGATCTTCACACTACCCTTGTCCGCCCGGTCGGCCCCGAACAGCAGCCTTGCCGTCTCGGTGCGCCCGGAGCCCAGAAGACCGGCGAGCCCGAGGATCTCGCCCTTCCTGACCTGCAGGTCAAAAGGCGACATGGACCCCTTCCGGCAAAGTTTCACAGCCTCGATGAAGGCGGGGGATTCCATTGTCTCCCCAGCTTCATGGACTGCGGACTCCTTCCGGCCCGTGTTGAGTTCCACCTCTTTCCCGATCATCTTCTCGATCAGCTTCAGCTTCGGAAGTTCCGCCGCCTTGAACTCTCCCACCAGCATACCGTTGCGGAGAACCGTGATTCGGTCCGAAAGCTGGTAGGTTTGATCCAGGAAATGGGTGACAAAGAGGATGGCCAGGCCCTCGTCCCGCAACCCACGAATCACGCGAAAAAGCAGCTCCACCTCGCCCTCGTCGAGACTGGACGTTGGTTCATCCAGGATCAGGATCTTCGCGGATACATCCAGGGCCCGGGCGATCGCCACCATCTGCTGGACCGCCACGGAATAGACCGATAAAGGTTGCGTGACGTCGATGCGGATGTTCAGTTTGTCCAGAATGGCCTTGGCGTTCTCGTTCAGCTTCTTCCAGTGGATGCGCCCAAATTTCATCGGCTGCCTGCCGATGAAGATGTTCTCGGCGACCGTTAGGTTCGGGCAGAGATTGACTTCCTGATAAACCGTACTGATGCCCATCTTCTGAGCATCCAGGGGAGAACCGGGGGTGATGACCCTCTTCGAAAGCTCGATCGTCCCTGCATCGAGTTTGTAGACTCCGGTCAGAGCCTTGATGAGGGTGGATTTCCCGGCCCCATTCTGTCCCATGAGCGCATGCACTTCGCCAGGGAACAACCGAAAATCGACCTTCGATAGCGCCTTCACGCCCGGAAATTCGATACTGATGCCCTTCATTTCCAGGATCGGCAGCACTTCAGGTTCCATAAACCAATCCCGAATTTAGATCCTGCAGCAAAAGAACGGGCATCAGGGCATACCTTAGAAGCAAACCACTCAGGCTGTCCCGGAAGCCGCAGCCCGGGACAGCCCTTGGTGGCGAGCACTAGTACTTGCGGTTGGGGAATTCCTTGGCAGCCACTTCGGCTGGGAAGACGCCTTCCTTGGTGACGATCCTCTTGGGGAGCTTCTTGCCGGCCACGAGATCCTTGGTGGCTTCCATGAGCTGGGGTCCAAGCAGCGGGCTGCATTCCACCGAAACGTTCAATTTGCCGGCCATCATGGCTTCAAAGGCGCCCTTGACGGCATCAATGGAGATGATGGTGATGTCCTTGCCAGGCTTTAAGCCAGCTTCCTCGATGGCCTGGATGGCGCCAATGGCCATGTCGTCGTTGTGGGCGTACAACACTTTTATGGTCTTGTCAGCCTTGAGGAAGGCTTCCATGACTTCCTTGCCCTTGGCCCGCGTGAAATCACCGGTCTGAGAACGGGTGATCTTAAGATTGGGGTGGCTCTTGAGGATTTCCTCGAAGCCCTTCTTGCGATCGATGGCGGGGGCGGAGCCCACGGTTCCCTGGAGTTCGACGATGTTGACATCGCCCTTGACGCCCTTCTTGTTCAGATCGGCCACCAGCCAGTTGGCAGCTCGGCGGCCTTCTTCCACGAAATCAGAACCCATGAAGGAGACCCAGAGGGTATCGTCCTTCACATCCACGGCACGATCGCTGAGGATGACCGGAATGCCAGCAGACTTGGCTTCCTTCAGCACGGTTTCCCAACCGGATTCCACCACCGGCGAGAAGGCGATCACATCCACTTTCTGGGCGATGAAGCCGCGAATGGCCTTGATCTGGTTCTCCTGCTTCTGCTGGGCGTCCGAAAACTTGAGGTCGATGCCAGCATCCTTCGCGGCCTGCTTGATGGACTCGGAATTGGCCGTGCGCCATTCGCTTTCGGCTCCGATCTGGGAGAATCCCAGCGTGATTTTCTTGGGCGCCGCCAGGGCGGTCACCGGTACCGCCAGCATGAGGATCGCCAGCGCAGAGGCAAACTTGAAAGAGAACTTCATGGTAATTCCCCCTTAGGGTGGTCCCCGGGCCTCATAAAATTTGATTCTCTATCGACCCGGGTAGGGAACAAAGAATCAGCGTCAGGAATGACCGGACTGCAGATCGTTCCATCTAATGCGTCAAGAAGCAGGTACCACTGTCTCCAACACACTTCCGCCGTGCGCTGTCTGGGGCGACCCATAGAAGATCCGCTGGCATGTGCAACTCCGGCCCGTTGACTGCCTGAAAATGACGAAAGCAAATCCGTGCACCAGACCGCTGCGCAAAACACAGCGGCACTGTCGTAAGATGTGCTGGCGATTGTGAGCGTTCACAATTGTGCAGTCAAGCCATTCTTTTCCATCTTTTTTTCCCGCTCGTGAGTTAGGCTGAATTCTGATAAAACCCATTCCAGGGAATTCCCACCGATCGAATGAAATCACGTTCCGAATATACTCTCGCGGAGACTCCGCGCAGTCGGCCAGCCGTCATGGCGGACGTGGCGAAACTGGCCCAGGTCTCCTACCAGACCGTGTCGCGCGTGCTGCACGACAGCCCTAATGTGCGCCGGGATACCCGGGAGCGCATCCTCGCCGCGATCCGTCAGCTTGACTATCGGCCCAACATCATGGCGCAGGCGCTGGTCACGGGACATTCGAAGACGCTCGGGGTCGTTAGTTTCGATACGACCCTCTTCGGACCTGCCTCGACCCTTCTGGGTATCGAACAGGCCGCCCATGGCGTGGGCTATGCCGTCAGCATCGCCAGCCTGCAATCGCTGGATCGTCCCTCCATGCTGGGAGCAGTCCATAGGCTGCAAGGACAAGGCGTCGAAGGAATCATCGTCATCGCGCCCCAGAAATCCGCCGTGGACGCCCTGCGGCACCTTTCGCACCGCGTTCCTCTCGTCGCCGTTGAAGCCGGGCCCGATGAATCCGTGCCGGTCGTGGCTGTCGACCAGTTCGCCGGAGCAGTTGCCGCGACCCGCCACCTGCTGGAACTGGGCCATCGGAATGTTTGGCACCTCGGGGGCCCTCCTGATTTTCTGGAGGCCGAACTGCGCATATTGGGCTGGAAGTCGACCCTCAAGGCTGCAGGCATCCAGCCTCCAACTTGCGTCCGCGGCGACTGGAGCGCCCGTTCTGGATATGAGATCGGGCAGCGATTGATCAAGATCCCGGAGATCACGGCCATCTTCGTCGGCAATGACCAGATGGCTCTTGGGCTGCTCCGTTTGCTGCACGAGGCTGGCCGCGACATCCCCAGGGACATCAGCATCGTGGGTTTTGATGATATCCCTGAGGCTGCCTACTTCACACCGCCTTTGACCACGATCAGGCAGGACTTCACCGAAGCCGGGCGGCGCTGCCTTCGCCTTCTGGTAGGCCTGATCGAGACAGACGAGCCCTCCTCGAACGTGATGGTCGCACCGGAACTGGTGGTACGAAGCAGCACCACCGTTTGCCGGAAGTAGGTGTCCACCCAGCTGAGGTTGGGGCCACCGCGAAACAACCTGTACCGTTCTGGTTATTCTGTTACGGCCCCTTATGCCGGACCAGCACCTGCCTGACCAAGTTGGAGACGACGGCTTAAACTGGGCCTTCTTCCATTGAGCACCTGCAGGAGACCTCTTCATGGCCAAGCAGACCAGCGAACAGCCCGAGATCATCTACTCGATGATGCGGGTCTCCAAGATCTACAACAACAAACCTGTCATCAAGGACATTTCACTGTCCTATTTCTACGGCGCGAAGATCGGCGTGCTCGGGCTCAACGGTTCGGGCAAGTCCACGGTGCTGCGCATCATGGCGGGGGTGGACCAGGACTTCAACGGCTCGGCGGTGCTCTCCAAAGGCTACACCACGGGCATCCTGGAGCAGGAGCCCAAGCTGGACGACAGCAAGACTGTGCGCGAGGTGGTGGCAGAGGGCGCCGCGGAGAAGGTGGGCTGGTTGCAGGAATACAACGCCATCAACGAGGCCTTCGCCGATCCCGACGCCGACTACGACAAACTACTGGCTAAACAGGGCGAACTGCAGGACAAGATCGACGCGGCGGATTGCTGGGACCTGGACGCCCAGCTGGAGCAAGCCATGGACGCCCTCCGCTGCCCCGACCCGGAAACACCCATCGCCATCCTTTCCGGTGGCGAGCGTCGCCGGGTGGCACTGTGCCGCCTGTTCCTCCAGAAGCCTGACATCCTGCTCCTGGACGAACCCACCAACCATCTGGACGCAGAAACCGTGGCCTGGCTGGAAAAACATCTCCAGGAATACCAAGGCACGGTGATCGCCGTGACCCACGACCGCTATTTCCTGGACCACGTAGCCGAGTGGATCCTGGAGTTGGACCGTGGCGAAGGCATCCCCTGGAAGGGTAACTACTCCAGCTGGCTGGAGCAGAAAAGCCAGCGCCTTGGCCAGGAGGAGAAATCCGACAAGCGGCGGGCGAAGACGCTTGAGCGGGAACTGGAATGGATCCGCATGTCGCCCAAGGGCCAGCACACCAAGAGCAAGGCGCGCATCGCCAACTACGAGAACCTGGCCTCGGCGGAAGGCACCCAGCGGGAGCAGGAGTTGGAGATCTACATCCCTTCGGGCCCGCGCCTGGGCGACATCGTGGCCGAACTCAAGGGCGTCACCAAGGCCTATGGCGATAAGGTGCTTTTTGAGGACCTGAGCTTCGCAATTCCTCGCGCGGGCATCCTGGGCGTCATCGGAGCCAATGGCGCGGGCAAGACGACGCTGCTGCGCCTGCTCACCGGCCAGGAACAACCGGACGCAGGCACCCTCCGCCTAGGCGACACCGTGAAAATGGCCTATGTGGATCAGCTGCGTTCGAGTTTGAACCCCGACAAGAGCGTCTTCGAAGCCGTCTCAGGTGGCTACGAGATGATTGAACTTGGGGGCCACGAGATCAACGCCCGGGCTTGGCTCTCCCGCTTCGGCTTCAGCGGCGACTCCCAGCAGAAGCAGGTGCGGGAACTCTCAGGCGGCCAGCAGAACCGCTTGAATCTGGCCCTCACGCTCAAGAGCGAAGCCAACCTGCTGTTCTTCGACGAGCCCACCAACGATCTCGATGTGAACACCATGCGCGCCCTGGAAGAAGCCATCGAGAATTTTGCCGGGAGCGCCGTCATCGTCAGCCATGACCGCTGGTTCCTGGACCGTCTCGCCACCCACATCCTGGCCTTTGAGGGGGACAGCAAGGTCATCTATTTCGACGGGAACTATACCGAGTACGAGCAGTATCGGAAGGATGTCCTGGGGCTGAAACCCTTCGAGCCCCATCGGATCAAGTACCGGAAGCTGACGAGGTAGTGGCGTGAACGCCACCCGCCTGCTGCTCGCAGCTTTTCCCCCAGAATTTGCTGAGCTCACCGACCATCCGCCTCTGGGCTGGGATCTGGCCTGCGTGGGAGTGGGCGCCCTCGCGGCCGCCGTCACGACGGCCAGACTCCTGGCGGAACACCGGCCCCTCCGCGTGCTCTTCCTGGGCACCTGCGGGGCCTATGATGACCGCCTCAGTCTTGGGGAGGTCATTGCCGCAATCCAGGTCATCGCAGTTTCCCTGGATGAACTGGAGGGTCGAGCCTACCGGCCCAGGCTCGAAGTCACCCGCTGGGAGGCGGGTTGGCCCCTGCCCTTCCCGGGACACCTCGTAATTGTTCCCCCCGCCATCACTCAAACCAAGGATGGAGCCCGGCTACTTTCGACGGTGGCGACCGCGGAGCATCTGGAACTGTCCGGCATCTTCGCGGCCTGTCATGCGGCGGACGTTCCCGTCGCGGCGGCCCTGGTGGTCGTGAATAAGGTTGGCCCCGACGCGCACACGGAATGGCAGGCCAATCACGCCGAGGGGAGCAGGCACCTGGTGGCCACGCTCCGGAAGCACGGTGTCCTCGATTGATCTGTGAGGAAACCGTGGGCGACCCGTCCCAGACCAGGTCCGGGAGAACGTTTGTCCCCCTGTCCTCCGGACTTCAACCCAAGTTTATCGATGTGAATGGGATAGGCTGCTAGTGGGCACTGGCTTGTCCAGAGACCCTTGAGCCCCCCTTTCCTTTCCGGATGCAACCAAATGCAAATTGCCGACTATGCCCCTTTTCTTGATCAAGCCCGGGCGCTTCACCGGGAAATGCTCACGCTGGATACCCATTGCGACACCCCTGGGATGTTGACTCTCAAAGGCTGGGACATGGGGACCCGACATCCGGGCGGCACGCTGCTGGGCGGAGATCTGGACCTGATCCGCATGCAGGAGGGCGGTCTGTCCGCCGCCTTCCTGGCGGTGTTCGTGGGTCAGGGGCCCTGCACTCCCGAGGGTCGCGCTCAGGCTCGTAACCAAGCTGATGGCTTGCTGGATGCGCTCGATGTCATGTTCCAGACCCATCCTCAGCTGTGCGAGCGGGCCTTGCAGCCCGAGGATGCTAGGCGCATTCATGGCACCGGCAAGCGGGCCATCTTCCTGGGCATGGAGAACGGCTACCCCCTGGGCCTGGAACTTGACCTCCTGGAAGTCTACTATCGCCGAGGTATTCGCTACCTGACCCTCTGCCACGCTTCGGACAACGATCTCTGCGCCGCTTGCACGTACTGGTCCGATGGCAGCATGGTCTCCCGCATTTCCGCGGATTCAGGCCTTTCGGCGTTCGGCGCCCGGGTGGTCCGGCGCATGAAC
>JANYIU010000195.1 GCA_025361955.1 Holophagaceae bacterium
ATACACCCTTGGAACGACGCCATAAAAGCTGCAATCCTGCAGCGTGGGCAGTGTTCGTCGCTATCTGCTTCGCACCGTTGCTCTGCGTGGCTTCGCAGGTAGCCGCGGTGCGACCTTCGGAGGACGACTGGCGGCGTAGGCGGCGGCCCGGACGAATTCTGAGAGGCTTGCTCCGCTGCGCTTTGCGGCGGCTTCAAGCTGGCGTGCAGCCGCTAGGGGAAAGCGAACGGTCACAGACCTGGTTTCCCGTGGAGGTTCATTCGCGGCAGGCCTCCCCCGCTTCACACGGATCGGCAAGGTGCGCCCCTCGGTCTCGGCCCATTCGATGGTTTCGTTCAGGTCGGCCTCAATTTCGGCCTTGGGCCGGGTAAAGATCTTTTTGCCCTTCAAGGCGGTTTCAAGCGCGTTTAGCTTCTTGGTCATGCATCACCTCGTTTTCTTGTATTCGCAATCACGGATGCGAAAGGCCGCCACAGGCCACACGGCGCTATCGTCATCCACCTCGAAGATCACCCGGTAAGGCCGACCAATGTCTGGCGGGAAATAACCCTCAAAAACATGACGCCAGGGATTGGCCTTGTCGGAGTAGACCTTGGTGGGATGGGCTTCGGAAAGAATCTTCTCCACAAATTCCGGACAGATTTCCGGGCTCTCCGCCTGGTGTTTGCGGAGGTGGGTTCGCGTTTTTCGATTCCACCGGAGCTCCATTCTCACCTCATGGTTAATTGTAAGACAATTAATAATCGCCGCAAGGTGTCTACGAGATCGCCACGCTGATGAAAGTCTCGCGGCATTCGGTGCAGACCTATGTGAAGCGTGCCTATCGCAAGCTGCAGGTGCACACCAAGGTGGAAGCGCTGGCCGAGGCGCGCCGGCTGCAGCTGCTGCGGGGCTAGCGCGTTGCGCGCGCCCGCAGCCGGGCGCGCGCAACTTACCCGGGTCGATCAGCCCACGTCGAACCGGTCCAGCTCCATCACCTTCGTCCACGCTGCCACGAAGTCGGCGACGAACTTCGTCTTTCCGTCCGCACTGGCATACACCTCTGCAAGCGCGCGCAGCACCGAGTTGGATCCAAACACCAGGTCCGCCCGCGTGGCCGTCCACTTCACCGCGCCGGTCCTGCGGTCGCGACCCTCGAACACATCGTTCGCATCCGACGTCGGTTTCCACACCGTGCCCATGTCGAGCAGGTTGACGAAGAAGTCGTTGGTCAGCGTGCCCGGCTCCGTCGTGAGCACACCCTGCTTCGCGTCGCCGGCATTGGCGCCGAGCACGCGCAGGCCGCCCACCAGCGCCGTCATCTCTGGCGCAGTCAGCGTCAGCAGCTGCGCCTTGTCGATCAGCAGGTGCTCGGCCATCGCCCCGGCCTTGCCGGCAGCATGGTTGCGGAATCCGTCGGCTTCGGGCTTCAGGTGAACAAATGAATCCACATCGGTCTGTGACTGCGAGGCATCACTTCGGCCCGGGGTGAATGGCACCGTCAGGGTCACGCCCGCGTCCTGCGCCGCAATCTCGATCCCCGCGCTGCCGCCCAGCACGATCAGATCGGCCAGCGACACCTTCTTGCCGCCCGATGCGCTCTGGTTGAACTCGAACTGCACGCTCTCGAGCACCTTGATCACCTTCGCCAGCTGCGCCGGCTGGTTCACTTCCCAGTCCTTCTGCGGTGCCAGCCGGATGCGTGCGCCATTCGCGCCGCCGCGCTTGTCGCCACCGCGGAAGGTGGAGGCCGAGGCCCACGCCGTCGACACCAGCTCCGCCACGCTCAGGCCCGTGGCCAGCACCTTCGCCTTCAGCGCCTTCACGTCCTCGGCATTGATCAGCGGATGCTCGACCTTCGGAACCGGGTCCTGCCAGAGCAGCTCTTCCTTCGGCACTTCAGGGCCGAGGTAACGCGCGCGCGGCCCCATGTCGCGATGGGTCAGCTTGAACCAGGCGCGGGCGAAGGCTTCGGCAAAGGCCTGCGGATTGTCATGGAAGCGCCGCGAGATCTTCTCGTACGCCGGATCAAGGCGCAGCGACAGATCCGTGGTCAGCATCTTCGGCTTGTGCTTCTTTGCGGCGTCGTGCGCGTCGGGAATCACATCTGGCGCATCCTTTGCGACCCATTGAATGGCGCCCGCCGGACTCTTCTCCTGCACCCACTCATACTTGAAGAGGTTCTCGAAGAAGTTGTTGCCCCATTGCGCGGGTGTCGTGGTCCAGGTCACTTCCAGGCCGCTGCCGATGGCATCGCCACCGCTGCCCTTGCCAAAGGTGCTCGCCCAGCCAAGGCCCTGCGCTTCCAGGTTCGAAGCTTCCGGCTCCGCGCCCACATGCGTGGCAGGTCCTGCGCCATGCGTCTTGCCGAAGGTGTGGCCACCGGCAATCAGTGCCACCGTCTCTTCATCGTCCATCGCCATGCGCGCGAAGGTCTCGCGGATATCGCGGGCCGCCGAAACAGGATCACCGTTGGCGTTGGGGCCTTCCGGATTCACATAGATGAGGCCCATCTGCACCGCGGCCAGCGGGTTCGCGAGATCTCGCTCACCCGTATAGCGCTTGTCGGCGCCGAGCCAGTTGGTCTCCTTGCCCCACTGCACGTCCTGGTCCGGCTCCCAGGTGTCTTCACGCCCGCCAGCGAACCCGAAGGTGCGAAAGCCCATCGACTCCAGCGCCACATTGCCCGTGAGGATGAAAAGGTCCGCCCACGAGATCGCCTGGCCGTACTTCTGCTTGATCGGCCACAGCAGCCGGCGCGACTTGTCGATGTTCACATTGTCCGGCCAGCTGTTGAGCGGCGCGAAGCGCTGCTGTCCGCGACCACCACCGCCGCGGCCATCCCCCACGCGATAGGTGCCGGCCGAATGCCAGGCCATGCGCACGAATTGCGGACCGTAATGACCGAAGTCCGCGGGCCACCAGTCCTGCGAATCGGTCATCAGCTGCAGCAGGTCTTTCTTCAGCGCGGCGTAGTCGAGCTTCTGGAACGCGCTCGCATAGTCGAACTTCGCTTCCAGTGGATTGGAACGCGAGGAGTGCTGGTTCAGCAGGTCGACGCGCAGCTGGTTCGGCCACCAGTCGCGATTCGAGGTGCCGCTGGCAGCGGCAGCGTGATTGAACGGACATTTGGCTTCGGTGGACATGGGCTTGTTCCCCTCATTGTTTGATCGGTGGCTTGCGCCTTGAGGGATAAGCTACGCCCGTGGCCTGACGCTCACAAGCTGATTGATCCGATAGAATCAATAGGCGCTGTCTATTGTGGTGACCGAATAGCCGCCAATGCCGTCAAGCGCGTCTCGCGCAATGCGGCGGCAATCGCCGGGCCGTTCAAGCCCCCGCGTTCCTGCTATACACCCTACGAACGGCGCCATAAACGCCCCAAACGCTG
>JANYIU010000207.1 GCA_025361955.1 Holophagaceae bacterium
TGTGCTTATATTTGGAGCGCCCATATCGGTTGGATATGGACTCGGCTTTGGCCGTTTTCACCCGTTTCCACGCGGATCGTTTTGGGACAGACGTTCGCTGGTTTGCATAGAGCACGATACATGCCATGAAATTGCATTGGGCTAATTCCGTGCTCCTTTTCGTGTTCTACCCCTTGCGCTCACCCGCAAGAATCCCTGGAATCAAAAGGCGTTTGGGCCTTTCCAGCGCGAGAGTACAGGAACCGGGGGCGAGCAGGGTATCGCCAGTTGCTCCCTTAAAACCGGGTTGAATGGGTTAAAGTACTATCCCAATTCGCCCGCTTGATCTCGCCCCCGCTTGACCTTGCTTGGAGGACTTTCATGGCCAAGATAATCGCACTGATCACGGCCTTCTCCAATGTGGCCGAGGTCCATCGCCGGACCCTCGAGCGTCTCTTCCAGGGCGAGATCGAGCTTCACCGCTATTCCTACGAAGACCGCAACATCACCAGCCCCATCGAAGCAGATGTGTATGTCATCTCCATCTACCAGATCTACCTGAATGTCCGGCAGTTCATCCCAGCCGACGCCAAGACGATCATCATCAACAACACGATCACCGAGGAGCAGTATCGCAAAGTGGCCGAGTTGCCCGCAGGCACGTCGGTGCTGCTGGTGAACTACAGCGTCGAGATGACGATGGACACGATCTCCCTCTTCCATCAGCTCGGCCTGAACCACCTCGAGTTCGTGCCTTGCTATCCCGGCATCGCCAACGTCCCCAAGCTCGAAGTCGCCGTGACCCCGGGGGAACGCAAGCACGTTCCCGCCTTTGTCAAGCGAGTGATCGACATCGGGGACCGGGTCATGGACGCTCGGACGATCATCGACATCGCCACCGGTTTAGGCCTTGAACGTCTCCTGAAAGAGGAGCGTTTCGTTGAATACTTCAAGAGCATCCGAATGAGTCCGGACAGCGTGACCTCGCTCTTCGACCGGACGAGCATCCTGGAGAGTCAGCTTTCCAGCCTCCTGGATGTCCTGGATGACGGCATCGTCATCATCGAGAACACGGGTCTCGTCTACGCGGGCAACCGGAAGGCCCACGAGGTGCTGGGCACGGAGGTCGACTTCGGGGGAGTCCGGGCCGTGGACTTGCTCCCGGGCATTCCCTTCAACAAGGTTCTGGAGTCCGCGGCGGAAGTGGACTACACGCTCGTGCAGATACGCTCCCGGAATATTTCGGTGAAGGTGGTGCCAGTGATCGCTGGAGGAAAAACGCGCGGGGCCTTGGCGATCATCAATACCTTTGAAGAGAAGGAGAAGAGCCAGCAGCGGCTGCGATCGCAGCTCCTCGGCAAGGGCCATCGCAGCCGCTATACCTTCGACGACATCTTGACCAAGCACCCCGACTTCATGGAAATCAAGAACCTGGCCCGCAAGAAAGCCAAGTCGGAGGCATCGGTGCTGATCATCGGGGAGACTGGCACCGGCAAGGAACTGTTTGCCCATGCCATCCACAATGCCTCGAAACGGAAGGGCTGGCAGTTCGTCACCATCAATTGCGCCGCTTTGCCTGAGAGCCTGCTCGAAAGCGAACTCTTCGGTTATGAAGAGGGCGCCTTCACGGGCGCGAGGAAGGGCGGCAAGCCGGGACTCTTTGAGTTGGCCCACAAAGGCACCATCTTCCTCGACGAGATTGGCGAGATGAACCGCAACCTGCAGGCCAGGCTGCTCCGAGTCCTGGAAAGCCGCGAGGTCATGAGGATCGGCGGCGATAGCATGATCAATGTGGATATCCGGATCATCGCAGCCACCAATAAGGAGTTGTGGAAACTGGTTCAGGAAGGCACCTTCAGGAAGGATCTGTACTACCGGCTGAATGTCCTGCCGATCGAGGTTCCACCGCTTCGAAAAAGGAAGGAGGACATTCTGTTCCTGCTCGAACGGCTGCTCCAGACGATGGGCGTCAAACTGACTGTGACCGAAGCGGCGGCGGCCACACTGGTCGACTATCCCTGGCACGGCAACGTACGCGAACTCAAGAACCTCGCGGAATACCTGGCCTATCTGGACAAGCGGGTCATTGAGCCGAAGGATATTCTCCCGGTGCTGAAATGGCCGCAGGCCCACATAAAAAATGAGCATCCGATTGCCTCTGCATTCCCGGAGGCGGCGGGTCCAGAGAAGCAACACTACCTGTTCATTCTGGATTGCCTGTACGCCAGCTATCAGAACAAGCAACGCTCCGGCCGGAGAAGTCTCTTTGAATCTGCCCGGACGAAGGATCTCTTCCTGACGGAGGCCCAGATCCGGAAAGTTTTGACGCGAATGGGGGACTATGGCTTCGTGCACCTTTCGAATGGCAGGGGAGGAACGATCATCACTCCTGCGGGAATCGAAGCCTTGCAGCGGCTGCGAGCCGAGTAACCCTTTGTTTTCAGAAACCGGACATCCTGCGCATCTGGAAATGGCCCTCCGCAGAAGTTGTGCGCCGCATTAAACTATACCTCCGACCTCAGGCGCCTTCGCATCCTGTCTGAACCTGAGGTGGCACCGGAAAGGAATCCCTTGCAATGAACACCGACGAATTCCGCCGCACCGGTCACGAACTCATCGAATGGATCGCGACCTACCGCGAGCGCATGGAATCCCTGCCGGTGATGAGTCCTGTGGCGCCGGGCGATGTGGCGCGGCAACTTCCCACCGAACCGCCCATGAAGGGCGCGGGACTGGACCACATCGTCCAGGATCTCGAACGGATCGTGCTGCCCGGCATCACCCACTGGAACCACCCTGGCTTCTTCGCCTACTTCCCCAGCAATTCTGACCTGGCCTCGGTACTGGGCGACCTCGCCTGCGCCGGCCTCGGTGCCCAAGGCATGAGCTGGCAGACCAGCCCTGCCGCCACGGAAGTGGAAGACGTAGTCATGGATTGGTTGCGCCAGATGCTTGGACTGCCGGAGACCTTCACCGGGGTCATTCAGGATTCGGCTTCCTCGGCCAACTTCTGCGCCCTTCTGTGCGCGCGGGAACGGAGCACGGCCTTCGGCCAGACCCGGGGGGGCATGCAGTGGGAAGAGGAGCCCTGTGTGGTCTATGCCTCCAGCCAGGCCCATAGCTCGATCCCCAAGGGAGCCCTCCTGGCGGGCTTCGGCAAGGAGCACCTGCGCCTCATCGAGACCGATGAAAACCATGCGTTGCGGGTGGATCTGCTGGAGGCAGCGATCCAAGCGGATCTGTCTGCGGGTCGGGTGCCCTGTGCGGTGGTAGCCGCCGTGGGAACCACCGCCACCACCGCCCTGGACGATGTCAGAGGCATTGCCGACCTCGCTGCTGAATACGGCCTCTGGCTGCATGTGGATGCGGCCCTGGCGGGCACGGCCATGGTCCTGCCCGAATGCAGATGGATGTGGGAAGGTAGCGAAGCGGCGGACTCCATCGTGATGAATCCCCATAAGTGGATGGGCGTGGGCTTTGATTGCAGCGCCTACTTCGTGCGGGATCCCGAGCACCTGATCCGGGTCATGAGCACCAACCCCAGCTATCTGCGCACAGCCCAGGATGGCGAGGTGAGGAACCTCAGGGACTGGGGCATCCCTCTGGGCCGGCGCTTCCGGGCACTTAAGCTCTGGTTCCAGCTCCAGGACCTGGGCGTGGAAGGTCTTCAGAGGCGCATCCGGCGGGATCTCGACAATGCCCAATGGCTGCGAGAGCAGGTGGCGGCCACACCCGAGTGGGAGCTGCTAGCCCCGGTGCCCCTGCAGACCCTCTGCCTCCGTCACGTGCCCGCAGAACTGGCTGGCGACGAGGTCGCCCTTGCCGCTCACAATCTAGCCATCGTCGAGCGCATCAACCGGGCTGGCCATTGTTATCTCACCCCTGCGGTGTTGAAAGGTCAGCAGATGATCCGCGTCTCCATCGGCAGCACCCCCACGGAAAAAAGGCACGTGGAAGGGCTCTGGCAGGAGCTGCAATTACAAGCAGTGGCAAGTCTCCAGGGTCCAGTGGCCAGTTCCGCTTGAGGTAGTCCAGGGCCCGATTAAACCAGGCGGCGCACTCTGCGCGGCGAGGATCCATGGGGAAGCTGTCCGGGGACATGGAAAGACCGATGCGAGCGGGCCTTGCTTGCCTGCAAGGTTCTTTCCGCTCGGATCGTCTCTCGATCCTGGGTACGCTGGTTCCATGGATGCTCCCATCTCCATCAAACGACTCTTGGAACAAATCAAGGCGAAGATCGAGCCGCCCTTTGCCGCTGTGTGCGTGGTGGGCGAGGTGTCCAACTTCCGAGGTTTAGGCAAGCATTGGTACTTCACCCTGAAAGAAGAGGGCGCTGCCCTTTCCTGCGCGGTATGGGCGGGGCAGCAGCGCTTCCTGGCCCATACGCCGAAGAACGGCGAGCGGGTGGTGGTCAAGGGGAGTCTGAATCTTTACGTCGCAGGCGGCAGTCTCACGCTGACCCTTACCCATTGCGAGTTGGCGGGTGTGGGTGATCTCCAGGCACGGTTGCGCCAGCTGGAAGCGGAGCTTCGCGCGGAAGGCCTCTTCGGCCGGCCCAAGCGTTCCCTGCCCCGCTTCCCGAAGTGCATTGGCGTGGTAGCGGCCTTGGGCGGCGCAGCGCTGCGGGATGTCCTGGAAGTGACCCAACGCCGGGCGCCGGGCATCGATGTGCTGGTCTTTCCGGCGGCGGCTCAGGGCGACCGCTGCGTGCCCGAGAACCTGATGGCCCTGCAGGAGATCCAGGACCCGTTCTGGAAGTGCGAGGTGCTCCTACTGGTGCGGGGTGGCGGCAGCCTGGAAGACCTCTGGTGGTTCAACGACCCCGACCTGGTGCGGGCCGTGGCGGAGTGCCGCCTGCCCATCGTCACCGGCGTGGGCCATGAGATCGACACCACCCTCGTGGATCTGGCCGCCGACCGGCGGGCGGCCACCCCCAGCCAGGCCGCCGAGCTAGTCACGCCTGACCGACCGCAGCTCGCCAGCGAACTGCTGCGCCGCTCAGACGCTCTGGTGGCGCGCATGCAGTGGCGCCTGCGGGGGCTGGAGACCACCCTGAATCTGCTGACGGATGGTACCGGCATGCGCTCCGTGCCCGATCGGCTGGCCCGCTCGGAACAGGGCCTCGCTTCCCTGGACCATCGCCTGGGACGGTGTCTCCCTCAGCAATCGACCCAAGCCCGATTCGATGCCCTCACCCGCCGTTTGCATCTGGCCCATCCTCAGCGCCGCCTGGACCAGGCTCATGGACGCTTGGCCCTCCTGCGGCAGCGCCTGGTCCATCTGGGTCCGGCCGCCGCAGGCGTATCGGACCTGCCTAGGGTCCACGAAGCGCAACGGCGCCTGCTGCCCGCCGTCAACCAGATTTTGATTGCCCGAAGCCGCCGCCTGGAGGTCCTGGAAGCCCGACTGCAGGGACTCGATCCCAAGGGCCCTCTGCAACGCGGCTTCGCCCTGGTGAAGGATCACCTGGGCAAGCCCGTCACTTCCGCCCGAGCCCTGCCTCCAGATTCCGAGATCGCCCTGCAATGGCTGGACGGAGAGCGCAAGGGGCGGCTGAGCTAGGGCGGCCCGCATGGCCCTGGAATGGCTTCGTCACAGTTCGGTTTTCTCCATCATCGGATAGATATGCAACGTTCACGGTTTCGCGGTGCCTGGCGAAACCGATCCTGTTCATCCATCCGCAGGACCTCGATAGGAGCCACCCTCCGATGAAAACCTTCCGATCGCCTGCAACGTTCGCGCTGGTGGCTGTCCTGGCCACTGTGTCTGGGTTGACTCTCTCGGCGCAGGATTCCGCCCGAGTGATCCCCATCGTCGCCAAGAAATTCAGTTACTCTCCCAGTGAAGTGCGGCTGAAGAAAGGGGAGACGGTCACCCTTCTCCTGAAGACTGAAGACGTGGCCCACGGTCTCAAGTCAAAGGATCTTCAGCTGGATGCCAAGATCGTCCCCGGAGAAGAGACCAAGGTGACCGTGACGCCTCAGACTGCTGGTCAGTTCACGGCCTTCTGCAGCACCTTTTGCGGGAGTGGCCACTTCGGCATGAAGATGACCTTCATCGTCGAGTAGGCGCCTGTTCCATCAGCCCAAGCGCACTTTCCTTCTTACCATGCTGACGAGGTCCCGGGCTTCGTTCACCCGCATGAGCATGAGCAGCGCAAGATAGACAAGGGCACAAAGGCTGATGAGGGGGAACAGCCGCAAGCTGGCATGAATCACGCCCTGAAACGTGAATACGTCCAGGAATCTCCCACCGTAATAGGCCACCAGTCCCATCAGCCCAGCCGCTGTGATCATGGCCAACCAGCCCCTGAGAATCCGACGGAAGGGCAAGCGTCCCAGGCGCCGGTGCAGACTCAGCGTCAGGAAACCCAGACCCACGACACTGGCCAGACCGTTAGCTAAAGCGATACCGCCGGTTCCCAAGGGTTGCATCAAAAGGATCGAGAGGATGACGTTGACGACCATGCTCAGCAGCGCGGAATACGCCGGTGTCCGGTAGTCCTTGAGGGCGTAGAGACACTGAGCAGTGATGCGCCCCGTGGCGATGAATAGAAGACCCAGGGCCTGAAATGCGAGGGTCGTGGCGGTCCATTGCACGGCCCTGGCATCGAACCGCCCGTTTTGGAAAATGAGGGCGATGATGGGTTGGGCCAGCACCGCCATTCCGACGCTGGCGGGAATGGCGAGCACGGCTGTGCCCCGAAGGGCTGAGGCCAGGCTATCGCGGAGTCCTGCCTTGTCCCCCGCATCCACGAGCCGACTCATGGTGGGCAGACTCACCGTGGCGACGCTTGCGGCGAACAGTCCCAGGATCATTTCCCCCATCATGTTGGAATTGAAGAGCACCATTTGCGCGCCCACGGCCAGCTGCGAAGCGAGGCTGGTGGAAATCAGCACATTGATCGGGTGGATGCCTGTGCCCAGCAGGCCTGGCGCCATGCGGCGAAAGGCCTTGCGCACTCCCGCATGGTTCAGGAACAGCCCCCACTGAATGCCGTAACCCATGGTGCGGAAGGCAGGCCAGAGCATGAACAGCTGGACCAAGCCTCCAAGGATCACCGCGACGGCGAAGATCAGCGTGGCCTGGGCCGGTTCCTTCCAGGAGGGGGGTCCCAATCGGATGGCGGTATAGCTGAACCCCATGAAGGCCAGGTTCCAGAAAGTGGACACCGACGCAGGCAGTCCGAATCGCCCCTTGAGGTTGAGTACCGCAGCAAGACCGGCCGTCATGCTGACCAGTCCCAGGTAGGGAAACATGATTCGGCCCAGGACGGTGGTAAGCCCCAGGCCCGGGGGAGCAGACCGGGTTCCCGCCAGGACCTCCCCGAGGAGGGCGAACTGATCGTGCAGGGATGCTCCCGGTGCGATACGACCCAGCATCTGCAGCCCAGTGAACACCCCCATGCCCAGCACACCCAAGGTGCAGAGGAAAACCATGAAGAGCGCGAGGGTGCCCAAGAACTTGGCCACCAGTTCCTTGGCCGCCGCTTCCCCCGCACTGGCTTCCGTCTCACTTACCGTGGGCAGGAAAGCCGCCGTCATGGTGCCCTCGGCCGTGAACCGGCGCAGCAGGTTCGGCAGCCGGAAGGCCACGGAGAAAGCATCCGCTGCGAACCCGACGCCGAGGTAATAGGCCAGCATGCGGGACTGGAACATGCCCGTAAGGCGCGAGATCAGTGTCGCGAACCCCACCAGTCCCGCCGAGCGGAGCATGGAGGGCTGAGGCTTGGCGGGGTGCTGGGCAGGGGTAGTCATCAACCCATCGATCAGAGAGAAGGTGAACCTCCACTCTAGCAAGCGCGGCGGGAGAACCCGGAAAGAACTGGACCGCTGCGCGCGCAGTGCCCGCTCCGCTTTCGCTATCTGCCCACCACTGGCGATTCAATCCCACGCGTGATGAAGATGGACTTGGCGTTAGCGATCAGCCGAGGGTGATGGCCTTCTCGGAGGCCGTTCCAGAATCTCCATGGCCTTTGTCTTTGGAATCCCGAGCGCAGCAGACGCCTGGAGGATGGTCCATCCGGTTTCTGTGGCGGCAGCGAGGAAATCCCAGCGGGTCGCGTGGAGGTGAGCCGCATTCGGCTGCTGCGGATTCCGGTCTTCGGCCAGCATCGCTAGGAAGAGCTTCTTCCGGAGGACTGGGCCAAGAATAGGCATCGCCTCAGCTTTGGAAATCTTCTTGGCAACTTCAAGAGGCCGGATGATCCCGTCTTCCTGAAGGATGAATCCGCGGCGCTGGAGCAAGGCCAGCTTGGCGTAGAGGCGCTTCGCCAGACGAGCCTTCGCGGGACCCCGGGACTTTGGTGACACAAGGATCGAGGCGAAGTCGTTCAGGAGGGCGCGGCGGACCACCCCCTCTGGGTAGTTGGTTCGCAGGATCTCCCAGACCCACTGTCCGCTCAACCGTCCAACTGCCATGCCGTTTCTTCCTGAAGAATGCAGTGCTTTCAGCCATCAATCTCCTGAGGTCATTTTGAGCTTCCCTTCCAGACGTTCGGCACGCTCCACCACCCTGTTTGAGATTTGCTCCAGGGACGCATCATCAAAGCCCCGCGCTTCAAAACGGACACGGGCCAGCCCACAGGCTGCCTGCACGCGTTGGGTCAATTCCATGATGCGATTGCGAACGTAGGGATAGGTGAGGCCCGCGTGCTTGGCGAAACCCTTCCAGGCCAGGATCCCCATGCGTTCAAAGGCGCTTTGATCGCCGACCTTCATGGCGAATGAAGGATCGAAACCGGGGTAATGAATCGTAGACATCAGGTCATAGAAAGGGGCAAGGCGCAGGCCATCCTTGGTGTAGAGCAGGGAGAAATTCTTCCCATGCGCATCGGCGTTTCCGATGATCACGTTGAAGATGGCCACATCCAGCAGACTCGACAGATCCAAGCCAGGTAACGTCGATACCTGGCGGATCAGGTCAAAGCACTGCTTCATGCTGGGACCGCCCTCGCCCTGGTATTTCCAGATGGAGGGAATGCCCAAGGCTTGGCAAAAATCCTCCTGATGCAGGCGATGAACGACCCCGTCAACGCAGATGCGGTCGCAGCGCTCAACCAACAGGTAGGTGACACGACCTTTATCCGTGTCCAGGATTCGAGCCTCGACCTTTGCTGTGTGAAGGCCCAGCTCGGCTGCCAAGGTCATGGCGAAGGCTTCGTTCTCCGTGGTGGCGCTGAGCTTGGGCATGGCCGGCTTCAGGATATGGGTCGAGGGTTGTTCGGGGCCTGGCAGACACACTTGACCGTTCACCACACAGACGGGCAGTTTGGATTGAGCTCCGGCCAGGGAAAGGCGCAGCCCCCTGGATCCGGCGAGGAGTGGACGGACCGGCAACTCGGAAAGGATCTCCATAAGGCTCACGTCATCCAACGAGACCGGTGCCCAGGACGCCTTGGCTGACTTCGGCAGCTCATCGGGAGGCAGGAACGCCAGAGCACCGGCGACCTCACCGCCCAACCTGTCGAGCATGGCGAAGGTGTTTCCTTCGGAAATGCCCAGCGCCTGCGCGGCGGCACTGCGTTGAAACGACTCCGGGAGAAGCCCGTCGAAGAAGGGTAGACAGGCTTGATGGCCAAAGGGAGCTTCGGCCTTGGGCAACGAAACCGAGATTGCGGGAGCGCTTAGGTCTTCCAGATAGGAGGGGAGATAGCGAAAGGAAAGCTGCCCGGTGTCTTCCTGGGCAAGCTCACCGAGGAGAAGCTGACCAAACCAGACGTTGAGGTGTTTCATCTGGCCTTCCTGGGCTTCTGGGGCGGGAGCTCCAATCCCGGTGGTGGTGTGACAGAGACCGTGCAACCCAGGGTCGAGAGGACCTGAAGGACCTTGCCGACCTGGGCGGTGGACTTCCCCGCCTCCAGATCCACGATGAAGCGCAGGCCGACGTTGGCAACCCCTGCCAGCTGATCCTGGCGCAGACCCACCGCTTTCCGGACCTGACGAATCAGGGTTCCCAATTGGTCTATGGTGAGCACTCGAGAGGCGTCCATGGATATTTCCCGATCAGGAAAGTATATAGCCAGCAAAAGCCCTTCGCCTTCACTATTTCACGATCGGGAAATTTCATACGAAAGATTGGAGTCGAATCCATTAAATTTCCCGATCAGGAACTTAAAATCTTGAATCTGAATCCGTCTGAGCCCATGGGACCCGAACATACCTTTTGCCGGTCGCGTACTCCAACTTGATGCGACCCAGGACGAGTGCTTCGCAGGCATTGGAGCCTTGTCCCCCTAATCCTTCGCGCCCGTGCCAGAGGATGCGATACAACATGTCCGACTGGCTGAGGATGGCTTCAGTAAGGACGGTGGGGGGCAGGTGGACGCTGTCCGTCGTAAGGTGGATGCGCCCTTCGAGATCGACCTGAAGGCGCCGGGGAAGCATCCGCCCCGTCGTGGGATTGCGCAGCAAGTGCAGGCCGTCACTGACGTCCTGAGGGCTCTGAATCTCCTGAGCCAGCACGAGGTCTCCCGGGTGCAGCGTCGGTGCCATGGCATCGCCTTCGATGGTGAAGATGGCAAGGTTCTCCGGCTTGGCTTGGAAGCTGGACTGGATCCAGGTTCGATCGAGGGCCAGGGGGCCTTTGGCTCGTCCAAGGCCACCTTCAGGAAAGCGTATCAGGGAGGCTCCACTCGCTTTAGCTGGCACCTTGTGGGGCCGCCTACCCGACGGCCGCAGCGCGGCCGTCTTGTGGGCGAATCCTTCAAGCAGCGCGGCCTCTTCGGGGTTCGGCAAGCCATGGCCGTCAGCCAATTCCAGCTGCCGATCCTTTGGAATGCCTAGGTGCAGAATGGTCCGTGCGTGGGCATTCGTTTCAATACTTGCGCGTGCAAGGCAGGACATCTGACAGGGATCGACAGTGCTCGGCTCCAAGATGAATATGCGCCTTAAGCCCGACCAGTATTGGGTCTTGGTGGCTATTGAATGGAGCCGCATGTCGGGATTCGCTCCGCGCCGCGCCACTGGCTGGGCACGCGAATCCAGCTCCGCTGGACCGCTGCGCGCGCAGTGCGCGCTCCGCTTTCGCTATCTGCCCGCCATTGGCGATTCAATCCCGACCTGCTCATTGCGAAGGCCCCCTCGCGGGGGCCGTCTGGAGCCGCATGTCGGGATTGAACCAACGACCCCTCGCTTACAAGGCGAGCGTGGAAATTGATTCTAGAACACTTGTTTTCCAGATGGGTGCATGGCGCGGAAAATCGTCCAAGCCATCGTGGTCCAGGGTGGACAACAGGATGCAAGCCGGGACGAACACTGCGCGGTCATCATCCCCATGCTGCCTATACCTTCCGTCCATGCCAGAGGATGCGATACAGCGTGTCCGGCTGACTGAGGGCGGTTTCCGTGAGGATGGTGGGAGACGGATGAGCACTGTCCGTCGAGAGGTGAAGGCTCCCGTCGAGATCGACATGCAGGCGCCGAGGCAGCATCCGCCCCGTGGAGGGATTGCGGAGCAGGTGCAGGCCATCGCTGACCTCCTGAGAGCTCTGGATCGCTTGAGCCAGCACGAGATCACCCTTGTGCAGCGTGGGTTCCATGGCATCGCCTTCGATGGTGAAGGTGGCGAGGGCCTCTGGCCCGACCTGGAACGTGGCATGGATCCAAGCCCGGTCGAAGGCCAGAGGGCCTTTGGTCCGCCCGAGCCCACCTTCAGGGAAACGTATGAAGGGGGCTTCACGGGTGCGGGGGACAGGCATTGACGATTCAGCTCCGCTGACCAGCCATTCCATAGAAACCGACAAGGCAATGGCCAACCCCTCGAGTGAATTTCGATCAGGTCCGGAGAACCCTCCTTCCCATTTTGCTACGGTAGTCTTGTGAGCGCCTAGCTTAGCCGCAAGTTCGGATTGCGTGAGCCGAAGTTGTTTACGTCGTGAGCGAATTCGCGCTGAAAGTTCAATGTTTGCCACTTGACCACCTTTTACTTTGACATATTATTGCTGTGTAGCAAACTTTTGACCGGACGCTATAGTTCCAATTGACCGAGACATCATTCCACTCACTAATTCATGCCTTGTGTGGAGCTATACGGTTCAAGGCATCCGAGCAACAAACCAATATAGCCCCATGGCAATCCTAACCAAACCGCCAAAGAGCAAACACCTCACATAGGAGACAGGTATGACCCAGCACTCCTTCCCTGTTGATCTCCACTGGCAGCGGCTTTTCCTGACGGCCAAGGAAGTCCAGGAGGGTTTCCGGTGCCAGCGCGGCCGATCCATCAGCCGTACAACGCTCGATACTTGGGAGGGACAGGGCATGCGAGTCTTGCGGCGAGGTGGTCGCAAGTGGTACCGCTGGGCAGAAGTCTGGACGTGGTTCCTCACTGGGAGCCATGCGGCTCGGGACCTAGACTGCGTGTCCTGAGCATCCACCAATAGGAGCTCATGCCCGTCCAGGGCACGAAACTGAAACCGGGAACATCGCCCTCCACATATCGGGAACGTCCTATCTGTGTCCCGAAACCCCAGGCAGGGCCATGCCACGACAACAGCCACTCCGGCAGGAGTGCCAGCCAAGGAACGATCCGTGGGGCGCAACCAGAGCATTCCCGATGGCGTCCGCAAGGACAAGAACAGCCCTTACTACAAATTCTATTTCCGCTACAACGGCGAGGTCTACCGAGGCACCACAAGCCTGTCGAACAAGACCGCAGCGCATGAGTTCTACCTGGGCAAGCGAGAGGAAATCATCCTCAAGGTCCAGACCGAAAAGCTCCTGAAGGCCAGACATGAACTTGCAGTTTTCCAGGAACCTGACCCCGCGCCAGCCTTGAAGGGAAACCGACAGGCCGCCATGGGCCAGGCGTGCCGACAGATGCCCGTCACCGTTCGGGAAGTGCTGGATCACTGGCTGGAATTCCCTGCCAAGTCCTTCGTGGCCAGCTACGTGAAGCAGGTTCAGCGATACTTTGAACGCGAGGACGTATGGCAGCCCCTGCTGGATCGCCGCGTGGACAGCATTCAGACCGATGAGGTCGATGCCGTCCAGACAAGGCTAATGACCATCTACGGCAACGTCACGGTCAACAAGGCGATCTCCGCCCTCAGTCTCATTGTCCACTATGCCAAGGAAAAGCAGTTCATCCCTTACATCCGCACGTGCTTCAAGCGCCTCGGGGAAACCATGCGCTCCAAACGGAAGCTCAGCCTTGCCGAAACGCGAGTCTTCATCCCGACGGTGGCCAAAGTGTGCAACCTCGGCGAGGCCATGGCTATCTACCTCATGCTCGGGCTTGGATTGCGCGAGATCGAAGCATTGAATGCCGTGTGGGACGGTTTTCGGCGCGATACAGACGGCGGCCTGACCTATGAGGTTCCCCGCCACAAATCCATGAACAAGGGGGACAGGGAGCCCCGCATCGTGGCGGTACCCCTATGGCTGGAACGAGTCCTGACGCAGTATCAGGAGATGACACGGGACCCGGAATTCCGCCACAGTCGCCGTGGGCTAGGCCGATGGGGGAATCGCAAGCCCCTGGAAAAGCCACTTCCCTCTGGGACGGTATCCGGCATGAAAGAGGGTTTCGTTCTTCCCGCCGCGGATGGTCTGTCGCATGTCAAAGGCTACACCTCCTCAGCCCTGAAGAACGTAGGACAGGCCCTTGTCATCCATGGGGTCGCGCCCCACTGCCTGCGAGCCTCTTTCGCCGCACAGCTCAATCACAACGGCCTGGACCTGAATGAACTGCGGGTCAACTTGGGGCATGTCAGCCTGAATACCACCCAGCGCTACCTGGGACGCGACCTGCGCAGGAGTCGCGCGGTTCAGGACCGCATCGGAGAACAGATCTGCCCAACCAAGTCCGACGAAACGCACAGACGCCTGGAAGTGGATGTCCCAGCCAGCGGCCGTGGCAAGTCTCTCGGCCAACAGAGCGCGACCGCAGTGGACGTGACCCAACTTCCGGACGGCCCTGCCGCCCGACTGATGCAACCAGTTCTCGGGTCGTCCCCCGCGCCAATGCGTGTCGATCCTTTGGCTGTGGGAATCCTGGAGGCTGAAATCGTCGAGCAGGAGCCGCTCGCCCTTGAGTTGCCGTGCTCACCCGGGCGTCCTGGGCCGCGTCGCGAGTTGCTGGCCCGCTTGGTATGGGAAATCCCTACCGTCAGGATCGCCGAGATCTATGGCGTGTCGGACGTTGCAGTTGCCAAGTGGTGCAAGGAAGCAGGGATCGCGAAACCTGGACTTGGATACTGGGCCAAGATCCATGCTGCTCTCGCAGGGCTCAAAGAGACGGTCGCTGGCCTTGTTGAGGCTGGAAATCCTGGCATACCTCCCTCCTGAAGAAATCTGGTGTTGGCGGATGGCCGGTGACGTGAGGACCAAGGACTGACCGATCATGCGCAAAGTCGAAGAGAGATGGGTTCCCGAACGACGCCGCTTGACAGTAATTGACGCGTGCCGTCCATTATCCTGATGGCTTCAGAATTGAACTACTGGCGGAACGCGAGTCAGCATGCGGTGAATAGGGGCGGTGCGCTTTCAGGAGATGTATCATCGCTGCCCATCTACCAAGCGAATTAGGATCATCAGCACCTTTATCAGACGGAGCAACCAATGAAAATTCTACATACGGCTGACTGGCATCTTGGAGCAACGTTGGAGGAAGTCTCACGTGAGGCGGACCACCGTCACTTCCTGGGCTGGTTGCGGGACACGCTGATCGCCGAAGACGTGGGAATCCTCATCGTTGCAGGGGATGTCTTTGACTCGTCCGCGCCTTCGGCCGAGGCTCAGGCCCTCTATTACCGTTTTCTCCATAGTCTTTCCGACACGCCGCTGCAACAGATGATCATAGTGGGAGGCAATCACGATTCGGCCTCGCGCCTCGATGCCCCTCGGGATCTGCTGGCCGCCTTCAGGGTACATGTGGTGGGGGGCGTAGAGGATCCTCCTGAACGTTGCTTGTGCCCAGTGCTGGACGACTCGGGCCAGGTACATGTGGTGATTGCTGCGATACCCTTTGTCAACGAATGGCGATTGGGATTCCGAGGGAAGGAAGGAAGTGAGGAGGCACAAAGGGAGGCCTTGGGCGCCCCATTCCGCGAGTTTTACACAGGTTTGGCAGACATGGCCCAGGAGCGTTGGCCCGGTATCCCGCTGCTGGCCACGGGTCATCTGGCTGTTATCGGCAGTAGCCGGGACGATGCCCCTCAGGACATACACCTCATAGGCACCCTGGGGGGGCTGCCCGTAAGCATCTTTGACCCCCGTTTCGCTTATGTTGCCCTTGGGCATATTCATCGCGCTTACCAGGTGGGTGGGACCCATGCTTGGTACAGCGGCAGCCCCATCGCTCTCAACGTCAAAGAGGGACGTTCACCTCGCACCTTGAACCTGGTAAATCTTGCTCCGGACGGGACGTTGAACGTGCGCCATCTGACGATTCCCGGGACCCGCCAAGTGCTCGAATGTGCCGGATCCTTCGAGGACGTGAAGGTCCGTCTGCGCGGCTTGAGGTGGGCCGAGACTTTGCCGCCCATGGTGAAGGTGGATCTGAAGGTGGAATCCTACACAGTGGGACTTGAGGAGGAATGTCGCCTCTTCATAGAGAGTCTGGAACCAAGACCTGTGTTGGTGGGACTTATTCAGACTCAGGCCCATCGCCCTCAGGATGAATCGGTTCAGGCCGCAGTCCCGGCCCGACTCACGGATCTGGAACCCAGGGAGGTCTTCCGTATGCTCTGCGAGGCTCGGAAGGAATCCTTCGATGATCTGCGGGATGCCTTCGAAATGCTCGTGACTGAGGAGGTGCAAGGATGAGACTCCTCAAACTGGAGGTCGAGAACCTCAACTCCATCTATGGGAAGCACCCCATTGACTTCAAGAAGGACCTCCAGGACGCGCCACTCTTCCTGATCAGCGGCCCGACTGGAGCGGGGAAGAGCACCCTGCTGGACGCCATCTCTCTGGCGCTCTTCGGTGTCACGCCACGCCTGCGTGCCGAGGGCAGCCAGGAAGCAAGGGCTGACCAGTCCCCTGCGCACGCGCTCTCTCACGGTACAGCCCGGGGTCGAGCCGTGCTAACTTTCCGCAAGAGCAGCCCCGGGGAAAGTCCCGTCACCTACCGCGCCACCTGGGATGTCTGGCGCGGCAACCGGAAAAACCCAAAAGCGCATGGAACGATTCAGGGACCCTACCGCTGGTTGGAGCGCCTCGACGAGGCCACAGACCAGTGGAACCCGCTCGCCACCGACTATCCCGGCGAGCAGGGTCGGGTGCGCGACCTGGAGGCAGCCATGACGGAGGCCCTGGAAGGCTTTTCACTCCAGGACTTCACACGCTGCATGCTGCTCGCCCAGGGCGATTTCGCCGCTTTCCTGAAGGCGAGCGAAGCAGAGCGCGGTGCCATTCTGGAGCGTCTAACTCGCACTGAGCAATACCAGCGGATTGGAGCCAGGGCCGCCCGTCGCCTTCGTGAGGCTAAGGAGGCTTGTGAACGTGCAGAAAGCGGACTAGGCAGCCTTAAGGTAATGGACGAGGCCGAAGTGGAAGCCCTGCGGCAGGTCCTGTTGGAGCAGGAGTCGTCAGCCCTGTCGGCTCAGCAGCATTTTACTGAAGCCCAGTCCCGTCTCCATTGGCTTGAGCAGACCGAAAACATAGTGGCCTCGGAGACTCTGGCGCGTGCCGCTCTGTGTCATGCCCAAGATAATCAGGATGCTGCTGCGACAGATCTCACACGGTTGGCGGCCTTCGAGGAATCCCGAGAGGCCCTCACCCATCTCGAAGCAACCCGGGTTCGGCGTGCCACGGTCGCGGACTTGGAGTTCCGCTTGGAGGAGCTGGCCCTTGATGCCTCTAAGCAGGGAATCGGTCTGAAGCTCCTGGAGGAAGAGGCACAACGCACAGTGGAGGCCCTGACAACCGCACAGAAGACTCTGGCGGATCGTGAACCGGAATTGCAGCAAGCTCGGCGCCTGAGGGTTGCACTCACCGGAACCCAGCAGGAGGCCAAACGTGCCGCCGAGAAGCATCGTGATGCAGCCAAGGCACGGTTGAAGTGGCAAGCTCAGCACGATGAGGCCGAGGTCAAGCTGCGGTTACACATCCAAACCACCCAAGATGCGGAGGCGGCTCTGGCTGCCGTCCCATGGGCTACTTTGGCCGAGGTGCTTGGAGTCCTTGACGTTCGATATCAGGCTATTCAGGATCGTGCCGCCCACCTGGAACAGGATCGTCGGGCTCGGAATGACTTGGCTTCCAAACTGCCAAGCCAGGAGCAAGCAAGCCTGGAAGCTGCCAATGCCTTCATCCTCCATGATGGGCTGCTTGAGACGCTCCGATCCGAAGAAGCGGCTTGCCGCCGGGAACTGGATGCGGAGCTCGACGGTGCCCCTGAGCCAGCCGAGACACGTCGTCGCCTGGATACGGTCCGAGATGCGACATTACGACGTAAACTCGCCCTGGAGGCCCTGGCTCGCCAGATCCAGGAGACAAGCCTGACTGAAACGCGCGTTCAGGATGCGACAACTCATGCGAAGACCGAGACGGAGCGCGCCTCTGTCGCTGAAGATCTCGCGCGGAAATCCGAGAACGCCCTGACCCAAGCCGAACAGGAGGAGACGGATCTTCAACAAAGCCTCGAACTCATGCGTTGGGCCCGGGACTTGGCCAAGGAACGGGGCAAACTTGAGGAAGGCCGACCTTGCCCGCTCTGCGGAGCCGAGGCCCATCCTGCCTTGGTGGACCCCGATCAGGGGGTCAAGGACCAGCAGGTCCAAACGGAGTGCGAACGTCTGGAGACCGAGCTCGGGAAAGCCAAGAGTCGGGTGGCCCTGACCCGGAAGGCCTTTCGCAACACCGATGCCACCTTCCAGCGAGCCGAGGCAGAGGCAGGGAATGCGCGCCAGCTGGCGCAGGAGGCGCAAGAAACCCTGCTCCGTCTTCGTGGGGCCCTCGGGAAAACGGCCGCAGGCATCGGCGTGCAGCCTGACGGAACTCACGTCTCACAGGCTCTCGAGGCAGCAGAGGAAGAGCATCGCAGTCTTGAGGTGCGACGGAAGGCCCTGGATGAATCCGATGCTGCCCTCCAGCAGGCCGCGCAGAATTTCGCGGAGGCCCGTCGGAAGGCTGAAGAGCTGAAAAGCCGAAAACAGCAAGCCGAAGCTCAGGTTCAAGCCAAACGGGAGCGACTCGAAGCGGAGGATCAGCGACTGGCTCTGGTCGAAGATTCTCTCAAGGCCGATCGGGTTGCGTTGGTCGCGGACCTTGTCTCGCATCACCTTCCGGAAGACCTTGGCAAGGCTGTGGCCGAGGCTCATAAACGGGTGAAGCGATTCCAGCAGGCTCGTTCCACCCACGAGGAAGCCCTTCGTCTACAAGATATGGCTGGTCGCGCCCATAAAGAGGCTGTTCTGGCCCTAGAGAGCGCCCGTGTCGAGGTCGAAACCCGGTGTAGAGAGGACGAGGAACGGCGGGAGACCCTGATCCAGGCCGAAGCAGCCGTTTCCGGTTGTCTCGGCGGTGAGGATCCCGACCCGATCCAAAGGGTCTTGAAAGAGGCTGTCGGGCAGTGTGATAAGGCTCTTCAGGAGCAACGGAAGCGCCTTCAGGTCGCCCGAGACGGTCTCACCAAGGCTCAGGCGAACCGGGACGGAACGGCCCGGTCCTTAGAAAAGGAACAGAAAGCCCTGGTAGAAGCAGAGGCTCGTCTGGCGGTTCTGCTTTCGCCCCTGGGGGATGAAGCGGTGCTGGCTGCCCGGGCTCTGTCGTCAGAGGACGTCCGAGTCCTGACAGACCGTCGAACGGAACTGGGCGATGCTCGCCGGGATGCTGCAACCACATTGAAAACCCTCCAGGAGCAGCTTGCGTATCAGCAGGAACGTCGACCAGAAGGGCTCGACCCGGCCTTGGGCCATGGCCCTCTGGAATTGCAACGGGAAGAGGCCCTCGCAGCCCAGCAACGTCATAGTGATGAGGCTGGGCGTACCCGCGCCGCTCTGAAAGACCAGGTGGAGGTTCGACTGAGGCAGGCAGAGGCCCTGGAGAACCTTCGGACAGCTCAGATGGAACAGTCCCTTTGGACCCGCATGAATCGTCTGATCGGCACCAACGAAGGCGAGGCTTTCCGACGATTCGCGCAAGTGCTTAACCTGAGGGATCTCCTGGTCAAGGCCAATGCCCGCCTCGAGCGGTTGCGACCCCGGTACCGTCTGATTCCGGCTAGGGACGATCAGGGCATCGAGCGTCTTGCCTTTGCCGTGCAAGACGCCGCGCACGCCGGAGAGAGCCGGCCCGTGGGCACCCTCTCGGGTGGCGAAACCTTCCTCGTTTCCTTGTCCTTGGCACTCGCCTTGGCCGATTACCGAACCGTGCGTATGCCCATCGAGACGCTGCTACTGGACGAAGGTTTTGGCACACTTGACCCAAAGACGTTGGCTGACGTTCTGGGCACCCTGGGGACACTCACTAGTCAAGGCACCCAGGTAGGCCTTATCAGCCATGTCGAAGCTTTGCAGGAGAAGATCCCCGCTAGGATCCTCGTCGAGCCCATTGGTTCAGGCCGCAGTCGTGTTACCGCGACTTTCGGAACAGTGTCGCTCACTCCGTAACGGCCAGGAACACTCGGAAATCCGGCTCTTCGCTGAAAGGTGTGGGTAGGG